>JBJYWX010000260.1:0-20357 GCA_046259695.1 Promineifilaceae bacterium (SeqCode) | reverse complement strand
GCAAGCCATCAGGCGTTTCCTGCGTACTTCGCTGACCGCGCATGGCTATGCCGTCCAGGAAGCGGCCACGGGAGAGGACGCCATCCTTCAGGCCATCAATTTCCTACCTGATCTGATCATCCTCGATTTGAGCCTTCCGGATATCAGCGGCATTGAAGTCACGCAGCGCCTGCGCGAATGGAGCGAAACGCCGGTCTTAATCCTTTCCGTAAAGGACCAGGACGATGACAAGATCGAGGCGCTCGACGCCGGGGCGGATGATTTTCTTACCAAGCCGTTCAGCATGGGAGAACTGGCAGCGCGCATGCGGGTGGCCATGCGGCATGCCCAAAAGGCAGACAGTGAGCCGGTATTTGAAAGCGGTGATCTGCGCGTTGACCTGGCGGCGCGCGTCGTCACCTGCGACGGCGAAGAAGTGCAGTTGACGCCTACAGAATACGATCTGCTCAGAGTGTTGATCAAATATGCCGGGCGCGTGCTGACCCACCAGCAGCTCTTGCGCGAAGTGCGTGGCGTCGGCTACCAGTCGGAGAGCCATCTGCTGCGCGTGCACATGAGCAATCTGCGCCACAAAATCGAGCAGGACCCTGCCCATCCGCGCTACATCTTGACCGAACCAGGAGTGGGTTACCGTCTAACGGTCGATTCTTAACAAGCAATCTATTGTTTAGCACGGCTCATAGTTATGCGGACAACGCGACCGGCAGGGTGAAATAGAAAACGGCACCGCCGCCGGGGCGATTCTCTGCCCAGATGCGACCGCCGTGCGCCTCCACAATTCCTTTCGCTATAGACAACCCTAAACCGGTCCCGGTGGCTTGCCCTGTAGTGTGGGTGAATTGATCCGAACCGCGAAAGAATTTATCAAAGAGAAATTCACTGTCCACATCGGGCAGGCCTGGCCCGCGATCCTTGACGGCCAGGACAACCCAATCGCCCTCTGCGTGCGCTTCAATCTCAATCGGCCGGCCGGCCGGCGCAAACTTCAAAGCATTATCGAGCAGGTTAACTAGCGCCTGAACGACCAGCGCCAGATCAATTTCCACCGGAGGCAAATTGAGGGGGATAGAGCTTTTTACCTGGCGGCCAACCAGGCGGCGCGGCATTTGGGCTAAGGTCGCTCCAACCAGGTCCTCAACGTCGCTCGTATGGCAAACCAGCCTCATTGAACCGGATTGTAGACGGGTCATATCGAGCAAATTACCAACCAGGCGGTTCAGCCGGATTGTTTCTTCCCAGGCGGTCTCCAACAAATCCTCACGCGCCGCAGGGGAAAGCAGATATTCGTCTTCAAGCAGGCTGCTCAGGGCGCCCGTAATCGTGGCCAGGGGTGTGCGTAGGTCATGCGATATGGAATTGAGCAATGCGGTCTGCAGCAGTCTGGTCTCTTCGAGAAGGCGCGCCTCGTTGGCGGCTTTCATTTGTTCGCGCGCCTGCGCGGCCAGCAGGCTAACAACGAGGCCGACCAGCAGCAGCCCGGCAAACGTCAGCACATACTGGGCATCATCAATCTGCATGGTGTAATAGGGCGGTACGAATAACTCGTCGAAGAGGATCACACTTAACAGGGAAGCGACAACGGCGGGGTAAAGGCCAAACCAGATTGCCGCCGCGACCACCGCGGCAAAAAAGAGCATGACCAGATTGGTGGAACTGACATACGGCCGCAGCGGCAAGCCCACGAGCGCTGCCATCAGCACCAGGCCCACGCTGATCAGGTAATCCTTCCAAGAACTGCTTTCACCGCTTACCGGCAGCAAACGGCCGAAAGGAGAACCAACGTTCGCCCCGGATTTCTTTTCTTTGTCCCCTGATTGATCTGCCATCACCTGGATTTTAAGTCAAATCTTGACGTTTTCTTTATATCACGGTCTATCTTCTGAAACATTTCTTGATGCTAATTCTGTTATTGTTGCCTGCATTGCAGCCACGAATCTGCATCCGGTTTCGGGCGGCAGATCATTGGAGTATTTTATACATGTCATCAAATATAAAGCGCGCGCTCATTGGCGCGCCATTCCCTACAAGCAGAGAAAAGCACGAACGCCTCGACAAAACGCGCGCGCTCGCGGTCTTTGCCTCTGACCCAATTAGCAGCAACGCTTACGCTACCGAAGCCATTATGAGCGTGCTGATCGTCTTGGGCAGCGGCGCGCTGGTATTGACGCTTCCTATCGCCATCGCCGTGGCCTCACTGGTACTAATGGTGGTCTTCAGCTATATCCAGACCATTCTGCATTATCCAGACGGCGGCGGCGCCTATACCGTGGCCAAGGACAACCTGGGTAAATATCCGTCTCTATTCGCCGGGTCGGCCCTGCTCATAGATTATATCTTAACTGTCTCGGTATCCGCCTCGGCCGGCGTACGCGCTGTGACATCAGCTTTTCCCGGCTCGGCCCCGTATAGTGTTCTGATTGCTCTGACGGCCGTGGCCTTGATCACCTGGATCAATCTGCGCGGCGTGCGCGAGAGCGGTACCATCTTCGCCGTTCCGACATACGCCTTCGTGGGCGGCGTTCTGCTGGTGATTATCATCGGCATGGCACGCAGCCTGGGTCTCTTTGGCCTGGCGCCTTTGCCCGTTTATCACGATGCCGTACCGGCCAGTGAGACACTGGTTGGTTTCGCTTTCATCTGGCTTCTGCTGCGCGCCTTCGCCGGGGGGTGTACAGCGCTGACTGGTATCGAAGCAATCAGTAACGGCGTCAAAGCGTTCAAAGCACCAGAAGCCAGAAACGCTGCCTTAACTATGGTAGTCATGGGCGTCATCGCCATGTCGCTGTTCCTGGGCATTTCCTATCTGTCCACGCACATGCATCTCATCCCGGAAGAAAGTGAGAGTATTCTATCGCAAATGACGCGCGACATTGCCGGGCGCGGCTTGCTCTACTTCTGGGTCCAGCTTTTTACCGCTTTGATCCTGTTTCTGGCGGCAAACACCGGCTACCAGGACTTCCCGCGTTTGAGCTCCTTTCTGGCCAATGACGGTTACCTGCCGCGATGGATGCAAAACCGGGGCGATCGCCTGGTCTACAGCTCCGGGATCCTTATCCTGGCTGTCATATCCTCGTCGATCATTATCCTTTTTCGCGCCAACGAGATCGCTATGCTGCCTTTGTATGCATTGGGCGTGATGCTCAGCTTCACCCTATCCCAGGCCGGTATGGCCCATCTCATGAGCAAGATCGGCAAGCTTGAACCAGGCGAGACTGAATTTACAGGGGTAACGACCATCCATTACGAGAAAAACTGGCATTTAAAGCGGATGCTGAACATTTTAGGCGCAACGATGACAGGCATTGTCTTTATCATTCTCGTGGCTACCAAGTTCACGGAAGGCGCCTGGATCGTCGCCGTGGCGATCCCGCTCGTTGTCTTCATGTTTGACCGGATCAACAAACATTACCAGTCTGTAGCCCAGACGCTCAGCACGCGCGACTTGCTCGAAGAGGACTTGATGGATGTAGCTGATGTGGCCGTCGTACCTATTGCCGACGTGCACCGCGGGACGCTACGTGCCTTGCAGTACGCGAAGCGCATCGCCGACGATGTACGGGCTGTCTGCGTGGCCACGTCTCCCGATGTACACGAGCGCATAGAACGTCGGTGGGCGCGCTTCCCAAAGCTAACCGCGGGCATCGAACTGGTTATTTTGGACTATGACTACCGCGACATTCTTACGCCCCTGGAAAATTACATCGTCAGCGTGAACGACGAGGAGTTCACAAATAAGCTGGTCACGGTCGTCATACCGGAGTTCATTCCCGAAGGATGGAGTGCCGGCGTGCTGCACAATCAAACAGCCAATTTCTTGCGGCGACGGCTGCGCTCTAAACAGAACATTATCGTGATTGATGTCCCTTACCATATTCTTCCAGTAGATGAGCTGGTGGCAAACGGCCGAAAGGTCGACGTAGATGCCGGCCCGACGGCCGACGATGGCGAGCAGCAAAAAGCGGACAGCGCGGCTACTTAGCGAGGGCGGGCACCCACAAGGGGCGCCCCTGCCGGTCATCTCGCCAGGGGCGTCAACTGGAGTTCGGGGATTTTGTGCCCATTTCTGGGCGTAAACTTGGCGCCGGAAGGGTTACCGTAAAGGTCGCGCCGGCGCCGGGCGGGCTATCCACCGTGATCGTGCCACCATGAGCCTGCACAATCCCCTTGGCGATGGCAAGACCTAGGCCGGATTCGCCATTTTGCTGGCGTGCCTCGTCCGCACGGTAGAAGCGGTTGAAGATATAGGGCAGATCCGCGGCCGGAACGCCGGGGCCATTGTCGCTCACGGAAAGCGTGACCCGACCGCTCTGCGCCGCGGCGGCCAGCGTCACCCGGCCGTTTTGCGGCGTGTGGCGCAGGGCATTGCTGAGCAAGTTGTTCAGCACCTGGGCCAAACGCTCTGGATCGACTTCGACGAGCGGCAGGTCGGGCGCGGCGGTCACAGATAAATCGATCTGCTTGCTGCTTGCCTGCGGCTGGTGGGCAGCGGCGGCGCGCTCCAAAAGTTCCAGGGGGGCGAGCGGGCGGCGCGTAAGCGGCAGTTCGCCCATATCGGCCAAGGAAAGCACACGTAGATCGTCAATCAGGTGGCTGAGGTGCAGCGCCTCACGATACATGACCGTGTAGGTTTCCGGCGTGCCGCTAAGCTTTTCGTCGCTCAAAGCTTCGGTATAACCAAGAATAACACTGAGCGGGGTGCGCAGATCATGCGCGATATCGGCCGTCATCTGCCGCCGGGCGCGCGTGACGCGCGACAGGTCGCTGCTCATCTGATTGAATGAAGCGGCCAGTTCACCCACCTCATCAGCGGTGCGTACAGGCACCTGGATGTCCAGTTCTCCGGCGGCCATACGCTGCGTCGCGCCGGTCAATTCGCGGATGGGGTGCGAGATTGTACGCGCCAGAAAAGCGCCGAGGATCAGCGCCACCAGCGTGGCTGCCAATCCACCCCAGATGAGGGCACTGCGCATGCTCTCCAGGAAGTTCGCTTCCAGGGAACCGGCCACGGTACCGACGCGTTCCGGCTGCTGAGCGAACAGCACCCAGCCCACCTCGCTGCCATTCACTTCTACGGGTACGGCGCGCGCCATCTCATTCTCGCTCAGTTCATAGCCAAGCGCATAGTCATGGCCGGACAGGATCACCTGGCCCTGGGCGTTGGCCACCGTGAATAAGTCACGCACTTCCCCCTGGTGATTACCTTCAAAGCGAGGAGACGTGAGGCGGGGTGGGCTGCTGCCGGTAATGGCGTCCCAACTGCCGTAGGCGTCGTAATAGGCAGCTAGGCGCTCGATGATATCGCGCTGATAGCTGCCCAGAACAAACCGATCAAACGCACGCTGCGTCTGGCGGCCCATAAAAACCGCAACCAGCAGCGCACCGGCAATACCGACAATGAGAAAAGCGAGGGTGAGCTTGGCGGCAAGGGAACGCATGACTAAAGATCGGCGGCGAAGCGATAGCCGACGCCATAGACGGTTTCTACGTAGCGCGGGTTACTGGGATCGTCCTCGATCTTCGATCGCAGATTACGCACGTGAACATCAATCGTGCGCTCGTAGCCTTCGAACGCGCTGCCCTGCAGCAGGTCAAGCAGATCCATGCGCGAATAGGCGCGGCCAGGCGCGCTCATAAGCGTGGCCAGGAGATCGAACTCGGAAGGGGTGAGGTCAACATAATGGTCGCCGATTTTTACCAGACGGCCGTTGCGATCGACCGTGATCTCCCCCGCACGGAGCAGTTCGGCTTGCGGCGCGGTTTTGCCCGCGCGGCGCAGCACGGCGCGAATGCGCGCCGTGAGCTCGCGCATGCTGAACGGCTTGGTCACGTAGTCATCCGCGCCCAGCTCCAGGCCCAGCACCATGTCATTTTCTTCAACCTTAGCGGTAAGAATGATGATCGGCGTTTCCGATTCCCGGCCGTAGACGCGCATAAACTCAGTGCCGCCCATCTCCGGCATCATCAAATCGAGCAGGATCAGATCCGGTTTCTCGTCGCGCGCCAGGAATAATGCCTCACGGCCGTCGGCGGCCGTTAACACACGGAACCCTTCCTGGGTCAGGTAACTCTTGACCAGCGTGCGCAGGCTCTCGGTATCATCAACAACTAAGATCGTTTTGGACACGGTAGGTTAAATATGTTAGAGGTGGCAGGCGGCAGGTTGCAGGTGGCACGTGCCACCTGCAACCTGCCGCCTGCTCCTCGCTAGGTAGCGTTCGCTACAAAATCAATATACAACTCTACCTCTTCTTCCACGTTGGCCACATTAGGCACACTGGGAATGAGGAGATTGTAATCGGCGCGTTGGACAACGGCGGTGGCCGTGCCGGTTATTTGGCTGTCGGAAACGGCCGTAGCGCTGACAGCAAACGTGACCGGCTGGGTGATATCGCGAATGGTCAAGTCACCATCGATCGTGAACTCGAACGTGTCGCCTGGCGCAGCGCTGCCGGAAAGCCCGTTAACGGCCATGGGCGTAAAAGTAATGAACTCATAGCCGCCGGTATCCAAAATCTCGTTCTGGATGGCACGGTTACGAAAATTGTTGTCGGTGGCAAGCCCGCGGGCATTGATCTGCATGGGGCCAGCGGTCGCTGTGCTCAAATCAGCCAGGTCTACGGCGATTTCGCCGGCGATCTGATCGGTCGTACCTACCACGGTCACCGGTTGGCCGCGCAGTTCCTCGTTCAGTTCAAAACGCACTGTGGAAGCTGAAGAGTCGATAGCGTACACCGTAACGCCGCCGGTCACCGGGGCGGCCTCATTTTCTGCCGCCGGGTAGGCCTCTTCTGCAACCACGGGCGCGGCCATTTCTTCTGCTGCAGGATAGGCCTCATCCTCCGTGACAGGCGCGGCCACTTCTTCTGCCGCCGGGTAGGCCCCATCCTCAGCCGCCGGCATAGCCTCGCTGTCCGCCGGCGCCTCGGTTGCCACGAGTACGGGTGTGGCTACCAGCTCGCCGCTAGGAGCCGCGGGGTCAACGAGCAGCCCACAGCCGGTAGCCGCCAGCGTGAAAAGGAGCAAAACCGTGATAATCAAAGTATGTCGCTTGGTTAACATGTATGCCTTCCTTTTGGTCTGGTTCAGTACTAAGAAATACGCAGACAGTCACGAGCGTCCACGCACTCAAATCCAGTGTAAGCTAGCAAGTTTAAGATATTTTTCAGAAGTTGTTCAGAAAATGTTAAGTTGATGCGCGCTTAGACTAAAGAAAAAACCCCGCCAGACTGTTCGTCTGGCGAGGCTTAGGAAAGAAGAAAGAGGACTTCAGGTAGGCTTAAGCGCCGGAATTGGGAGCGCCCTGGAAATTGAAATTACCAAAAGGCGTTACCGTCTCGCCGCTTTCGCTGTTCTGAGGGGCGCCATAAAAGCCGCCCGGTATACCGCCGCGCCGCCCACCATGGCCGTGATGCCCGTCGAATCCACCACCAAGGCTATGGCCGCCATTCTGGATACGCTCCAGAACGAGATCGGCCTGCGTTTGGGTGATGACGTTGTCGGCTACGGCCTGGTTCACGGCCGCTTCCGTCGCCGCCTGCATCCGCTCGCTCAGCTCAGCAGGGGTGATGTTTGCCATCAGATCGCTGAGCGTACCCTCATCGTGCGCCGCTTCAAACTCCTCAACACTGACACCCAGCGCCTGGGCCAT
This sequence comes from Promineifilaceae bacterium (SeqCode), assembly GCA_046259695.1. Taxonomy (GTDB): domain Bacteria; phylum Chloroflexota; class Anaerolineae; order Promineifilales; family Promineifilaceae; genus JAACFF01. The sequence continues at coordinate 12,709 of JBJYWX010000260.1, read as the reverse complement.
GATTGCGGTGCGATCGAGGTAACCCTTCAGCGCCTGCATAGCCAGGAGGGTATTGGCTTCATCCTGGGTTATGATGCCGTCTTCAACCGCCTGGGCCAGGCGATCGGCAGCGACCTTCTGCCGCGCCGCTTGCAGCTCCTCAACGGTAATGCCCAGCGCATCCGCCAGCGCTTCATCGTTCGCGCTGCCGTGATCGGCACGATCGCGGAAGCTGTCGAAACCACGGCCAAAGGGCAGGGCAGGCCTGCTTTGGGTATCCGTATTGGCATCAGGGGTGGCGTCATCCTGGGCAAACACAGCCACAGCGCCCAGCGCCATGACCAGGACGGCGACCAACCCTAATAGAAGAGCTTTGTTTGTTTTGCTTTTCATTCTTACTGAATCTCCTTTACAACCATTGGTTAGGCGCGGGCAGGAAGCGCGCGTTTGTCTGGTGGTCTGGAGTGCACTTGACCTGGCATGACAGGGTTTGTCTTCCCGCCGAAGCAATCCTGCTTGGGCAGGCCTGCTTCGGTAGGTCTGCAGAGGCAAGCACTTCCCGCCCGCGTTGTGATGTGTACGAGGCTATAGTAAAGAGAAGTTGTTCAGGAGTTGTTAAGAAGCGATTGGAAAGTTGTTAGGCTGCGAATCAGGCGCCGACGCGAAAAATCACGTTGAGGTAGAAGTTTTTTATGCCCAGGCGGTCCAGCGCGAGCTGTTCCACGTGATTGTTGACGATGCCTGGCGGGTAGGTGAGGGTGACAGGATAGTCGCCAAGAACACGTCCCGTGCCTCGGCAGCGAGCGCAGGCGAACCATCCAAGGCCGCCGCGGCCGTTACAAAGCGAACAGGTAAGCTGTGCCGGGACCAGCAAGCGCACGCGGCCGCCGCGCAGCGCCTGCAGTGGGGTGAGCACGATCTCCACATTAAGGCTGTAGAGCGGATCCATCTCCGGTCGCTGCGGGCTGTAGTTGCGCCACAGGCGGTCGAATAGTTCGTCGAAAGAGGGGGTAAAGGTTTTGAATGAGCCGCGCAGCAAAAGATCATCCAGCGGCTCCGGGTACGCTTCTTCGGGAATCAGGGGCTCGGGACGGCTGGCGCGGTACAGCGGTTCGGCTGTGCCGCGCTCGCGCATCGCGCGCGCCGTTTCCCGGCCGCGCAGCCGATCATAGGCGGCCCGGCGCTCGGGATCGCCAAGTACTGCATACGCTTCCTGCAGGGCGAGGAACGGCGTGCTGTCCTCGTTACCGTAATAGTCAGGATGCAATTCCTTGGCGATACGCCGGTAGGCGCGGCGTATCTCACCCTGGGTGGCGTCGTCAGCGACACCCAGGATGAGATAATAGTTCTTGGCCATTAAAGCGCTTTGACGGTGATTTTGCGCACCTGCGCTTCCGGCGCTTTAGGCAGCGTCAGACGCAGAACGCCGTGGCTGAGGCTGGCGTCAATGTTGTCGCGGTCGACTTCGTCCGGCAGGGTGAAGCTGCGCTGGTAGTCCCCGATACCATATTCGCCATGCACCAGCTCATAACCCTCGGGCATATCCTGCCCGGTGGAAATATAGCCGTTGATAGTCAGGACATCTTTATCCAGCATGATGTCGATGTCTTTCTCGGCCACGCCGGGCATGTCGGCCAGGATCACGATGCTGTCATCCGCGCTGTAAATGTCAACATTCGGCACATAAACGCGCGAGGCGCGCGTCCGTTCTGCACCGTCAGTTGTTTCTACTTCTTTTTTCTGGGCTTGTAATTCATCGGTCATGGGTATATCTCCTGATCTGACGCCGCGGCGGCATAAAAAGCACTTTGCCGCGGGCGTACAGAAGCGTTGTATGTGTTATATAGTTACTGCTTTAGCTCGCTGCTTTCACCGCGATCTGCCGTGGCTTTTCGTCCTCAGCACGCGGCAGGGTGATACGCAAGACGCCGTTTTCAAAAGTTGCTTCCACGCCGTCCTTATCTACGGTGAATGGCAGCTGTACAGTGCGGCTGAACTCGTCGCAATACCGTTCGCGGCGATGGTATTGGGCGCCTTCCGGCAAATCGTCAGGCGTGCGCGCGCCGCTGATTGTCAGGGTATCAGCGGTTACGGCGATATCCAGTGCATCCGGCGCAACGCCGGGGATTTCAGAGGTCACTACGACGCCCTCATTTTCATCGGCCCAGACATCGATGGCCGGGAAACGGACGCCGCGCACGCGCCGCAGGGCAGCGGGCGTTGCCTCAAACAGGCGGTCCATATCCCGCCGCAGCCGTTCCATCTCTCGCCAGTTGTATGGTTGTCGAAACATGATCGTTACTCCTTTTCGTAGGGTATTTACGAACCGTTATATCAGGTTAGTTACTCGTTGTTCTGTTGTAGTTGGCCGGCTCAAGGCCATCTATATTGTTGGCACAGAAATGTAAGAATGACGTTAGCGAAGGAAGAATCTAAGGTGCAGGCGGCAGGTCGCAGGTTCCAAGTTGCGAGGGGCAAGGGGCAAATACAAAAGAGCACACGTTTCCGTGTGCTCTTGAAAAAATGAATTTGGCGGCGGGCACTGCCGGATATCAGGGAAGTAGCGGCGGGTTGGCGAGCTGCGCCAAATTGAGCGCCATTTCAGGGAACCATTGCCCGGCAGGGGGATCAATCAAACCCCACACGGGATCAACTGTCTCGCCAGCCGGACCCAGCCCTCGGGTACATTCACCATCTGACTCGCCGGGGATTTTGATCCAGAGGTAGGCATCCAGCAGCGGCAGCCCTGTATCGGCCGTTGGTCGCAAGCCCAACCCACGATCAGGCGGGTTGCACCAATCCTGCACATCCGGGTAGTCTGGCGCCTGCCACGGGCCCCAGCCGTTGCGGCTTGTATCAATGACAAAGTGCGTCGTGGGCTGCGTGCCCGCATAACGGGCATTGATTCCGGACGTGTTAAGTTCCGCAACATCCGTGTCGTCGCTCCATTCGCCCAAGGGGCTCAAGGCTACGCCAGTCCAGGCGCCTAGAAGATCGGCGATTTCTGTGCCGGGAGGGCCACCATTCCAGTACTGGTTAGGGCAGCCGACAAAATCGCCGGAGGGCACCGCGGTAGAAAGGCAGCTCGAGACCCAGGTTCCGTATTGAATCAAGTTGCTCGTAAACTGGTAGTTGGAAACGTTCAGGAAAAAGCCGTCCGCGCGCTCGACGCCGCCCAGATAGAGGCGCTGCGCCGCGTCGCCAACGCCCAACCAGGCGCTGTGCGTGCCGTCGAGATACACCAGCGTATGGGGCTGCGCCTTGAGGGCATCTACGGCGTAGTTCAGCATTTCAAAACGTTCCGCGGCCGCGCTCGCCGGATCAGCTTCCGGCGGCTGGCACCATTCCAGGGCAGCAGAGCCATCTGCACTACCATAGGGATCGTACCAGGGGATGATGCCTAAGCCGTCAGGTTCAAGGATCACTACGGCCTTTTCGTGGCCGATGCCTGCCGCGAAGCCATCAATCCAGGCCTTATATTCTTCCACAGAGGTGGCTCCACCGGCTGAAAACTGGGCACAGTCGCGGAAGGGAATATTGTAGGCTACAAGCACAGGGACCGTTCCTTTACCGGCAGCGCGCTTGACCGTGTTCTTAACGGACTGCTGCGTTTGCTTGGGTGTGCCCGCGGTGAACCACACGGATTGGGGCGTTTCGATCATCTCTTTGATAAGGACGGCGTCCGCTTTTTCCCCGCTGGAGATAAGATCGGCGATTTGCCTGATGGCTCCCTGGTTGCGTTTGGCAACATAAAACTCCGTATCTGGGTCCAAAGGCGCTCCTCCATTTTCGTGAGAATTGGCGGAAACAAGCGCCGGTACGGCAGCCATTAGAACTGCCACAAGCGCGATAATGATTATAAAGCGTTGTGTATTCCTGCGATTTTCCATCTTTTGTTCCTTTTATTACTAAAGAAGAACTACACGGGCCTCTTAAAAACACGACCAAGCGATTTTCCGGTACACCTCCTCTGGCAACTTTCTGCCGCCGGCATAAAGACACAATCAGAATTAGAATCCGTTCTCTGCCTCACTCAATCTTGGAATTCGATTTCACAAAATCGATCACCTCTTCCACATAGGCAAAAGCCAGGCAGACGACGGTGTCCGCGCCGCCGTAGTAGATAGCCAAACGGCCGTCGTCACCAACCAGCGCGGCGCAGGGGAAAGCGACGTTGGGAACATCCCCGGTGCGTTCGTACGGCGCCTGGGGAGCCAACAAATAAGGTTCGGCGCGGTACAGCACCCGCCACGGCCGTTCCAGATCGAGCAGCGCGGCGCTGAAGCTGTAGACAAAGCCGTTGCAGGAGGTCAGAACGCCGTGGTAGATCAGCAGCCAGCCCTCGGCCGTTTCGATCGGCACGGGCCCGGCCCCGATCTTCGTTGACTGCCAGCCGGAGGAGGCGCCCATGACGAAGCGGTGGCGGCCCCAATGCGTCATATCAGGGCTTTCGCTGTAATAGATATCGCCGAATGGCGTATGGCCGTTATCGCTGGGCCGGTTGAGCATGGCGAATTTCCCGCCAATCTTGCGCGGGAAAAGGACACCGTTGCGATTAAAAGGCAGGTAGGCGTTCTCCAACTGGTAGAACGTCTCAAAGTCATGGGTATAGCCCACGCCAATGGTCGGGCCGTGATAGCCGTTGCACCAGGTCACGTAGTAGCGGTCTTCCAACCAGTGCACGCGCGGGTCATAGGCATATTCAAAGTGGCTGATCTCGGCCACCTGGGAGTTGTCAGGCCGGAATTGAATCCGTTCGTTAGAAAGGGTCCAATGAATGCCGTCGGCGCTGCGGCCGCTGTGAAGCTGCATCTGCCGCGTCTTGCTGTCGCAGCGAAACACCCCGGCAAACCCATCTTCAAAAGGCACAACGGCGCTGTTGAAAATGCTGTTTGACGATGGGATCAGGTCATGGGGAATGATGGGGTTTTCGCTGTAGCGCCAGACGACATCGCTCACGCCGTCCGGCCGGTCTTGCCACGGTATCTCGCTCATTAGGGCGTTTTCCTATCTATCTAGTCATTCAATTTTGCGCGGGGAAAGCGGAGGAAAAGGCGTGAGATTCGCGGCGCGAGATTCACCGCCGGTTCTTGGGGTGCCCCCCGCGCCATCTCCAATCCTCTTTTCTCCCTTTCCCTCACGCCGTAAGCCCAAAGCCATAGGGGAACAGCGGGCTGGCTTCCTCATTACGTGCCACCACCTGGTCCATGGACCGCGCGCGCATGCTGCGCGGCCAGGTGTAGGACAGCTTGCCGCTAAACGGCTCGCGGCCAAAGAGCAGTTCGGCCAGGGCACCCGCTTCACTGCCCGGCAGCCAGGCAGCTACCAGGGCGTCAATCTGCGGCAGTTGGTCGCTGATAATCAACGGCCGGCCCGAAATAATAACGACCACCAGCCGGTCACACAGCGCCCGCATGCGGTCGATAAGTGATGTTTGCTCGGCGTCCAGGGTCAAATCGGCGCGGTCGCCCAACCCTTCAGCGTAGGGCGTCTCGCCGACGCAGACCAGACCGTACGCCGACCGCTCACCGTCGAACCGGCCATTCGCCTCATATTCAACGGCCGTCTGCGGGGCCGCGGCACGGATGCCTTCCAGGATGGTCGTTCCGTCCGTGATTGGTCCCGCTTCTCCCTGCCAGGCAATCGTCCAGCCGCCGCACTGCAGGCCGATGTCATTGGCCCAGGCGCCGGCGACAAGGAGGCGCGGCGCCGCCGGGGACAGGGGCAGCGTCTGGTTTTCATTCTTCAGCAGCACGGCCGACTTCACAACCGCTTCACGCGCCAGGGCGCGGTGCTCAGGGCTGCCGACAAGAGGCAGATAGCCCTCGCTGCTTTTTAGCTGCTCAAAAAGGCCGGCCCGCAGCTTGACGGTCAAGATGCGGCGCACGGCGTCCTCCAGGCGCGCCAGCGGCACATCCCCTTTCTGCACGGCGGTCAACAGCAGTTCCATCTTCTCCCGCCAGCCGAAAGAAACCATGTTCATATCAATGCCGGCGTTGTAGCAGGTAACAACGGCCGTGTAGGGATCGGGGTCGGAATCGCGCACGCCTTCCCAATCGGAGACCACAAATCCGGGGAAGCCCAACTCTCCCTTCAGCAGCTCCGTCAGCAGGTAATGGTGCGCGTGCAGCCTGACGCCGTTCCATTTGGAGAAGGAGGCCATGACCGTCAGCACGCCGGCATCCAGGGCAGCCAAATAAGGCGCCAGGTGCACCTCGCGCAGCGTCGCTTCGTCCAGGCGCGTGTCGCCCTGGTCAACGAGAAATGGCACTTCTTCCATCACGCCCATCTGGGGCACCACGGGAAACACAAATTCGGATGTGCCGTAGGTCGTGCCGCCATCGCCAAAATAATGCTTCGCCGTGGCCAGGACCGAGAATTCAGCCGCCGGATCGTCGCCTTGCAGCCCTTCGATATAGGCCCGGCCGAGCGCGCTGACCAGCGCCGTGTCCTCGCCAAAGCCCTCGAAGGTGCGTCCCCAGCGAATGTCCTGGGGCACGGCCAGGGTGGGGGCAAAGTCCCAGCGAACGCTGGTGGCGTAGGTCTCAACGGCCGTGGCCCACCCAATACGCCGCACCAGGTCAGGATCGCGCGCCGCGCCGAGGCCGATGTTATGGGGGAAGATCACCGCGCCGCGCACGTTGTTGTGCCCGTGCACCGCGTCCACGCCATAGATAATAGGGATGCCCAGGCGGCTCTGCAAGGCGGCGTCCCGGTAGCCGGCGACCATGGCCTGCCAGGTGGCCGGGTTGTTAGGCTCGGGATTGCCGCCGCCGCCGCTGAGAATCGCGCCGATGCCCAGGTCTGTTACCGCCTGGTGTTCGATATGGTTCACGGCCACCAGCATCGTCTGCGCCACTTTTTCTTCCAGGGTCATACGCGCCATTAAATCGGCCGCACGCGTCGCAACCAAAGCCAGCGACTCATTCGCAATGTGTTGACCTGTACCCATGTATTTGTATCCCCCTGTCTGGGCGGTCTCCTCGCCCATTTGCCGGCTCATGTCCCGGCGGCGCTGCCACTGCGGCGCACGCCGGGCCGGATTGTTTATTAAAGGCTTACGCCTCTGTTCCTTTTACCTGCAGCAGCAGGCCCTCAATAATCTGGTCGGCGGACATGGGCAGCTTGTCCTGCTGGAACATCAGAATAAAACTGAGCGGCATCTCGCCCATCATGGCCAAAAGGTCCATGCCGAGACTGCCGTTCGTTTCCGAGCCAAAGATATCGTCATTCTCAGACATGAACTGCTCGAAGAGCGGCTGTACCACGGCCGCGCTGCGCGGATCGGCCAGCCACTCGCGCAGTGTGGACTCTTTGTTGATCAACGAAGGCAGTTCCTGGGTCGACTGCAGCGTCGCCGTCAGCGTGTGGCGTATATCGGCTGCCGAAGCGCCGATAAGGATGTCGAACTCCCCGTCCTCAGCGATCCACTGCCCATAGCCAGGATGGAAGAAAGCAAAAGAGCGGAAATCCAAGGGGATGGAAACGGTTTTTGTCTCGCCCGGCTGCAGTTCCACCTTGGCAAAGCCTTTCAATTCTTTGGGCGGGCGAACCAGCGCCGACTGCCGGTCATGCACGTAAACCTGCACTGTCTCCTTGCCGGCCCTATCACCCGTGTTGGTCACATCCACAGTCACCGTCAGGCCGTCCACGTCGCGGAAGGTCTGCGCGGAGAGGGCCGGATTGCTGTAGGCGAAGCTGGTATAACTCAGCCCGTAGCCAAAGGGGAAAAGGACCGCGTCTTCTTTGACGTCATAGTAGCGGTAGCCGATGAAGAGTCCCTCACCGTAGCGCACTTCGCCGGCGCCGCCCGGCCAGTTGATGTAGGCCGGCGTGTCCGACAGCTTAAGCGGGAATGTCTCCGCCAGTTTGCCGCTGGGGTTCACTCTGCCGAACAAGATATCCGCGATCGCGCCGCCGCCTGCCTGGCCCATCATCCACGCTTCCAGCACGGCTGCTACGTCATCGATCCAGGCGCTCATGGCCACCGGCGCGCCGTTGTTCAGGATGACCACGGTCTGGGGCTGGACCGCGGCTACGGCCTTGATCAGGGCAATCTGCTGTTCCGTCAGATCAAGATCGGGCCGGTCGTATCCTTCCGATTCCTTGGAAGTGGGTAGGGCGATATAGAGCAGGGCCACATCGGCCGTTTCTGCCAGGCCAACCGCCTCATCAATCATATCCTGGCGGAACGTTTCGTCAGACGGGTAACCGTCGGCGTAGCTAAATTCCACATCCTTGGCCAGCGCCTGCTGTTCCGTAAAAGGCACGTCCACCCTGGTCGGGTTAATGTGCGAGCTGCCGCCGCCTTGGAAATGAGCTTCCTGGGCCGAACGGCCAATCACGGCGATATGGTCATGGCCCTCTAGGGGCAGGAGACCATCATTCTTGAGCAGGACCATGCCCTCCGCGGCGATCCGGCGCGCCAGCGCGTGATGCGCTGCCACGTCGAATTCACCGCCCTTTGGCGTTTCTTGCGCCTTGTACACAATGGTCAGGATACGGCGCACCGCTTCGTCCAGAACGGACTCATCCAGCTCGCCGGCCTGTACCGCATCCACGACAGCCTGCACGAAATGGCGCTGGGGCCCGGGCATAGCCAGGTCAAGGCCGCCCTTCAGGGAGGCCACGCGGTCGTGCACGGCGCCCCAGTCAGAAACAACAAACCCTTCGAAGCCCCATTCTTCCTTCAAAATATCAACCAGTAGTTCATGATGTTCGGAGCAGTAGGGCCCGTTCAGCTTATTGTAGGCGCACATAACTGTCCAGGGCTGGGCGCGCTTCACGGCCGTTTCGAAGGCCGGCAGATAAATTTCGCGCAGCGTGCGCTCATCAACGACGGCGTTGATTGTCAGGCGCTGGAATTCCTGGTTATTAGCAGCGAAATGCTTGATCGAGGTGCCGACCCCTTTGCCCTGGATGCCTTGAATGAAGTTCGTGGCCAGTTCGCCGGCCAGGTACGGATCCTCTGAGAAATATTCAAAATTACGGCCGCCTAAAGGCGAACGCTTCATGTTGACGCCAGGGCCGAGCACGGCATCAACATCGAGCGCGATGCACTCTTCAGCCAACGCTTCGCCCATTTCGTGCAGCAGATCCACATCCCAGGTAGATGCCAGGCAGGAAGCGGTCGGGAAGCAAGTCGCGGGCAGACTCTCCGCCACCATCGATGTGGCGTCCGGGACGCGGCGCACGCCATGCGGGCCGTCGGAAACGATCAGCTCCGGCACGCTCAGGCGTTCAACCGGCGTTGTCGTCCACGCGCTGGCGCCGGTACACAAAGCAGCTTTCTCGTCCAATGTCATATTGGCGACAAGGGCATGAATATCGGTCATGGTAGCTCCTTTTTAGCAGTCAAAAGTAAACAGGTGGCAGGTGGCAGGTGGCAGGTGGCAGTGCGCCAGTAGGCAGTGGTTTTTTTGTCTTTCCGAACGCAGTGAGGAATCCCTGCGGCAGTAGGCAGTAGGCAGTGGGCAGTGCGCGTGACACTCTTTTCCCCCTGGCCAGCGCCTGGTAAGAAGACAAGGAAATCCAGGGCCGGCCAATCTTGATCTAGGCTAAACCGTTGAAAGATCCCACTCTTCGTAGATCTTGGGCACATCATTGATCAGGCGCTGGGTATAGGGCTCTTTGGGATGCAGAATCACATCATCGGCCGATCCGCGTTCCACGATCTTGCCATGTTCCATGATGAACACATTGTCCGAAACGTAATAAGCCAGGCCGATATCATGGGTGATAAAGATGACGGTCATCCCCGCTTCGTCGCGCAGCTTCATCAACTCATCCAAAATCGTCGCCCGCGAACAGGCATCGATCATGGAGGTCGGTTCGTCGGCGATCAGGATTTTGGGTTCGAGCAGGAAGATACGGGCGATCATCAAGCGCTGCATCTGACCGCCTGAGAGTTCAAAGGGATACTTGTTGGTCAGTTCCTCGAATTTCAGGTTGACGAAGGCACAGGCCTCGGTCATCATCGCGACCTTTTCATCCATGGGCAGGCGGCCGTCGCCGCGCATGCGGATGCAGTCCAGGAGCACGGCATCGATCTTCTGAAAGGTGTTGTAGGAAGAAAACGGGTCCTGAAAGATTGCCTGGATGTTCTTCCAGTATTCTTTCTTCTTCTTGCGCGAACGGATGTCGCGCAGTTGGCCCCTGTAGTAAATCTCACCCTCGGTGGGGTTGATCAGGCCAAGCAGCATCTTGGCCAGGGTAGTCTTGCCGCTGCCCGATTCGCCGACGATGGAGACGACTTCGCCTTCATAGAAGTTCACGTTGACCTGGTTGACAGCGACTGTCTTGTTACGGCCGAGGCCGAAAACTTTGGTCAACTCTTTGGTGCTCAGGATTGCATTCTTTTCAACGCTCATTCTTGTACAACTCCCTTAGTTCCTCTTCGGATAGGATGCAGCGGTAAGCACGGCCGCCGCCAATGTCGCGCAGTTCGACATTGGTCGTGCGGCATTCCGGCATAACATATTTGCAGCGCTCGGCAAAACGGCAGCCTTCGGGCGGTTCCTTCAAATTAGGCGGCACGCCGGGAATGGCCGTTAGTTCGGCCTCCCGCAGGCCGCTTTCGGGCACAATGATCGATCCCATCAACCCCTTGGAGTAGGGGTGCAGGGGATCAAAGACAACCTCTTCCGCGGTGCCCTTTTCCACGATCTGCGCCGCGTACATGACCATGATGTCATCGGTCACGTTGTAGAGTAGGGGGAGTTCGTGGGTAATAAAGATCAAGGCCTTGATATAGCCCTGATCCATCAGGTTCCGCAGCATTTTGATTACCATCTTCTGCGAGGTGACATCAAGCGCGGATGATGGCTCATCAGCGATGAGAATGGTAGGCGAGAGGATCACGGAAACAGCGATGACCGTGCGCTGTTTCATGCCGCCCGACAGCTCCACGGAATATTTCTCCAGCACCTCGGGCGGCAGCCCCAGGTTGTGGAATGTCTGCTTGGCCATCTCGTAGATCTGCTTCTTGGGCACGGTCGGATCATGGGCCTGAATCACATCTTCGATGATGCTGATCACTTTTTGCGTCGGATTAAGGGCATTCATCGCCGCCTGGGGAATATAGGAAATCTCGTTCCCCAAGATCGTCTTGCGTACCAGGTCCGGATCCATGCCGGAGATGTTACGCCCATCAACGATGATGTCGCCGCTGGTGTAGTAGAGCGGGGGGAAGTAATAACCCATCAGGCTCAACGCTAGGGTCGATTTGCCGCAGCCGGACTCTCCCGCTATGCCGAGGGTCTTGCCGTCTTCGAGCTGAAGGGACACCCGGTCAACCGCGTAAACATTCTCCTGATAGCGGGTGATGTATTTCGTTGAAAGCTCTCGGACATCTAGAATTGCTTCTTTAGCCATAACGTATTGTTATTCCCTCAGCGCAGGATTATAGATTTGGTCGAGGCCCGTATTCATCAGGTTCAAGGAGAAAGTAATCAGGGCGATCACCAGGATGACGGGGAAGTAAGCCCACCATTTGCCGAGCAAGTGCGCGGAGTAAATCATAGCCCAGTTCATCATCAGCCCTAAAGTGGGCACCTCGGTCGTGCGCGGCCCCAGGCCCAAAATGGATAGGCCTGCCTCGGCCAGGATACCGGAGGAGATCTGCAAGATCAAGGCCATAACCACGTAAGAGGCAATGAAGGGCAGGATGCTGAGCATAAGAATGCGCGCCGTGCTGTGCCCCGACAGTTTGGCCAGGTTGACGTGATCGCGGTTGCGCAAAGAAACCACCTGCGCGCGCACGGCCCTGGTCGTCCAAACCCAGGATGTTAAGCCTATAATGATGGCTATGGTCATGGCGCCACGATGCTCCTGGCCGACGCTGTAGGTGATCAGAATCAGGATTACGAAGCTGGGGATGACGGTGAACAGGTTGGTGACAAACATGATGCTGTCATCCATATAGCCTCCGACATAGCCGGCCAGCAAACCCAGGGTCAGGCCGATGCCCGTGGCAATGATGCCGGCCACGAAACCGATCTTGAGCGAGGTACCGGTGGCCGAAACCAGCTCCGTGAGCACGTCACGACCGAAATTATCCGTGCCCAGCGGCAAAACACGTACGTTGGGCACCTGGTTGACATTCACATAATCTGTCTGCTGCACCGTGCCTGCCTCTTCCAACGTGCCTGATTCTTCATTGAGGGCAGCGATGGTTAGCCCTTCGGTAGCCAGCAAGCCTTCCAGGGAATTATTGAGACGGATGAAGTATTGGCGCCGGGCGTTGGTCATGCCGGGGATACGCTCCGCGGGATCATAGTAAGTCGCCCATAATCCCAATAGTGATTCGGTATCATCGACATCGATCTCGTCTTCCGGAATGCCGTAGGCCACCAGCCATTCCTTTATATCCGCCCGTTCCTGGCTGCCAAGTTTGTTGGCGATACGGTTTGCCGTGGCATTGTCGAGCTTGAGTGTGACCGCTTCAGTGCCGATGCTGTCAAAGACATTGACATAGATACCGGGAGGGAAGAATGTGCCTTCGCCGATGATGCCCAGGGGATCGGCGGAGATGAAGAGCGGATAAACAATCGTCATGAGCAGGATGAACATGAAGATAGCAAAGCCGATTACAAAGCGCGTGGAGCTGAAGATTTGTCTAAGGGTATGTTTCATTGCGGTCTGTCCCTCTAATCATTCTGCGCGGCTTTTATACGCGGGTCGATAACGCCGTAAAGAATTTCAATGCCGAAGGTCGTGAGCAGAACCATGA
>JBJYWX010000259.1:0-2146 GCA_046259695.1 Promineifilaceae bacterium (SeqCode) | reverse complement strand
TGCTTATCGGCCTCATATTCGTCAAACCCGGTCCTATTTTTAACTGGGCGCTGGGAGAGGGCGCACTGGCGCTGAACAACCCATTTGGAGTCAACTGGCCGCTACACAACAGGGTCCCCACGGAAGCGCTGCTCTATGCCTGGGTCATACCCACGATCCTGGCTATATTCGCCGCCATAGGCTCCCTTTTTCTGCGCTGGCGGCGCAGCGATGGCCCGACCCGGCAGCAGGTGAAATGGGTTGTTTTCTTTCTTTGCACATTTGTAGCTTTATTCATGCTCATGGAGCTGATTTTATGGCTTTCTGACCCCGTTTTGCCAGTAACGGCCGTCTATCCGGCCTTCGAAGCCGTCTATGCTGCACTGGCCGTTATCGCCTGGACCGGTTTCCCGCTAGTCATCGGTCTGGCCATCTTCAAGTATCGCCTCTACGATATCGACATTCTCATCAACCGCACGCTGGTCTACGGCGGGCTGTCGCTGGCTGTTATCGCTGTTTATATCATTGTCGTGGGTGCGCTAGGCGCGCTGTTCCAATCTCAGGGTTCCTTCCTCTTTGCCCTGCTGGCTACCGGCCTGATCGCGCTGCTTTTCCAACCGCTGCGCGGCCGGCTGCAGCAAGGCGTCAACCGGCTCATGTTTGGCGAGCGCGACAATCCGTACAAGGTTTTATCGCAATTGGGCCAGCAATTACAGACGGCCGACACACCGCAGGCAACTTTGCAGTCCCTGGTGGAAACAATCGCCAGCACGTTGAAGCTGCCCTTTGTTGCTATCGAGCTGGCCGGTGAGGATGGGCGCTTAAGTGGGGCGGCTACGGGCAAAGCGGCGGCGGAAACGGCCGAACTGCCCCTGCGCTACCAGAATGAGACGATCGGCTTCCTGGTCGCCTCACCGCGCGCGCCGGGTGAATCTTTCACCGAACGTGAGCGGCAACTGCTGGCGGGAATCGCCGGGCAGGCCGGCGCGGTCGCCTACTCGATGCGCCTCACGGCGGCCTTGCAGCACTCGCGGGAAAAACTGGTTCTGACTCGCGAAGAAGAGCGGCGGCGCATTCGCCGCGATCTGCACGACGAACTCGGCCCCACGCTGGCCAGCCAGACCTTCGCGTTGGATACAGCCATTGATGTACTGGAAACAAATCCACAAGAAACCAGGCGGCTGCTGCAGGCGCTCAAATCACAAAATCAAGAAACGGTAGCCGCAATCCGCCGGCTGGTGTACGAGCTACGCCCGCCGGCTCTGGATGAGCTGGGTCTCCTAGGCGCCCTGGAGGCACAGGCGGGACGCTTAAAAGGAGGCGGCGATTTGCGAATTCGCATCACTTCCAGACCGGAGCCGCTGCCTATTCTGCCGGCAGCTGTGGAAGTCGCCGCTTATCGCATTGCCCTTGAAGCGATGACCAATGTGACGCGTCACTCCCAGGCTCGCAACTGCGATGTTCTACTGCGGATAAAAGAGAATGGGCGGCGGCGAATACGGATTGAGATAATAGATGACGGCACCGGCCTGCCGGAAGCTTTCACAGCCGGGGTCGGCCTGCATTCCATGCGCGAGCGGGTGGATGAACTAGGCGGAAACTTTGATGCACGCTCCCTTCCCGATGGTGGGACAAGGTTAATGGCCGTGCTGCCGCTTTGATAGTAGACTATGGAAAAGCAAAACACACGCATTTTAGTAGTCGATGATCACCAATTGTTTCGCGAGGGGCTCAGCGCCTTGTTGAATGCCTCGCCGGGAGTAGAAGTTGCCGGTGAAGCGGCAACGGGTAAGGAAGCCATCGCCCAGGTTGATGCCCTGAATCCTGATGTAGTGCTGATGGATATCCAGATGCCGGACATGAACGGCATCGAGGCCACGCGCCGAGTCCTAGCCAGCCATCCGCAGACAGGCGTGATTATGCTGACCATGCTTGAAGATGATGATTCGCTCTTCGCGGCGATGTCCGCAGGGGCGCGCGGCTATATTTTGAAAGGGGCGGACAAAGCCGAGGTGCTGCAAACGGTGATGGCCGTGGCCGAGGGCCAGGCCTTATTCGGGCCGGCAATCGCCGTGAGACTAACCACTTTTTTCCAGCGAGGTTCAGAGGTGGAAAAGAGCGTGCCCCCCTTCCCCGAACTCACGGACCGCGAGCGTGAAGTGCTGAC
>JBJYWX010000258.1:6937-8435 GCA_046259695.1 Promineifilaceae bacterium (SeqCode) | reverse complement strand
TGTTCTTCCAGATAGGTGTGTGCCTCATCGCCTTCCTGACTTTGAAGCGAGGAAAGCTTTTCCAAGACTACTTCAGCCTCTCTTCGCACACTTTCTGCGGTGGTCACGCGCAGCAGATGCATGGTCAATCCGAGCCTATCGGCAATTTCCTTAGCCGGTCCGAGCGCTTTCTCGGCCAGCTCAGAACCATCTAGCGGTACAAGCAGCGCATCTGCCGTGTCCGTCCAGGGCGGCTGGTTAGAATTGATAATGAGCGTGGGGCACGGCGCTTGGCTTAGAATGCGCTCCGCAATGCTGCCATATACCCATCGATTAACGCCGGAACGCCCGTGGCTGGACATGACAATAAGGTCAACGCCTTGATCACGGGCAAAACCGAGGATAGCGTCGGCCGCGGAACCGGTATCGCATGCCGTTTCAGCAGCTATCTCAGGTGGCAGACTCTCTCTGACTCCTCGTAGATAAGCCACTGCCTCGTCCTCACCCATGCGGTTCATTTCCTCATAAAGTAAGGGATCCGCGGCCAGTACGGTGAAAAACGGTACTACGCGAAAAAGGATTAGCTTGGTCTGGTTCGGGCCGGCAATTGCCTGCGCTATTGGTAGCGCCTGTTCTGCAAGAGGCGATCCGTCCAACGGTACGAGTATTTGTTCGAACATGTTTTGGCTCCTATCAAAATGGCTCTCATGAGTTAGCCGTCTTCCTGCCAGCAACATTCTAAATACCATCAACAATTGCCTTGCCGTGTCGCTCTGCAAAGTAGTCCAAGAAATCGGAGACGGAGATGATCCCTACCAGAGTCCCTTCATCTAGTACAGGCAGAGCACCAAACTTGTAAAGGCTCAGCATATGCGCGGCCTGATAAGCTGGCATATCAGGTGATACGGTTAATGGGCTCGTGGTCATACAGTCGCCCGCAGTAATGCGATCTAACATTTCCTGATCGAACCACTGGTCATGCACGACCATCGGCGAGCTCATCGCCAGGCGCACATCGCGATCGGTGACAATGCCAACAAGTCTGCCATTTTCAAGCACGGGCAGTTGCCGGCATCCTTCGCCTTTCATTATTTCGATCACATGGCGCAAGGTTGTATCAGTGGCGACTGTAAAGGGAATTGCCGTCATCATGTCATTGACTGTCAGCATAGACGACTCCTGACTATAGGGAAATGAGACAAGTACTCCAACTGATAGGCACTGCCTCAGCTTCTCTTTCTATCTCCCACAGTTTAGATCGCTTTGGCGAATGCTCCTTGTGGCGAATGTCATGTTTGTTAGATGACATTTATCGTATTTTCGTTCATATTCGGCTAATAGACATTGCTAGCATTTAGGCGCGTGGTACACTTCCAGCCCCGGTACTGGGTCCTGTATTAACACAGTGGGCCCGGATTGCTTCGCGATTTGCTGGTGCAAATTTGCGTCGCCTGGATTTCCTGCAGCAACGATAAATTCGTACAAGATCAAGTAATGGATAAGCAGAGTTATGGCTAAA
>JBJYWX010000258.1:0-6927 GCA_046259695.1 Promineifilaceae bacterium (SeqCode) | reverse complement strand
CACGAAGAAAACTCAGACTTCCAAACAGACCAACTGGCTTGTGATTGGTGGTGTTGTCATCGCCGGTGTGATCGGCCTGTTCGCCCTACTCTATTTGGGGTTGCGTGAACCGGAGCAGCTAACGCTAGCCGACTATTGTACTGGTGCTCAAGATAACTGCGTTACCTATGGCGATGCAAATGCTCCGGCCACGCTTGTGGAAGTATCCGATTTTGGTTGCCCCCACTGCCGCGCATTTCACCAGGAAAAGGCCGAGACTATCATGCAGCAGTATGTCGAACCCGGTCAGGTGCGATGGGTCTTCGTCCCTTATGCACTTCGTCCTGAGACGCTCCCCGCTGCAAATGCCGCTCTCTGTGCGAACGAACAAGATCGCTACTTCGAGTTCACAAGCGCTCTTTTCGGGCAGGCGGACGCCGAGCGATCCATAACGCGCGACGGCTTTGTTGAGGCTGGTCAAGAAGTTGGTCTGGAAGGAGATCAGTTTTTGCAGTGTCTCCAGGACGGTCGCTATAACTGGATTGTCGAGGCTAACCAACAGGCTGCGCGCTCAGCGGGTGTGACGGCAACCCCAACATTCTTTGTCAATGACGTCGCCATTCGCGGCAATATGCCCCTCGAAGAGTTCGAGCGCCGTTTCGCTCAGGCTATCGGAGGGTAACCATGAAGCTACCCAGGTATTGGCAGGCGTCACTAATACAACTGCTGGCCGTTCCCGGCATGTTGATCGCCTATTATCTACTCCTTTACCACAATGGTGTGCTTTTCACGACCTGCACTATCAATGAGTTCTTTGACTGTGGGCAGGTAAGTGGTCCCGGGGCAGCGTATTCTGCAATTGGTCCGATTCCTGTCGCCTTGATCGGTCTGCTAGGCTATGCTGCCATTTTTGTCGTAATCTGGCTCCGTGATTGGTCCCCCGCAATTCGCGAACTCCTGCCCGAGCTGGTCATAGGGCTGGTTGGGGTGGCATTTCTTTTTACGCTGGGATTGACCTTGCTAGAACTGCTTGTAATCCATGCGTTCTGCCAATTCTGTTTGTACAGTTCTGTGATTGTGCTTGCCATGCTCGTTCTGGCCCTGAGCATGGCCATTGGCAGCAGGCAGGAAGTAAATATTGCGGACTAAACACTGGCCGGCCGCAAATAGGCTGACTCAATTTCATGTATCAGTTGATTAGAGTCAATCTGTTTGAGCAAGTATCGCTTTGCGCCGGCATCTAAGAGAAGTTCGCGCTCAATGGCATCGGCGAACGGTACCAGAACAATGACGATGGCCGTATTATTGGCCATTTCGTAGACGGCGTGAACCGTCTTGGCAAATTCTTCATCGGACGAACGATGTAAACCCAGAACTACTACGTCCGGTTTGGCGATATCGATCTGCGATGAGGCAGCCAGCGGATCCGCCACATCACCCACGACATCGAAATTCTCCGGAGCGTTCAGACGCATACTCAACGCGCGCCTCACAGCATCATGCCGGTCGACAACAAATACGCGTATATGTCTCTCAGAGTTACCGTTCACGCTTTTGACCTGACATCGGCGCCACCCCTACGGGAATAGTCATCTACAATAAATCCATTCCCGCCATGCAGGCCGCGCAGTATGGTTTCTAGTATATGCAATGCCACTGGCCTTGCTTAGTGACAAATGTCATCGTAAGTCAGGACATCTGTCATCCACTTGCTCGGCTTTAGGTATGTGCTGGGGTGGGAGGTTGGGCGAGGGTAGGCAGCGCTTATAGGGCCAATAGCACGTATCAGCAGGACTAAATCGGAAGGCGAACTGTAATCGAAGTACCCTCATCCACAGTCGATCGCAGCATGAATGAACCACCTAATCCGTCTGCCCGTGCCTGCATGTTCGCCAGGCCATGACCTAACTGGCGATTTTCATCGGTAGCATTAAAACCCTGGCCATCATCGCTGATTATGAGGGTGACTGCTGCATCCGAGCGCAGCAGCGTAAGCACAACACTTGTCGCCCTGGCATGCCGCGCCACATTGGCCAGGGATTCCTGCGTGGTTAGAAACAGCGCGCGCGCTGTCGTGGTAGGTAAATCATCCAGTTCATCGGTTACTGTCATGGTAACCGGAATCATTGTGTTCGCCTGGAACTCCCTTACCAACCGGCCAATGCCTTGACTGAGCGCACCGCTAAATCGTCTCGGCCGCAAATCGAGGATGAAATTACGTATGTCGCGGATAGCGTCATTTAGGCCGGCAATGGCTGAATCCAGCAACTCTACTGAATCGGAGCCATTGTCAGCCGCCTCGAGTCGAATCGACTCCAGCGTCAGACCGACCGCGTAGATGGACTGAATCACGCCATCATGCAAGTCCATGCCGATGCGTGTCCTCTCTTCCAACACCGCCAGACGTTCCACTTCTTCATAAAGGCGAGCGTTTTGGATCGCGATGGCCGCATGAGCTGCGAGCATCTCTATCAATCCTTGATCATCAGCACTGAATTCTTCAGCGCTTATTTTCTCGGTCAGATAGAGGTTGCCAAGAACTTCCCCCGCCCCTATGATTGGCACGCCCAAGAAACTTTGCATGGGAGGATGTCCGGGTGGAAAGCCGTAGGCGCGGCTGTCGGCCGTTATGCGCGGAATGCGGATGGTTTTTTTATCTCGTATTAGGGCACCGAGCAGCCCTTTGCCGCGTGGATAGTGTGGAATTTGTGCCGCAACGCCTTCATCCATACCACTGTGTACAAACAGTCTCAAGGACCCGTCGCGATCGGGTACGCCCAACGCCGCGTAGCGCGCATTAACCAGCGAGCGTGCTGTGTCGACGATGAGCTGCAGCACCTTACCTGAGTCCAACTCACTCGCTATGGAAAGCGCTGCCCTATTGAAGGTCTGTAGTATTTGCGCTGGGGTTAATTCGGTACTTGGCATTTTCGAACGTCGAAAGCGGTCTGAGGCGATCGCCAGGTTTGGTGTAGCTGGCCGACTGGCGCCCTAGAGGTGATCCTGCAAGTGATGCTTAATGGCGTAGGCAGCCGCTTCGGCACGATTAGATACGTTTAATTTACTCAAGATACTGCTGACATAGTTACGCACAGTGCCTTCGCTTAGATACAATTCAGTAGCGATCTCTCGATTCGTCTTGCCCGCAGCGATCAGGCCCAGCACTTGGCGCTCCTGGCCAGTCAGGTCAGCAAAAGCAACTGCTTCTTCTTTCTGAATAGAGCGACGCACCTCGTCGAAAACGCGATGTGTCAGCGAGGGGTCCAGCATAGATTCACCCCGCGCCGCTCCTTCAATCGCCCGGATCAGGTCACCGCCGCCTACTTGTTTGAGTACATATCCCGCCGCGCCGGCACGTATAGCAGCAAACAAGAGTTCGTCTTCGGCAAATGATGTAAGCATAATAACCTTTGTTTCCGGAAGCTGCTGCTTAATCTTGTGGCAGGCCTCGATACCGCTGCCCCCTGCCAGGCGTATGTCCATTAACACAATATCTGGCTCGTGTATGAGTGCCTGTTCCACCGCATCGTCCTCTGAATCGGCCTCAGCCACAACTGAAAAGCCTTGATGTTTGTCGAGGAGGACTTTCATACCCAGGCGGACTACTTCATGGTCGTCTACGAGGAGAATTCTAAGGGTCATAAGCATAGTATAGCGGCTATCAAGACGAACACCAATTTGCCGATCCTCCCTTCTAACTAATGACTTTTGTCACATTTTCACGTGCAATCTGTCACTCCCGAAGGGATGTAATAGGCGCTATCATTGCTGCATAGTTAAGAACAACGCGGCATACCGTGTGAAGTACGGCGGATGATCTCCGGGGCCAGGGTAACTGGATTTGCCTGAATTGTCGGATGGTCTGGCAGTTCCACGCGACACAGGTTTACTTTGGCCTCGAATGCTGCGTGTATAATGACCACAGCAGCATTTGCCTGAATTGTGATGCAATAACTCAATATCGGAGGATATTCTTATGTCAGCAGAAACCAAACTTAGTCCTGAAAAGTCCGTTGATTCGAGCAACGGCACGGCCGTGAAGTCCGACAAGAAATACGTCTATCTTTTCACGGAAATTGAAGAAGCCGAAGAGTACGTCGGCGGCGATTGGGATGATGTCCGCGGCTTGCTCGGCGGCAAGGGCGCCAACCTGGCCGATATGACGCGCCTTGGTGTCCCGGTGCCGCCTGGGTTTACGGTCACCACCGAAGCCTGCAACGATTACCTCTCCGCCGGAGAGAAGTTCCCGCCCGGAATGTGGGAACAGGAATTAGAAGCTGTTAAAGGTGTCGAGCAGCAGCGTGGCCGTATTTTTGGCGATCTAGATAAACCGCTACTCGTATCGTGTCGTTCAGGCGCTAAGTTCTCCATGCCCGGCATGATGGACACCGTCCTCAACATCGGCATGAATGACGAGGTCGCGGCCGAAATGGTCAAACGTACTGGCGATCCGCGTTTCGTCTACGACCTGTATCGCCGCTTGATTCAAATGTTTGGCAGCGTTGTGATGGGCGTGCCGGACGAAGCATTTGAGCTTGTTATCGAGGCGCGCAAGAGGAACGCGGGCGTCGAATCAGATGCCGAACTGACGGCCGAAGACTGGGAAAAAGTCACGCGCCGTTTTAAAGAAATCTACCAGACGTTTACCCGATCCGAGTTTCCCCAAGATCCATACGAACAATTGAAGCTGGCCACCGAAGCTGTTTTCAAGTCATGGAACGGCAAGCGCGCAATAGATTATCGTAATGCGGCTGGCATCGACCACCATCTTGGTACGGCGGTCAACGTACAGGCGATGGCCTATGGCAACATGGGCAACAAGTCCGGTACCGGTGTGGCCATGTCTCGTAACGCCTCAACTGGCGAACCGGAGCTGGAAGGCGACTTCCTAATGAATGCTCAGGGTGAAGACGTCGTAGCTGGTATCCGCATTACCCAGCCGATTTCCGACCTGAAAGCAGAAATGCCCGAAATCTACGACGAATTTGTCGAGATCGCGAAAAAACTCGAGAAACATTACCGCAACATGCAGGACATGGAGTTTACAATTGATCGCGGAACACTCTACCTCCTGCAAACTCGTGACGGCAAGCGCACGGCGCAGGCGGAAGTTCGCATCGCCGTTGACATGGTGGACGAAGGTCTTATCTCCAAGGAAGAAGCTGTGAAGCGCGTCAAGCCGGAGCAAGTAGATTTCTTCCTGCATCCGCAGCTGGATAGAGAAGCCGTCAAACAGGCTCAGGTAAGTGCCGAGGGCCTGAATGTTTCCCCTGGTGCAGCAGTTGGCGTCATAGCGTTTGATGCGGATACGGCCGAACGTTGGGCAAAATCCGAAGGACGTGACGTTATCATGGTCCGCCCGGAGACGAAGCCGGACGACGTTCACGGCATGCTCGCTGCAAACGGCATCCTCACCAGCCGCGGCGGCCGCACAAGCCACGCCGCACTGGTGGCGCGCCAGTTTGGCAAGCCGACTGTGGTTGGCGTCAGTGAACTGGAAATCGACCTCGTCGCCCGTGAGATGAGCATCGGCGAGGATCTCGTTGTCAAAGAAGGCGACTGGATTTCGCTTGATGGGACGACCGGTGTAGTCTACCTAGGGAAACTCAACACAGTCGTGCCTGATATAAACAACCCTTATCTCATCAAACTGCTCAGTTGGGCTGATGAAATCCGCAAGCTAGGTGTCTGGGCCAACGCTGATTACCCGCGTGACGCCGAACGCGCCCGCGAATATGGGGCGACGGGCATCGGCCTCTGCCGTACCGAGCACATGTTCTTTGAAGCTGAGCGTATGCCGGTTGTGCAGAAGATGATCATGGCCAAGACAAGCGTCGATCGCAAGGAAGCCCTTGACCAACTGCAGCCCTTGCAGCGTGGTGATTTTGAGGGCCTTTTCCGTGCCATGGACGGCTACCCGGTAATTATCCGTTTGATTGACCCGCCGCTGCACGAGTTCCTGCCTTCATTTGAGGAGCTGATCCAAGACCTGGCGGACTTGAAGGTTCGTACGCAGCACTTCCACACCTTGAGTGAGATTGATACCGCGTTGGCCGAGATTCGTCTTAAGCAAGACTATCTCGAGCGAGTAGAAGCGCTTCGTGAACAGAATCCCATGTTGGGAACGCGTGGCGTTCGCCTGGGCATACTCATTCCGGAACTTACCAAAATGCAGGTGCGGGCCATTTTCGAGGCCGCCTGCACGGTGGCTAAGGAAGGCGTGGATGTAAAGCCGGAGGTTATGATTCCTTTAATCTCGCACGTGAATGAGCTCAAAGTACAGCAGACAGCGCTTGAGGCCGTTGCCAAAGAAGTTATGGAGGAGCAAGGCATTGACATCGAGTACAAGTTCGGCACGATGATTGAGATCCCACGCGCCGCGCTCACCGCTGATGAGATTGCTGAGGTCGCACAGTTCTTCTCCTTCGGCACCAACGATCTAACGCAGACCACCTTCGGCATTTCACGTGATGATGCTGAATCCGGTTTCCTGATGGATTATATGCAGCAGCATATTCTTGAAGAAAACCCATTTGCTACTATTGACGCCAAGGGTGTCGCCAAACTGATGCAGATCGCCGTCGAAGCGGGACGCAAGACGCGCCCCGATCTAGAAATCGGCATCTGCGGTGAGCACGGCGGTGACCCGAAGAGTATTGCAATATGCCATGAGTTGGGGTTGAACTACGTATCTTGTTCCCCATTCCGTGTACCGATTGCGCGACTTGCAGCAGCACACGCGGCCATGGCTGATAAGTCTTAGTAAAACAAGGCAATAAGGCCGGGCGGTAAACATCCCGCCCGGCTTGATACCTTCATTGAAGGAGTCCTGATATGACGAAAGAATTTAAGACGATGGACGGTAACGAGGCCGCTGCGCGTGTGTCGCATAAGGTCAATGAAGTTATCGCCATTTATCCTATCACCCCATCTTCACCGATGGGTGAA
>JBJYWX010000257.1:0-2674 GCA_046259695.1 Promineifilaceae bacterium (SeqCode) | reverse complement strand
GTTATTGAGGTAGTCTTCAAAATAGACTGCGCGATCAGGGGCCCCGGCTACCGCGGCTGAGCGGCGGCTGAGCGTGCGGCCCAGCAGCCTATTAAGGCCATCCAGCAAGCCCGTATCTGCCTGCTCAATGGCGTCCGTAATTTCCTGGATCACCTGCTGCTCCTCGCCGCCGGATACGCCGTCGGCGAACGCCATTTGCTGCAGGGCGTTAAGCACAAAGTCACGCTCGGCCTTATTGCGAATCGCGTCCTGCAGTTCTGCTACCAGGGTGGTTCGTTCATCCGCGCCGATGGGTGATTCAATGTACATTTCTAGCAAAGCCCATTCTTGCGCGCTAAGGGTCACGGCCGAATCAGAAAGGTGAAAGATGATGTCCCTAAGGGAGTTCTGTTCGTCCAGCGTGATTTCGCCATCTGCCCAGGCGGCGGCGATCAAAACCTTGGCCAGGCTTAACATGCGCGCGCGGTCGTCAGCCATTTGTACAATCTCCTAAATATATAACCATGCGCGCGACTTTGCGCGCGCGTCCTTCACAAAGAAGTTTGACTCAACAGGATAGTCTTGTCGCGGAGCCCCGTTCTGGTCGCTGCGCTCCCAGTAAGCGTTGAAGACGGTAGGATTGTAGCAC
Source organism: Promineifilaceae bacterium (SeqCode) (assembly GCA_046259695.1). GTDB lineage: Bacteria > Chloroflexota > Anaerolineae > Promineifilales > Promineifilaceae > JAACFF01. The sequence goes on along the minus strand of JBJYWX010000257.1, from coordinate 2,046 downwards.
TTTTATCCGCGACCGCCTTTCCCAAGAGCGTGCCATAAGCTAGAATTAAATAATGCTATCATCCAACGGCGGCTCGAAAGCAAAACTACGCGATCGCCGTGAAAGCCTTTTTGGAATAAACAGCGGCAGACCACGCGAGAATACACGCTATGGAAAGTAACGACTCTTACGGATTGCTTATCGCACTCATGATCGGCGTCGCCATTATGGCGGCCTGCGGCATTATCAGTTTTGTGCTCTTTCTAGTTTCCCTCTTTTTGCTGTAGTCATTCAGGCTATATAGGGAATTACATGCATTGGGGCGTTCAACATCGCCCTGGCCTTTACGGATGCCGGCGCCTGGCCCACGTTATTGCTCAAGATCCAACCCTGAGCCGGACCTTGTCCCTCTGGGGCCTAGCCAATCTCGGCCAAAGTGGCGCCACGAATTACCGTTTCACCGGGTGAAACAGCCACCCCCAGCACTATGCCGTCGAACGGCGCGCGAATTTCATTTTCCATTTTCATCGCCTCTAAAACGACTACGGGCTGGCCGGCGCGCACCCTTTGACTTTTCTCCACCAGCACCCTCGTGACCAGGCCTGGGATAGGCGCTTTGATGCGGCCATCTCCGCTCCGCGGGCGTGCGGCGCGCGCTTCGCGGTCCTGGATCTCGATGGCATGAATACCACTGTATGCTCGCAGCCAGTTCAGATCGTCGTCGACGGTAAGCTCGTAAGGCCGGCCATTTACGATCATCCAGTCGACATTGGATAGCGATGGATTCTTGTCAGGAATCTGAATATGTACGCTTTCCTCATTGATGCGCACGACACAGCTGTGGCTGCACTCAGGCGTTAGCACCACTTCGATTTCGAACTGTTGTCCGTCGATAGTAACCGCCAATTTGCTCATCTTGCTCTCTATTGCGGCAGGCGCCGACTTGATTTATGCCAGCCACCCGCAAAGCGCGGCGGCGGCTGCGGATCAAACTTCTGGTAACGACGTAGGAAGAGAATCGCCGCCGCCGCTGCCAGATCACGCAGATGCTCGTTAGGATAGGGCATGGTGGGGTGTTTTTGAAGGCCAATTTGTAACCCTGTTGAGTAGCTGCCGTCCACAAAGCGCGGATGAGTGGCAATCAGCTGCAGCACAGGCAGGTTGCTGGCCGTGCCCATGATAATGAACTCTTCGAGAGCACGCTGCAAGCGAGCTAGACTTTGTTCGCGCGTGGCTCCCCACACGGTCAGGTTTGCCAGGAGTGGGTCATATTCTGCCGGAACTTCAGCCTGGCAATAGACATAGGTATCAACACGTACCTCTGGACCACCGGGCAGCCGCAGGCGCTGCAGCGGGCCCGGGCTCGGCATATTGTCTTGCCAAGGGTCATTGGCACGCACACGGGCCATCATTGCCCAGCCATTGAGCGAGACTTCCTCCTGCACTAGCGACAGCGCCTCACCTGCAGCGATATGGATCTGCTCGCGCACCAGGTCAATACGGGCCAACATTTCGGTCAGAGCATGCTCAACCTGGATACGCGCCTTAATCTCTGTGAAATAGGCCTTGCCCACCGGGTCAACCAGAAATTCTACCGTGCCCACTCCCTGGTAGTTAAAGAGACGGGCCAGGTCTACCGCGGTCTGCCATAGTTCCGCACGCTGCTGCGTTGATAGGCAGCGCGCCGGCGTTTCCTCTACAATCTTCATGCCTCTGAGCAGCACGGACCCTTCTCGTTCGCCGAGATGAATCAGGTTGCCGTGACCGTCGGCCACTATTTGAACCCCTACCTGGCAGGCGGGTAAGATCGCCTTTTCCATGTAGATCTGGCTGTTGCCGTATACCGCCTGACTCACCGCCTGGGCCTGGCGTACCGCCTCTGCCAGCGCCTGTGGTCGCAGCGCCAGACGTTCGCCACGCCCACGTCCACCACTGCATGATTTGATTATGAGCGGATAACCCAGCTCAGCGGCACGGGCCTCGATTTGGGAGAGATCTTTCGGTCCAAATGAAGAGAGGGTATGGGCTGGGGTCAAGAATCCAGCGGCCGCAGCTGGTCGGCATCGA
>JBJYWX010000256.1:0-9234 GCA_046259695.1 Promineifilaceae bacterium (SeqCode) | reverse complement strand
ACAAGTTCAGACTCAATTCCAGCCAAACTGCTCCCCTGGCGTGTGGCCGTGCAAACAGTGATGCGTGAAGCGACGGAGGCGGAACTTCGTCATCGTTATGGGTCGCAAAATGTCTCCTTCAATTACCGCTGGGAGCATGTGACCACGGTCGCCCGGCTGGCTGTTAAGCTGGCGCAAATCACCGGCGCCGATACGGACGTGGTCGAAGCGGCAGCCTGGCTGCATGATATCCGCAAAGAGAGCAAGCAGCTTCACGCCGTTGAAGGTGCGGAATTTGCTCGCTGGTTTCTGCCTCAGACCGATTTCCCGCCGCAGAAGATAGACGCGGTCGCTTACGCCATTGAAGTGCATATGGGACTGTGGCGCGATGAACCATTGACTGACCTTGAAGCGATGGTGCTCTGGGATGCGGACAAGCTGGCAAAGATTGGACTCACGGCTGTCTTTCATTGGACCGGGGGCTCGCTGGCCGGAACCGAGACAACCGCGCTGCGCACCCTCATTGACGCCTCAAAAGGCATTGAATGGCAGGAACGCACGGTAGCCAGCATGCACACGGAACCGGCGAAACGCGCGGCACGCGACCGCCTTGACCACTATCGCTGGCTCTGGCAGGCGCTGGAAGAAGAGTTAGAAGGAGACGATCTCCAGCCCGGTTAGTCCGCTAGCGGTATAGATCCTTTTCCAACGGCCGCACAAGATCTCGTGCCTGACCCTCTTTCTGTGGCAGGTGCAGCCCGCGCAGCAGCACGGCGGGCAATCCTTCTTTTCCCTGGCCCATAAGTAAGCCGGCAGCCGCGGCAATCTCATCGGCCACGCCTACCTCGGTATGCTGCAATTCGTACCCGTAGAGATCGCTTTCTCCCCGCCTGTCCCACAGCGCCGGAATGCCCGCGACGCCAATAGCCGCACCAATGGTTCCCAGGCGAAAAGGTCGGCCGTGGCTGTCACTGATCACAACCCCTGGGAAGACCCCGGTGGTTGCACCTAGCGCCTGGCGAATCGCCGCAGCGGAACGATCAGGATCACGCGGCAGTAGTAGGACCGCCTCTTCTGCGCCCCTTTGATCAACATTCGAACGATCGATACCGGCGTTGGCGCTGGTAAAACCCAGCTTGTGGCGCACGATGAGAACCCCAGGTGCCATGCGTGAAATGGCGTCACTCTCCTGCAGGATGAGCTCAACCAGGCGCGGGTCCTTTCCGGTCACTTCCGCCACTTCCAGCGCCATCTCGCCGGGCGTTACCGTAGCCAGAACTACCTCTCGCCCTTCGGCTTTGGAGATAATCTTCTGCGCAATGACCAGGATATCGCCGTCACGCAGTGCGAGGCCCGTCCCCCGTATGCCTTCTAGCAGCAGCCCGGCCACATCTTCGCCGGGCTGCACCGACGGCAATCCAGTAAGGGCAGTAAAATGCAGCTCAGGCATAAGCGGACGATCGCTGCCCTAGATACCCGTGATACGGATGCCGGCGCTCTTGACCTTGTGAATAATATTGATGGCAATCAAGACGGCTGTCATGCCCTCTACGGCGCTCGCATTTTGCAGAGCTCCGGCATTCACCCCCCGCAAGCCGGCATCCTCACTCAAGCCGATTACGACCTGTTTGTCGTCGCCTTTGTCACCGCAGACCAGCACATCACAATCCAGCTCGTGTTCGTCATCCAATAGATGATGGGCCCCTATATTCTGAAACGCGGCAACGACGCGCGTAATGCCCGCCAGCTGCTGCTGGGCCTCTTCAGCGGCCGAAAGACCACTGGGTAAACGCCACACCCGCGCCGCCTTTTCTCCTGTCGGGGCCACCACACTAATCAACAACTTGTCCCGCAGGGCATCTTTCACGGTATCAAGCGTTGCAAACTGCGCGCCATAAGGCACTGAAAGTACAACCAGCTCGGCGGCTTCGGCGGCGCTCAAGTTATCGGTTCCGCTTATCGCGCCGTCCGGAGCCAATTCTTTCATTTTCACGGCGGCGTTAGCGCCTTTTTCAGCCAACCGCGAACCGATAATGATCTCGTGGCCGGCCATCGCCCAACGATATCCGAGGCCGAAACCTTCGTTCCCTGTGCCCCCCAAGATTGCAATTTTCAATGGTAGCTCCTTCTCTAATGTCCGGGTTTGTTAAACGGGCCTGCCGTCTTTGCGGTTATTGACTGAGTTCCTCGAAGCGCTGCCAAGCTTCAGCCGCCAGGTGCCGGCTGCGTTCCGTGATCTCCGCTTCGTCCAGGGTCAGCAAACGCCGGTCCAACATGAGCGGTTTGCCGGCGACAATAGTTGACGTCACCAGGTCGGACTCAAAACCAAATAGAATGTGCCAGGGGAGATTACCGGCGCTGAGTGGCGTCGTGGCGTGATAATCCACGAAGATGATGTCCGCCGCTGCCCCCACGGCAAGGCGGCCAATTTGCCGGCCCGGCCAGAACATGCCGGCCAACGCGGCGTTGTTCTCAATAGCCATTTTGACAATCGTCATCCCGTCAGCGCGCCGCGGATCGCGGTGAGCAAGTTTATGCAGGAAGTACGCGGCCTTCCATTCAGCCCACATGTTATTGCTGAAGCCATCGTTGCCCAAGCAGACAGGAATACCCAACCGCAGCATCCCTTCAATATCGGCCGCGCCTACGGCGTTATTCATGTTGCTCCGTGGTTGGTGTGTCACCCATGTCCCTGTTGCCCGCAGCAAGTCTTTTTCAACGGTGTCAACGTGGATGGCATGCGCCACAATACTCTTTGGACCCAATATGCCGGCCTCGAACAGCCGGTCAACCACGCGCCGGTCATAGTGATAAACGGCATCATACTCGTCCACTTCATGTTCCGCCACGTGGATATGGAATCCCGTGTCGAAATCTTTGGCGGCGGCCACGCAATCAGCGAGCGTCTCATCCGACAACGACAAAGACGCGTGCAGCCCAAATGTTCCTGCCAGGAGCTCAGAATCGCGCTCGCTCAAAGTACTGAGGAAGCGCACATTTTCACTAATCCCTTCCTGCGCGCCGGTCGGGCCGTTGCGGTCGCTCACCTCATAGCAGAGCGCGGCACGCACGCCCGCCAACTCGACGGCATCGGCGATCTGATCGAGCGAACTATCGATGGCATTGGGACTGGCATGATGATCAATGAGCGTCGTCGTGCCATGCTTAATGGCATCTACTAGGCAAACAAGCGCGCTATATTCGACGTCAACGTCCAACAGAGCACGATCGAGCCGCCACCAGAGGCGCTCGAGAATGTCAGGAAAATCCTTCATAGGCGGGCCAGGAATCGCCATGCCGCGCGAGAAGGCGCCATAGAAATGAGTATGGGCGCAAATGTTTCCGGGCATGATCAACTGGCCGCGCGCATCCAGACGATCGACTTTGGGATGGGCTGCGAGTAGTTCCGTCGAGCTGCCCATTTCCGCGATTATCCCGTCGCGCAGCAGAAGGGCGCCCTCATCGACTAGCTCATATTGCGGGCCCCAGGTTACCAGGCGCCCATTGGTAATTAGCAAGGGCTCTTTCTGCAACAAACTCATTTCTCTTGACCCTTTTCCTCAACCTGAACAGCGTTCTGATTCTTGCGGATGCCGGTCAGTCCTGGCCCGCCTTGATTCTGTCTGATAGCAGGCTAAGAAAACGACGTGTCCTACCTCACCATAACCTATAGTAGGTCAAAGCTAATGCCTTGACACTTACCATGCATTCGCTACACTTTTACGTGAATCTAATTTAGTAGCGTAAGAATACCACGATTGGCGATAACTGTTCTAGTAGAGTTGCCAGGAGATCATTGAAGGAGTTCATTATGGCGGAACCGATAATCGTTACGGATGATAGTTTTGAAACTGATGTATTAGAGGCAGACAAGCCCGTGTTGGTAGATTTTTGGGCGGAATGGTGCGGCCCCTGCCGAATGATCGCCCCCGCCGTCAAAGATATGGCTGCAGAATATGAAGAGCTGTTGACCGTAGCCAAAGTAGACATTGACGACAACCCGGCCGTGCCTGGGCGCTATGGTGTGTTCGGCATTCCGACCTTGATGCTGTTTAAGGGCGGACAGGTCGTGGAGCGGATTACAGGGGCGATGCCTAAGGACCAGATCGTGGCCCGGGTGCTGCCCCACCTTGAACCGGCTTAAGCCTAACCCGTAGCGATCTTATCGTAAAAGCTTTCACGCCCGTTCTGCCCTTATTGCAGGACGGGCGTTTTTATTTACCTGGCCTGCTTCGCCCCAACCAGTAAGGAGTGGCAAATTGGACGTCGCGATCATGATTGAAGGTCAAAATGGATTGAACTGGCCACGCTGGAAACGAATGGCCAAAGCAGTCGAATCCCTTGGCTTCTTCGGGCTCTATCGCTCTGACCACTATACCAATCCGAATCCACCGGACCTCGATTCGCTTGAGTTGTGGGTGTCCTTAACCTGGCTGGCGGCTCACACGGATCATATCGCATTCGGGCCGCTTGTCTCGCCCGTCTCATTCCGCCATCCTACCATGACAGCGCGTATGGCAGCGGCCGTAGATGATTTATCAGGCGGGCGCCTCTCGCTCGGCCTTGGCGCCGGCTGGCAGCAGAGAGAACACACCAATTTTGGCTGGCAGCTTCTGGACATTCCTGCTCGTTTTGCACGTTTCGAAGAAGGTCTGGAAGTGATTAGCAAATTGTTGGCCAGCGATGAACCTGTAGAGTTCACGGGGCACTATTACGCTTTGCATGACGCTATCTTGCTGCCCCGGCCCGATCGTCCGGGCGGCCCGCCCATCCTCATTGGCGGCAATGGTGAGAAGCGAACGCTCCCTCTAGTCGTGCGCTATGCTCAAGAATGGAACGGTGTCTTCTTGACGCCGGCCCGTTATGCCGAACTTTCCAAACATCTCGATCGATTGTTGCTCGCTGAAGGACGCGAACCAGATACGGTGCGCCGCTCGCTAATGTGTGGCTGCGTATTTGGAACAGACGCGGACGATTTGCAGAGGCGGCTCTCTGAATACAAGCGGACCGCCGCTGAACTATACGAGCAAGGTGTGGCCGCAGGCACAGCGACGCAGATTGTTGATCAGCTCGGCGCCTGGCAGGCGGCGGGCGTGCAGCGTATCATGCTGCAGTGGATGGACCTAGATGATCTGGATGGGCTGGAAGCATTTGCCGTGCAGGTCCTACCGCAAGTATCTTCCTGACCCGCAAATAAAAACACGGCCGGTATGCGGCCGTGTTTCGCTGATATAGTCACCCGGGATAGGGCTTACGCCTGTGTCTCATCCTCATTTGGGTCTTCGGGCGCCTTCTCCGCTGGCGTAAACTGTTCCGCCAGCCTGCCCATCTCGACGCTCATCCAGGATAGGCCCTGGGCGATGCCTTCCAGCGCGCGACGGCCGATATCGCTGGCTTCGAACTTCTGAGCCACATCCTCCGCCTCATGCTTGACGCGCTCTCCGGTCGAGCTCTGCTTAGCGTCGCGAATGACCTTGTCAACTTCGTCGGCAAACGACTTCACACCATCACGCACTTCCTGTTCAACGCGCTTGCGCTCTTCACTGTTCCATGCGCTTTCGAATGCCTCAGCGAACGCCTTGCCAAGGCTCTGGAACTCCAATACCAAATCGGGCCCTTGGGACGCTTTTTCGTCAGCCTTTAGCTGTTCCACGTCGTCATCTTCTATCGAGATTTCAATACGCTCTTTCAATTCATCCATATCCGGGTTTTTGCCTTCGCTCATCGCTTTGCTCCTTGCCAAGAAATAGCCGATCAAAAAGTTAGGGTTCGTTCACTAAGACATACGCGGAAAGCAAGCAAAAAGTTGCAGCCAGACCGTCCTTTTGTAGCGTAAAGCCGCGCGAGCGATCTGTCAACAGGCGCCCCAACTGTCCCTATTCCACGCGCCGCAAGGAGAGGTCATCAATGAACCAGCCATTATTGGCGATTGCATACTTGCCCCGCAGGGCGATGCCTACAGGGATCGTCTTCGTCTCAGCAATGGTGAAGGTGTAATTATAGACATTAATCTGCCCGAAGTTCTGTGGCGTCCACACGGTTCCGCCATCGCCCACGACAAAATGGAACTCAGCCGCGGTCGGATCTTGCGCGTACTGCTTCTCACGGTTCTCCCACTTCTCAACGATATCGGCGAACATCTTCGCTTCGATCACATAGGTACCCGGTTCGAGCGTGACATCGGTCAAAAGACGGAAGCTCACTGCACCCGATCCTTTGAATGCCTTGACCGTATTTTGACCATTATAGATGTACAGCGAATGTTCCTCGGGCGGCAAGAAGGCGGTAGAAAGCACGCGCACTTCAGGTCGTACATAAACATCCCAGGCTGCGTTTCCTACGCCGGTAGGGGTTTCATCCCACTCTACGCGCCACTTGTTTGGCAGCTGCAGTTCGGGAATACCATCCTGATTGTAGTGGCCCTCTTCAAAAGAAGGATTAGGCAGCAGGTTCACGCCCAGGGCAGGCTCGACTGGTTCCGAGGGGGCCGCGGTAGGTTCGGCAGGGGCCGCCGTTGGTTCAACCTGTTCGGCAGGCGCCTGCGTCGCCGGAACCATGGTAGCCGCAGGCTCCAAAGTAGGCGCGGGGACGGCAGTCTCCGTCGGCGGCAGGTCGGTGGCGGTAGGCTCCACTGTCTCTGTCGGAGTAGACTCAGGGGTATCCGTCACTTGCACGGCCGTGCTAGTAGGCACCGTGGTACTCGTGGGCGGCGGCGGGACCGTCGGTTCTAACTCAGGCGTTTCCGCCACAGGAACCGTCGTCCATGTTGCGGCAATAGTGGGCGCCACCTCGGCCACTTCGGCCGCTTGGCTGGCCACCGCGACAGCCGTAGGCGACTCGCTCTCAGGAGTCGTATAGCAGGCCGCCAACAGCAAAATCAGCAGCAGAAAAAAAACGGGAATTCGTTTCCAATTCCCAATTAAACCATTGTAGATATCGATCACACGATCCTCCAAAATATCTCTCTTCGGAGAAATGTGCTGCATTGTAGCCGTGAAAAAACCGCGATAACAAATGGATTAACAACTGTTCACAAACAAAATCCCTCTGTTTTGCGCACGATCCTACCCGTGCTAGCGCAAAAAAAGCCGCATCTGTTCGATGCGGCTTCAGAATTGTAATCAACCAGTTTAACGCCGGCGGCCAGATGCTTGCATACCGACCGGCGCCGGGCGACTGCCGCTCGGGACAGTTTGTCGCCGTGGCAAACTGCCGGCTTTTGCTGTGGGGCGCGCCGCCGCAGCCGCTGGTTGCGCCTGAGCAGCTCTTGCCCGCGACGCCGGGGCATGCGGCTGTGCCGTCGCGTCAAATAGATGCGCGCCGGCAATGGAAAAAGCGCCGATAAAAAGGATGCGCGTCAACCATACCAGCACAGCCACAAAGACGGGAACGTAATGCAACAAATCTTCGCGGCTGAGAACCTCGTTGCCAAGATCATGATTGAGCAGCGTAAGATTAACTGCCCACCAGGTCATCATTGCATTCATCGTCGCGCCCAGCAACCAGGCGCCCATCAGATACCACGTCGAGCGCGGCTCATCTCCTGCTGCTTCCGGAGAAAAGAGGCGGGAAAGGCCGGCAAAATCGATCGCACAAAATGCAACGGCCAGAATAACCGCCCAACTAATGCCCCAGAAATTGACGTCACCTAACAGACTGCTCAGCGCATATCGCGTCGTGTCGAAATTGAAGATCTCAAAGGCAACGAGAGCCACCGCCAAGATGACGCCCAAAAGCAGCTTGCGCGGCAGCGACCAACGGAAAGAAAACAGAGTTACCTGATCACTGATTGAATTTCCTGATAGCATCTCAAATCTCTCCCAATTAAAAAGACAGTTTCCGGACCGTTCTCTCCCAGAACCAGCGCCGCGCCAGACATTGAAGAAGAGATGGAGCTGGCAAGAGTCGCGCTCACCAGCTCCTATACACGAAGAGGGTTTGGAAGGAGGGAAAAGGTCCGTGTATCTATTGAAAGTTTAGCACATATGTTCTAAACAGTCAATAGCGTATTAGAACATGCGGGCTACTGGTTCATTCAAGTGGCAGTTAGGTGGGGGCTATGAATCCGAGTTGTTTTCTTCGAAAATGGAATAATCGTATGGCTCAACCCCAGGCCCGTAATTGTATACATTGGGATAAGGGATATAGTTGCTTACAACTGTCTCATCAATCAGGATTTCGCCGTCCGCGTTGCGCACGATCCGGTCCACGGCAACGCGTGCTCCTTCCACTGCCGCGTCGATTTGCACGGCGGTGCCTTCCGGGAGATCGGGATCGTACTCCCATACATCCTCGCTGGGTGCGGGCTTGATATCACTGAACACAGGTTCGGACTTCTCTACCGTGCGCCCCATGCTGGTACTGTAAAGTTTGAAAGTCAAGGCCTCAAATTCTTCGTTGTAGTAGTTCTCTATCAGCAGGTGATGGGGGGTATTGTTGATGAACTTCATATCGACAATCGGCGAAAAAACCGTCGCATCCATCCCTGGGCCCTCACCATCGTCGTAGTAGTGGAGCATGTAACCATGCTCCCATCGTTCCGTGATTGGAAATCCGGCTAGGAAAGCTGATTGGTACAATGTGGTGCTCACCTGGCAGACTCCACCACCAATGCCTTCGATCGTGCGGCCGCCGACGATGATAAAGCCTTCCTCAAAACCATCCGCCTCGCTTACGCTTCCCAGGTATTTATTAAAGGAGAATTCCTCGCCCGGCGCCACCACAACGCCAAAGAAGTTGGCCGCAGAGCGGGCAATATTATGTTTGCGTGCATCGGTGGAACCATAGAACCAGGTCGTGGTTTCTGTAATCAGTTCGGTGATACCTAGTTCGGCGGCGGTTGAGTCGGAATTGACAACGGGCACAGTCTCATTCACGGCAAACGGTACGGCACGATTTGTTGTACGCACTTGTTCCAGGAACTGCTGCACCGTAGCATCGAGGTTGAAGCTGCGGCCGTTGACATGGGGCGAAACGAGGACCAGCTCCCGCGTCGCGTCGTCGAAGTAAAAGCGCGCGTTGACCGGTTCGCGATAAAGTTGGTCAGCATAGGTCCGTAGCCAGTGCCGGACTGCGTTCTCATCCACTATGACTTCATGGCGGTAGGAACCATCTGCTTCCTGGTGTGCATCGACGCGCAGCCAGCTGGCCAGCGTCTCGCGCGGGAGCATAACAGGCTGCAGGTCAAGCTCATCCAGCGGCTCGGCAAGATAGAATGTGACCGGTCCGGACAGTATCTGCTGCACTTCGGCGGCC
>JBJYWX010000255.1:0-1641 GCA_046259695.1 Promineifilaceae bacterium (SeqCode) | reverse complement strand
GGGTCTTGTTGTCGGGGCTGGCGGCGAGGGTGATGACCGTGCTCACGTGCCCCGAAAGGTTCAGTAACTGCTGCCCGGAAGCCGGGTCCCACACCGTTGTTGTACCATCCTGGTGCGCGGCGGCCAGCCGCTTGCCGTCGGGCATGTAAACAACATCGTAGACGCCGGATTGCACCGGCAGGCTGAGCAAGGACTCTCCTGTTGCGGCATCCCAGACCCCAAGGACGGCGTTGTCGCTGGCTACAGCCAGTCGTGTGCCGTCGGGGCTGAAGGCCAGGTTGTGGATACCGCCACCATGATCAAAGCTGAGCAGCTCCCGGCCGTCCTGCGCATCCCATATGCGGATGTTTCCACTAAAATCGCCCGTTGCCAGACGGCGGCCGTTTGGGCTAAAGGTTATGGCCTCGCACGGCTGGTCGTGCCCGGTTAGTGAAAGGAGGGGCGCTTCGCGCAGCGCCTCACCCCCCGTCACATCCCACACGCGCGGCAGGCCGTCCATACTGGCCACGGCCAGGCGTGTCCCATCCGGGCTGAAGGCCAGCCTGCGCACGGTGCCGGTCGTCTCGCCGGGCAAAGCAAAGAGCCGTTCTCCACTCGCCGCGTCCCAAACGAGCACACCCGAGATGAAGGTCGCTGCCAAACGCGTCCCGTCCGGGCTGTAAACCAGGTTGTAGCCGAATTCGCCCGCATCGCCTGGCATTTCCAGCAGCCGTTCTCCGCTTGCTGCATCCCAGATTTTCGCCACGGCGTCGACGCCAAGGCTGGCCAATTGTTTGCCATCTGGACTGAAGGCCACGCCGGGGGCACCTCCCTGATGGGCGGTAATGGTGCGCAGAAGATGAAGCTCGGGCAGCGACTGGTGCAGGGCATTGCGCGCTTCGAGCGTGTCGGCCGTCTGCAGCGCTTCCAGGGCCAGCAGCACACTGCGCTCCGGATCGAGCGACAGATTATTCACCGCCGCGGCGGCCAATTCGCGCGAGGTAGCCAGGCGCGTCAATTCCTGCGCCTGCTGCGCATTACGGTTGGCCAGCTGCGCCAGGGCGAACGCGGCCAGCAGCAATACAGCCAGAGCGCCCGCGGCTAAGGCGAGCCAAACGGCCCGCCGGCGCAGCTTCCCGGCCGATTCCGCCTGCTCTTGCGCCCGCTGCGCTTCCGCCTCCGCGCGCAGACGTTGTTCTTCGGCCACGGCTTGCGCTGACTGCAGTTCGCGTAAACGCCGTTCTTCCTCGGCCGCCTGCTGCGCCTGCTCTGCGGCAAGGCTTGTTGCAAGAAATAGGGCTTCCTGCTCGCTCAACCGCCCTGGATCAGCGGCAGCCCATTCCGCAACCTGGGCTAATCGTGCGCCGCGGTACAGCTCATCGCTGTCGTGATCCAATCGCTCCCAATCCTGGGCCGCCGCTGCAAGCTGGCGCTGCAGCCGGATGGCCTCGCGGTTCTCATCGAGCCATTCGCCCAGCCTATCCCACTCGCGAATCAATGCTTCGTGCGCCACCTCGGCCGTCTCCCGTGAGAGCGTGATCAGCCGCGCATCAGCCAGCCTGTTAAGCACCTCCTGAACGGCGTCTCGCCCTTCCGGCCGCGGGAACAGTTCTGCCAGATCAGCGCGGCGGCGCGTGTAAAGCGCCGCCTGCAGCTCCTCCT
>JBJYWX010000254.1:0-9225 GCA_046259695.1 Promineifilaceae bacterium (SeqCode) | reverse complement strand
AAGGCAAGGGTCTGCAAAACCCTCACTCACGGGTTCGAATCCCGTCGTCGCCTCTTCTGTATTTTGTTGAAGCCCTTGCAATTCGCAGGGGCTTTGTTATTTGGAGCCCGTCCTGGCATTTGAAATAGTTTGTTAGCCAATCCAGGCGTATCTCTTGAAAGTGCGATCGAGGAGAAATCCCACATGTCTACTTCTGTTTTTGAAAATTTCCCCCAGACGATTGACGGGCTGGCGATTGAATCCTGGGCAACCTATGAGCCCTATTACGAGGAACTGCAGTCCCGCGAGCTAATGACCGGGAGCCTGCGCGACTGGTTGATGGATTGGTCAAATTTGAGCGCCCTGGTCTATGAAGCGGGAGCGGTGAGTTATATCAGGAAGTCACTCGACACAGCCGACATCGTCGCCGAACAGGCCTTTCTTGACTACATAAACGATGTTCAACCCAATGCCTCCATCGCGGACCAGGCGCTGAAGGAACGTTTCCTGAGCACGGATCCGGACGAGGCGACCTATTCCGATCTGGCCATGACCATCCGCGACATGCGCAATGAGGCCGATCTATTTCGCAATGAAAATGTGCCGCTGCAGACGGAGCTGGCGCGCCTGGCCAATGAATATGACAAGATTACCGGGGGGATGACGGCCGATTGGGATGGAGAAGAGAAAAACCTGAACCAGCTTGAGGTTTTGCTGCTCAAGCGCGACCGGGCCTTGCGCGAGCGCGCCTGGCGAACCATGATGGCCTTGTGGCTGGGCGAGCGCGAGAAACTCAACCAACTCTATATCGACATGCTTGCCGTGCGCCGGCAGCTGCCGCAGAATGCGGATTTAGCCGACTATCGAACTTTCGCTTTTCGTGAAAAGGGACGTTTCGACTACACGCCCGAAGATTGCTTCACTTTTCATGAGGCGATCGAGATCGCTGTAGTTCCCTTTGCCAGTCGCATTTACGAGCAAAAACGCCAGCGCCTGGGCCTAGAAACGCTGCGCCCTTGGGACGTCAACGTGGATCCCCACAATGCCCCCTCTCTTAAACCGTATAACGGGCAGGAGGAACTCATTGCCCATACACGGCGCATTTTTGAGCAGGTCGACCCCGCGCTGGGCGACTATTATGGCGTGATGGCTGATCGCGACCTGCTTGACCTTGATACGCGCGTTGGCAAGGCATTGGGCGGCTATTGCAGTACGCTGCCGTTGCGGCGCCTACCTTTTATCTTCATGAATGGCGCGGGTACTCATGACGATGTGCAGACGATGTTGCACGAAGGGGGACACGCCTTCCATGTCTTTGAAGCGGCTGATCTTCCGTATATGTGGCAGCTGGATCCCCCGATGGAATTCGCCGAGGTGGCTTCGATGAGCATGGAACTCCTGGCAGCACCGTATCTGACGGCCGATAAGGGTGGCTTTTACAATGATTCGCAAGCGGCGCGGGCGCGTATAGAGCACCTGCAAGGTATAGTGCTCTTCCTGCCTTATATGGCGGTGGTCGACGCTTTCCAACATTGGGTATACACACACCCTGAGGAAGCATCCGATCCGGACGCCTGTGACCGCGAGTGGGGCGCACTCTGGGACCGTTTTATGCCAGGCGTCGATTACAGCGGGCTGAAAGACGAGCGTGTCACCGGCTGGCACCGCAAGCTGCATATCTTCCACTCTCCATTCTATTATGTTGAATACGGCATGGCCCAGGTCGGTGCGCTGCAAATCTGGCAGCAGGCGCTCTCCGATCAGGCAGCAGCGGTCGCGGCTTATCGCCGCGCCCTGGCGCTCGGTGGAACAAAAAGCCTGCCGGAACTCTTCGAAGCAGCGGGCATCGAATTTCGTTTCGACATATCCATGCTGTCCGAGCTCATGGACCTGGTAGAAAAACAGCTGCAGCTGCTGGAAGCGCGCGTATAGCATCTTCCGCTTGGGACATAGCGCCGGCATGGCTATTCTAGAACTGATAGGATTGAGCAAAGCGTATACGCCAGGCAAGTTGGCAGTGGATCACGTCTCCTTGACCATGGAGGAAGGTGAGATTCTCTGCTTGCTTGGTCCATCTGGATGCGGCAAGACGACCCTGCTGCGCATGATTGCCGGGCTGGAAACGGCGGACAGCGGCGAGGTGTGGTTTGACGGACAGAATATGGCGCCCACACCGCCCTATTCCCGTGACTTTGGCATGATGTTCCAGGACTTCGCTCTCTTTCCGCACAAAAATGTGGCCGAGAACATCGCCTTTGGACTTAATATGCATCATTGGCCGGCGGATAAGGTCGCAGCGCGCGTTGACGAAATGCTGGCCCTGGTGGCGCTGCCTGGCTTCGGCGATCGTGATGTCTCTTTGCTTTCCGGCGGCGAGCAGCAGCGCGTGGCGCTGGCCCGCTCGCTGGCCCCGGAGCCCCGTTTGCTGCTGCTTGATGAGCCGTTGGGCTCGCTGGACAGGGCACTGCGTGAACGGTTGATGCTGGACGTGCGCCAGATCCTGAAAGAGCTGGGTATGACGGCCGTCTATGTCACGCATGACCAGACAGAGGCGTTTGCAGTTGCCGACCGTGTGGCCCTGATGAACGCGGGGCACATCGAACAACTCGATACGCCGCGCCAGGTCTACTGCTGCCCGGCGACCGAGTTTGCCGCCCGTTTTCTGGGCTTTCGCAATCTGCTGTCGGCGGTTATTCTGGATGAACAGTCGGTGCGCACAGAGTTAGGTGACTTTAAGATCAGCGGCAGCATATCGGAACCGCAGGGTGGGCCTGTAACACTGCTCATTCGGCCCGATGCCGCGGAGCTGCGAAAGAAGGTTTCCGCTGGGACGCCAAACCTCGTGCACGGAACCGTGCGCGACTGCTCATTTCGCGGCAGATATACCTATGTTTGGGTAGAAACCGCCAGCACGACGTTGCTCTTTGAATTCAGCGATGCCGATCTGCGGCGCGCGCAGCCCGTTGACCTCTATATAGATCCGGAGGGCCTCAACATTCTGCCCGCTTAAGAGGGAATTCGCCGCGTGATGCGGCGCAAGATATACTTCGATCATGCTGACTTCAGGGCTCGATCCGGCCATCATCATTGCCCGCGCGGTAGTCTTACTAATCGCCTTTACGCTGCATGAATTGGCGCATGCGCTAACGGCCGATTATCTCGGCGATCCAACGCCGCGCAACATGGGGCGAATCACACTCAACCCGCTGAGACATCTTGATCCCGTCGGCACGATCATGCTTCTTGTGTCCGGGTTCGGCTGGGCCAAACCGGTGCGGGTTAATCCGTTTAACATGCGCGGCAACCCGCACACATCGATGGCCATTGTCGCCGCGGCCGGCCCGCTGACGAATCTGGCACTGGCCGGGATTGGCGCCCTCCCCTTCCGGTTAGGCTTCATGTTTCCAACAATGACGCCCGGCACATCAGGTGATTTCTTGCTCACCCAGTTCGTATGGATCAATCTAGTTCTGGCCTTCTTCAACCTGCTGCCCGTGCCCCCACTTGACGGCTACCGCATCTTGCTGGGGCTTCTACCGTTTGACATGGCCATGAAACTGCGCCCACTGGAACAGTATGGATTCTTTATTCTCTTGGCGCTCATCTTTTTTCTACCCTTGATTGGGATCGATATCCTCGGCGTGATTGTCTGGCAGCCGGCCGCCGCTGTCTTCCAGTGGATGATCGGCCTGTAGTTTATGACACTTGGTTACCGTCTGCGTCAGTTCTGGAATTCTGTGACGGCCCGCCCCCTCTCCAGCAGCATGCTGGCGGAAGTCGCCCAGGTTTTGGATGAGCCGCAGCTCAGTCTGTTTCGCCGCATGTCTCCCGCCGATCAGCGGCATGCCTACCGGGTCCATCGTTTGCTACGCGAGGCGGGCCAGTCTGACAACGCCTTGCTCTCGGCCGCCTTGCTGCATGACGTGGGCAAAGTGACGGCGGATCTGTCGGTCTGGGATCGCACGCTGGCCGTACTGGGCGAAACATTTGCACCACGGCGCGTAGCGTCCTGGGGCGATAACGATGTGCACGGTTGGAAACGCACGTTCGTCGTGCGCAAGCACCATGCCGTCTGGGGTGCGCAATTAGCGGCTGAGTCCGGCGCCTCGAGCGAAGTGGTTGAACTCATCCGCCGTCACCAGGATCCGCCGCCAGCGAACAGCCGGGGCGAGGATCGATTGATCCTGCTCCAGTGGGCCGACGGAAAGAGCTGAGGCAGGTGATCATGTTTTCCTGGAAACAAAAAAGATACCTGCGAGAGCGCCTTTGAAAACAGCCAACTAAATTGAGGAGGCTATAGATGCAAACAAGTACGATCACGATTGTAGGTATGGAGCGTACCGGCCTTTCGATTGCTATGGCGCTGCGCGAAGGATCGTTGCCTTTTACGCTCATCGGCCATGACAGCGAGCCCAGTCGTCTAAAGGAGCAGCACGTGATCGCTGCCGTACATCGCACGGAGACTGATCTGGTGCGAGCCTGCGAAGCGGCTGATATTGTTGTCCTGGCTATGCCCGTTGTTGAACTGGAACCAACCTTGAAGATGATCGGGGAACATCTTCAAGAGCATACGCTGGTCATCGATCTTACCGCCTTGAAGGAGCCCGGCGTGCGCTGGGCAAAACAGTTCTTGCGCCGTGGGCACTATGTGGGTGCGCGCCCGATCTTTGCCGCGAGTACGTTTGGTCAGATGCAGGAGAGCAGCCTCGCCGCACGCGCTGATCTATTCCGTAACAGCGTTTTTTGCGTAATGCCGGCGGCTGACGTGGAACCCGATGCCGTGGAAACGACGGTTCGTTTTGGCCAACTGCTTGGGGCCGTGCCTTATTTTGTCGATCCCCTAGAGTACGATCAAATGTCGCTCGGGGTGGAAACGCTGCCCGGTGCAAGCGCGGCGGCCATGCTGCGGTCAATTTCCAGGACCGCGGGCTGGCGAGACATATTGCGCTATGCGGACTTGCCGTTCGCCGTCGCCACGCTGCCCATCGACTTCCATCCGGAAGACCTTGCCTATCTTCTCTTGCATGATCGAGATGCGAGTGGCCGCTGGCTGCAGGGCCTGATCGATGAGTTGGGCGCGCTGCAGCGCCTGGTGCGCGACGGCGAGGCTGAAATCTTGAACGCCTACCTGCAAGAACTGGACGCCACGCGGGACAAATGGCTGCAAGAGCGCAGCGCCAACGATTGGAACGAAACGAAAACGGAAGCCGTGGAACTACCCACCTTTCGCGAACAATTTTTAGGGAGCCTGGCCAGCCGTCGCGGAGATCGTGACTAGCGCCCTTCGTATCAAGCACAGGACATTCTCTTTTGACAAAAACTGGCGAAGCGCAGGGCAATGGGAAACGGCCGCTGCGCGTCTTGATGATTGCCCCTACTTCTTTCTTCAGCGACTATGGCGGCCACATTCGTATCCTGGAAGAAACGCGCGCGCTGCAGGAGCTGGGCCATAAGGTCGTCATCGTTACCTATTATAAAGGCAGCGATATGCCTGGCCTCGATATCCGGCGCACGGCGCGCCTGCCCTGGCATACCGAATACGAAGTCGGGTCATCGCGCCATAAAATCGCCTTTGACCTCTTCCTGGCGGCGCAAAGCGTGCGCGAAGGGCTGCGCGTGCAGCCGGACATCATTCATGGCCACATGCACGAAGGGGCGCTGATTGGCGGAGTCCTGTCTCGTCTGCTCGGTGTGCCATTACTTTTCGACTTCCAGGGCAGCATGAGCTCCGAGATGGTCGATCATGGCTTCCTGGCGCGTGACAGCCATTTTTACAGCGCCGCGCGGCGGTTGGAACTACTGATTAATAACCGCCTTCCGCAGGCGATACTGACCAGCTCCTACCTGGCTGCGCAGCTTCTGCAGGATGAGTTCGGCGCCGATCCTGCGTTGATCCACCCCCTACCCGATTGCGCCGATACGGACCGCTTTCACCCCGATCTGCTTGATGAAGCGCAAAAGCAACGTCTTAAACAGCAGCTCGGTATCCCGGCGGACCGTCTCATTGTCGCCTATTTGGGCCTACTTACCGACTACCAGGGCACGTCCTACCTTATTGACGCGGCGGCGCGGCTGAAGGCCGCCGGAGAAGCGATCCATTTCCTGGTAATGGGTTATCCCAACGTTGAACATTATCGCGCCGAGGCCGCTCGGGCGGGCGTAGAAGACACCATGACCTTCACCGGTAAGATAGAGTATCGCGACGCCGCACGGTACCTGGCCCTGGGCGACATAGCTGTGGCGCCTAAACTGTCGGCCACAGAAGGCAGCGGCAAAATCCTGAATTATATGGCCATGGCCCAGCCGGTGGTGGCTTTCGACACGCCGGTCAGCCGCGAATTCATGGCCGGGTGGGGTGTTTACGCGCCGGCCGGCGATGGTGAACGGTTCACAGCCGCTATTCGCGATCTCGCGCATGACCCCGCCCGCCGCCAGGAACTGGGCAGGCAGCTGCGCCTGCGGGCCATCGAGACTTACAGCTGGCGCCAGGCCGCGGAGCGGATCCAGGCCATTTATTACCTGTTGACAAAAGCGTAATTCTCCTGTATACTACAGGTTCGCGTACTATGCCTTTCATGAGGATAGTTGCTATTCAATCCTAAGGGGTACATACTCCTATTTATTCTGTTTGGGTGCGCCGGCCCGGTAGCGCCCTTCTTTGTGTGAGAGCGTAACTAATTGCAGTATCAGGCATCGACGCAGCCCATGCCTGGTAGGGAGCAGGAAAGTAAACGAATGTCGAATCGATCGATCAAATCATATGCTCGTACCGTCAACCCTTTGGAACTGCCTTCCCTCATTGATATTCAGCTTGATTCTTTTGAGGCTTTTATTGACGAAGGGCTGGCCGAGCTCTTTGATGAGATTTCACCCATTGAGAGTTTCAATGGCAATTTGAAGCTGTACTTCCCTTCGGACCGCCCCGAGGTGGAAGGTTTCGATCTAAAATATTGGTTTGATGAACCGAAGTATTCGGTTGAAGAATGCGTAGATCGGGATATGAGCTATGCGGCGCCGCTTTATGTGCGCGCCATGCTTTACAGCACCGATATGGATCAACCAATCGTGCAGGATATCTTCCTGGGCGATTTTCCGCTAATGACACCCGCTGGTACTTTTATCATTAATGGTACTGAACGCGTGGTTGTTAGTCAGCTGATCCGTTCGCCCGGTGCTTACTTTGAGGTTGAGGAGGAGCGTACTACTGGGCGCCCTCTGGCGATGGGAAAATTAATCCCGGATCGCGGCGCGTGGATGGAATTCGAGACGCGCAAGACGGATTACCTGACCATCAAGTTTAATCGCAAGCGTACCGTGCCGATCACCTTGTTCCTGCGCGCGATGGCCGCCGCAGACGACGGGCTCGGTAATCCGCTGTTGGTTGATGGCAGTGATGAAGAGCTGCTGGCATTGTTTGAGGATGTGGATACCAATGCCGAGCACCAGTACAT
Organism: Promineifilaceae bacterium (SeqCode); assembly: GCA_046259695.1. Lineage (GTDB taxonomy): Bacteria > Chloroflexota > Anaerolineae > Promineifilales > Promineifilaceae > JAACFF01. Next base: position 1,795 of record JBJYWX010000254.1, on the reverse strand, counting down.
CCAGGGCAGCATCGAGCAAGAGCCGCCCTGGGATCCGGAAAAACCACTGCCGGAACAGGCGCTTATTGAATTCTACAAGCGCATGCGGCCGGGCGATCCGCCGACCCTGGATAACGCGCGGCAGTATCTGGAAGAGCAGCTTTATGACCACCGGCGCTATGACTTGGCGCGTGTTGGTCGTTACAAGCTTAACAAGCGCCTGGAATTGAATGGTATTGTGCCCTTGGAGCACCGCACGATTACCCAGCAGGATATAGTACAGCTCGTGCGGCACATGATCATGATCAACAATGGCCTTGAGGGCCCGGACGATATTGATCATCTCGGCAACCGCCGCATCAAGACGGTGGGAGAACTGCTGCAGGCGAAACTGCGCGTCGGTTTGCGGCGCATGGAACGCGTTGTGCGCGAGCGTATGTCGATTCGCGACGGCGACAACTTGACGCCCGTGACTCTGGTCAATATCCGGCCCGTGGTCGCTTCTATTCGCGAGTTCTTCGGAAGTTCGCAGTTGAGCCAGTTCATGGAGCAAGCGAACCCGCTGGCGGAGCTGACGCATAAGCGTACTCTGTCAGCGCTCGGCCCCGGCGGATTGCGGCGTGAGCGGGCCGGCTTTGAGGTGCGTGATGTGCACCACAGCCATTACGGCCGTATCTGCCCCATTGAAACCCCGGAAGGGCCGAACATTGGCCTCATTGGTCGTCTGGCTACTTACGGCCGTGTCAATCGCTATGGTTTTATAGAAACCCCATACCGCCGCGTGCGCCATACGGCCGTCGTCGGTGAGGATGACCTGGTCAACCGTAAGGTTTTCCAGAATGTCGTCGATGAAGAAACCGGCGAGATCATCGCTGAAGCCGGTGCGGTCATTGACGCCGAGCTGGCCGAGAAAATCGCCGCCGCCGGCATCAAGGAAGTAAGCGTTGTGCCCTTTGTCAGTGACGAAATTACCTATATGTCCGCTGATGAGGAAGATCGCTACACCATTGCCCAGGCCAACGCCAAGCTGGACGATTACGGCCAATTTGAGGAAGCGCGTGTTTCCTCCAGGCGTAACCAGCAGTTCCGCTTCACCTCCGTGCAGCGTGTTGACTATATGGACGTTGCCCCGCGGCAGATTGTTGGCGTGTCCGCGGCGTTGATCCCCTTCCTGGAGCATGACGATGCCAACCGCGCCCTGATGGGATCGAACATGCAGCGCCAGGCAGTACCGTTGCTCCAGCCCCATGTGCCGATTGTGAGCACCGGCATGGAGTTGATGGCGGCGCGTAATTCGGGGCAGGTTGTACAGGCCGATGTCGATGGTGAGGTGGTTAGCGTTACCGGCGATAAGGTAGTCGTGCAAGCTGCCGACGATCTGCACACCTATCGCCTGCGCAAATACAATCGCTCCAACCAGAGCACTTGCATTGACCAGCGCCCGGTTGTGGAGAAGGGACAGCGCGTTTCCGTTGGCGACGTGCTGGCTGACAGTTCTTCCACCAGCGGCGGTGAACTGGCGCTGGGGCAGGACGTGCTGGTCGCTTTCCTCAGTTGGGAAGGCGGCAACTATGAGGACGCAATCCTGGTAAGTGAAAACCTGGTGCGCCAGGATCTTTTCACTTCCGTGCATATTGAGAAGCACGAAGTGGAAGCGCGCGATACGAAGCTTGGGCCAGAGGAGATCACCTATGACATTCCCAATGTCAGTGAGGACGCGCTGAAGGACCTGGACGAGCGCGGCATAATTCGCGTGGGTGCTGATGTGAACGAGAATGATATTCTCGTTGGCAAAATCACGCCTAAGGGCGAGAAA
>JBJYWX010000253.1:0-12528 GCA_046259695.1 Promineifilaceae bacterium (SeqCode) | reverse complement strand
TGGTCGCGGAGTCTGCCCCCGGAGAGATTGATGTTCTGACCGGCCAGCGCCTCAATGGAATTAGCGCCATGCTGGCCCACATGAAACGACTGGCCATGGACGAGGTGTGAGCGCAGCCGAGCGTGGCAAAACGATCGTCTGCAGGCGCCCTGGACAGCCGGCTCTCGGCCCGCGTGGACCGATACCATATGACTATCATAGGGCGACGGCTCATTTGCGAAGGCCCCCCATTTGGACTAAAATCGCGTGCTTAGCTCTGCGATGGCATATATGCCTACCCAAGGGCATTCTGACGGCCTGAGCTTCCTATTACCAATACCCAAGAGGTTGTTTTAATGAAAGAGTACCACACCGCAAACTTACGTAACATTGCCCTGGTTTCGCACAACGGGGCCGGGAAAACAACGCTGGTAGAGCGTTTGCTGCTAAACACGGGCGTCTTGACCCGCATGGGAAGTGTACAGAATGGCACCGCCGCCATGGACTTCGATGAGGAAGAGATCAATCGCAACAGTTCGGTTACGATGGCGATGGCTCCGATCGTCTGGAAGAACCTGAAGATGAATATCATCGACACGCCCGGCTATATCGACTTCATCGGTGAAGTGAACGGCGCCCTCAAAGTAGCTGAGAACGCGGTGATATTGGTCGAGGCGGTGAGCGGCGTTGAGGTGGGTACCGAGCTGGTCTGGCAAACGGCCGAAGCTTATGATCGCCCGCGCGTCCTTGTCATCAACAAAATGGACCGCGAAAACGTCAGCCTGACCCGCGTTACAAACAGCATTAACGAGAACCTACCCGGAACCTTTGTCAACGCGCAGCTCCCCATCGGCGAGGGTCCCGACTTCAAAGGCGTGGTCGACCTGATCACTATGAAGGCGCGCCTGGGCGAGGATGGCAAGAGCGGCCCAATACCTGACGACATGACCGATGCCGTCGAAGAGGCGCGCGTGGAACTTATCGAAGCGGCCGCCGAGGGGGATGACGAGCTGTTGATGATGTATCTGGAAGGGGAAGAGCTCAGCGACGAGCAAATTGTTGCCGGCCTGAAGAGCGGCCTGATGCAGGGCAGTTTCACGCCTGTGCTCTACTGCGCGCCCGAGCCGGGCATCGGCGTGCAGGCCCTACTGGACACGCTGGCAGCTATCTTGCCCGGCCCGGACGCTTTCGAGGTTGAGGCAACCAATCCTCAGGGCGAAACCGTCATCTTGGAAGCCTCTGATTCCGGCCCGCTGGCGGGCTTCATCTTCAAAACGCGTGAGGATACTTACGGCAAAACGAGCTTCGTCAAAGTTTTCAGCGGCATCCTCGAATCCGACAGCCGGGTTTGGGATGTTACATTAGGCGAGGAAGTTCGCGTTGGGCCGCTGCAAATTGTGACCGGCAAAGAAACGGAGCCTACACCGCGCCTGCACGCGGGCGATTTGGGCAGCGTCGTTAAGCTTGGCGATGCGTCCACCAACGATACGCTTTGTGACCGTGGCAAGCAGTTGATTATTCCGCCCATCGCGCAGCCTAATCCTATCGCCTCCATAGCCGTGCACCCTGTTGCTCAGTCCGATGTGGCTAAACTCAGCCAGTCACTGAACCGCCTGGTTGCGGAAGATCCGACGCTGAGCTGGCACCAAGAGCGGGCGACACGCGAGACTATTTTATCTGGCATGGGCACCACACATCTGGATATCGCGATCAAGAAAGCGGAATCGAAGTTCGGCATGCATATGACCACCTCAACGCCGAAAGTCCCCTATCGCGAGACCATTACCAAAACCAGTTCGTCCGAATACACGCACAAGAAGCAGACCGGCGGCGCTGGCCAATACGCGCGCGTCTTCCTGCGCGTTGAACCAATCGACGCCGAAGAAGAATTTGCCTTCGACTCCGAGATTTTTGGCGGCGCGATTTCAGCCCCATTCGTCTCGGCGACGGAAAAAGGCTGCCGCCAGGCCCTTGAAGACGGCGTGCTGGCCGGATACCAGGTCGTCGGCGTACGCGCTGTTGTCTATGACGGCAAAGAGCACCCGGTCGACTCGAAGGAAATCGCTTTCCAAATTGCCGGCCGCGAGGGTTTCAAGAAAGCGGTCATGGGCGCCGGACCTGTCTTGCTGGAGCCGATTTACGAGGTCACAGTCACGGTGCCGGCCGATAATATGGGCGATATCATGGGCGACCTCAATACGCGCCGCGCGCGTGTGCTGGGAATGGACCAGGAAGGGACGAAGAGCATCGTCAAGGCCGAGATTCCGCTGGCTGAAGTGCAGCGCTACGCCGCCGACCTGCGCTCTATGACTCAGGGCCGCGGCATCTTTTCTATGAAGTTTTTGCGCTACGGCCAGGTTCCGAGCCATCTGCAAGAGGAGCTGGTCAGCCAGCTGCGCAAACAAGAGGAAGAAAACTAAGCATTAGCAGCGAAAAAGGGAAGAGCGCGCCGGCAGCGGCGCGCTCTTTTTTGTTGCCCTATAATGACTTGACCCAACCGTTAGGGAAGAGACATGATTAAACTGATCGATGACTTATTAGCTGTTATTTCTGATGGGGACGTGCAGCAAATTGTGATTGGTATGCACTGGACGGCCGTCGTGATTGATGTGGCTGGCGAAATACGCTGCGGCCTGGCCTCGACATTGATGGGCAGCCAGCCGCATGGCGAGGTAGACGTGCCTCAGGCCGGTCGTTTGCAGCAGTTGGCTGGGCAGGAGTTAGCCATGCTGGCCGCAGCAGACAGTCTTACACTGCGAAGCGTCGGTATGGCGGCAATCAATGCCTTGCTGCCGCCCCTGCCCGATCAGTGGCAGGAGATAAATGCCGAACACGTGATCGCCGCGGCAGGCAAAGAGAAGAACGTGGTCCTGGTTGGCCATTTTCCCTTCATCAGCCGCCTCCGATCACAGGTCGGGCAGCTTTTTGTCCTGGAACAGAATCCGGGGCCGGACGAATATCCGGCCGAAGCCGCGCTTGAGCTGGTACCGGAAGCCGATGTACTGGCCATCACCAGCATGACGCTGCTCAATGGCACGCTGGATGAGCTGCTGGCGCTGCGCCGGAAAGAGTCGCGCACCCTGCTATTGGGCCCCAGCACGCCCATGCACCCGCTGCTATTCGATTACGGGCTAGAGATGTTGTCGGGTGCAACCGTTACGGCTATAGAGCCCGTACTCCACTTGATCCAACAGGGAGCCGTGTTCCGACAGGTGCGCCAGGGCGGGGTTCGTTTGGTAACTATGGTCAGACCCTGAAGGCGACGCACCTCTTCGCTTTCTGTAAATCAGATTACAGGCCGCAACGAAAACAGCCACTTCCCGTAAAGATATATGAAAAGCAATCATCTAGATTTATGGGAGAATGTGTGAGATGAGCAAGCAAGTAAACGAAAAACGACTTACGCGGCAGGATGGCATGGTTGCCGGCGTGTGTGGCGGCCTCGGTGCATTTTTCGGGATCAATCCGATATGGTTCCGGATTCTGTTCCTGATCTTGATGCTGCCCGGCGGCCTGCCAGGCGTGCTGCCTTACCTACTGCTGTGGATCATCATGCCGCGCGCGAAATAGCCCGGCGTGAGATAGAAGCCCCTATCCCCGATATAGTCTGAAGAAGGGGCCGGTTTAGCAGCCGGCCCCTTTCCTATTTCAGCCGCTGTTGCGCGCCTGATAGAAAGCCGCCACTTCGGCGTTAAGCTCCTGCTCGACGCGGAAATCAGGGGAGTCAAGTATCGCTTGCACGGCCGGCTGAGAACGCCGTTCTACCGGCCACGTCTCTTCGTTAGCCATGCGCAGTGCCAGGCGTGCTGCTAAAGCCGCCGCTTCACGCATTCCCCGCTCCGTCACCTTATCTACCGTGTCGAACATCGTGTGGCCGTAGCCACGGCCGCCGGTGCGCGGCTCCAGACTGCCAATGCCGCCGCTTGGCGCGCCGGCTACCATAAATGGGTAATGGTCGGAATGGGCATTGGTGGACTGGCCAATGGCAAAATCAAGGGCCATCTGTTCCCGGAAGCGCTCCAACAGCGGCTCAAGCGCCGGCCATTCGTTGAGGACGATATCTTGCGGATCGAGCGCCCCGGCCATGTCCATGTTCAGATAGAAGCGCACCTTATCCAGCTCCGCGTCATGCGCCACGACGTACTGTGATGAGCCGAGCAGACCGATCTCTTCCGCAGACCAAAAAGCGAAACGTATCGTATGCGGCAGGTCGGGCGCGTAGCGAGCGAGCACGCGAGCCGCTTCCATCAAAGCCACCGTGCCGGAGGCGGGATCGGCGGCGCCCTGGGCGATATCATGCCCATCGTAGTGACAGCCGAGCATAACCACATCCGGGTCTTCGGCTGTGCCGGGCAGTTCGCCAATCACATTCCAGGAAACCGCTTCGAAAAAAGCATCGCTGCTTGTCAGATGCAGGCGAACCCGGCCGTACTTTTTGAGCAGCCGCTTCAAATACTCGCCATCCTCATGGCTGATCGAGATGCCCGGGATGGCTGCTTCGCCGCTGTGCAGTTCGTCGGGGCCAACGCCACCTGTGGCCGGGCCGTAACCGGGATAATGATTGACAAAAATGAAGCCCGCGGCGCCGGCCAGCATCGACCGGTCGTATTTCTCATGGCGGTGAATCCAGCGCTTGCTGCCGCCGGGATAGGTAACGCTGGTCGTCATGGCGAAGGCGCCGCGCAGGAGCTCGGCCTTAGCCGTGAATTCTTCTGGCGACCCGTCACCGACATCGACCAGGTCCGCCGTCAGGTCGGCCGGAGGTGAATGGGGCAGTGTGATGCAGCTGATAGACTTCGCCAGCGGCTCAACGACTGCTAGGTCGGCCGTGCCACGCCGCCAGCCGGTATAGGTGACGGCCTCCTTTTCGACGACGGGCAAGCCGTAGGCAAGCAGCTGCTCGGCGATATAGGTCGCCGCTGCCTGCTCTTCTTCCGATCCAGCGAATCGGCCGTTCAGCCCATCGCACAGGGCGATCAAGTTTTCCGTCAACTCGCGGCTGGTGTAGACATCGCCGATCATCTGGCGATCCGTATCCAGGTAAGGGTTAAGTGTCACCGGTCTAATGTCCTTTCTTTATCCGATAAAAGCCCTTCAGGCGGCAACCAGTTTAGCACCAATGGACCTAAAACGCCCTTGCTGTGGGGCAATTCCCCAATCCATCATTCTCCAGGTATAATTGGCCGAGAGTGCCCAGCTTAACAGACAATCGCCCGGCCGGTTACGGCTGGTTGCGCAAGAAACGTGGTTAGACGTAGGAGACAAATAACCCATGCCATATGTAAATATCGAAGTGCCGGATGGCGAAAAAATAACTTTCACAGACGGCAATCTTAACGTTCCCGACCATCCTATCGTGGCCTTTATCGAAGGGGACGGCATCGGCGTCGACATCACACCGGCCTCGATGCTCGTTTGGGATGCTGCCGTCGAAAAAGCCTATGGCGGCAAGCGTAAGATCGCCTGGATGGAGATTTATGCCGGAGAAAAAGCGGCCGAGCACTACGATGGCAACTTCATGCCCGAAGAAACATTCGCAGCGATGCGCGAATACCTGGTCGGGATCAAGGGCCCACTGACCACGCCAATCGGCGGCGGCTTTCGCAGCCTGAATGTCACTTTACGCCAGGTTCTCGATCTTTACGCCTGTGTACGGCCGGTGCGCTATATCCCCGGCACTCCCAGCCCGATGCGTGAGCCGGAAAAGATGGATATTGTCATCTTTCGCGAGAATACGGAAGATGTCTATTCCGGTATCGAATGGGAAGCTCACTCCGAGGGTGCGGATTCAATAATCCATTTCATGAACAGCGAGCTGGGCAAGCACGTTCGCGAAGGGTCAGCGATAGGCATTAAGCCGGTCAGTGAATTCGGCACGGATCGCCTGGTGCGACAGGCGATCGAATACGCCATCCAGCATAAACTGCCAACGGTGACGCTGGTACATAAGGGTAACATCATGAAGTTCACGGAGGGCGCGTTCAAGAATTGGGGATATGAGCTGGCCGCGCAGGAGTTTGGCGACCAGACCATCTCTGAGGAAGAATTGTGGGACAAGTATGATGGCGTGGCGCCGGAAGGCAAGGTAGTGATCAACGACCGCATTGCCGACAATATGCTGCAGCAGCTGTTGACGCGCACCGACCAATACAGTGTCGTGGCTACCTTGAATCTCAACGGCGACTATATGAGCGATGCTGCCGCCGCGCAAGTCGGTGGGCTGGGCATGGCGCCGGGCGGCAACATCGGCGACGGCATTGCCCTGTTTGAGGCAACGCACGGCACGGCGCCAAAATACGCCGGCAAGGACATGGTCAATCCCAGCAGCCTCATCCTAAGCGGAGTTATGATGCTGGAATACATGGGCTGGCAGGAAGCCGCCGATCTGATCGTCGAGGCAATGACCAAAACAATCCAGGACAAGACGGTTACCTATGACCTGCACCGCCAGATTGAAGGGGCGACCAAACTCAGTTGTTCGGAGTTTGGGCAGGCGATTGTCGACAATATGTAAGCTGCTCTACTCTATAGGTGTTCAATACTTGAGCCATCGCACCTTTCCCGCGTGATGGCTCTCTCTAAATCCGATGGACCAACCAACAATCACCCTGACTATCGGCGGATCAGACAGCGGTGGGGCCGCGGGCATCCAGGCCGATCTAAAAACCTGGTCCGCGCTCGGCGTCTATGGCACATGCGCTATTACGGCCGTCACCGCGCAAAACAGCGTTGACGTCTACAGCGTGTATTATCTGAACAGTCACCTGGTCGGCCAGCAAATAGATGCCGTATTGAACGACTACGGCGCCCAGGGCATTAAGACCGGCTATTTGGGACGGGCGGAAATAGTTGCCGAAGTGGCAAACAGACTGCGCAAGTATGAGACGGTTCCGCTGGTAGTCGACCCCGTGCTGGTCAACCACATGGGTACGCAGATGTTCGGCCCCGAAGTGACAGAGGCTTACCACAAGCATTTGCTGCCGCTGGCCACGCTGGCCACGCCCAATTGGCGCGAAGCGGCCCTGCTGGCCGGCCTGGAACTCGAGTCTACGCCGACTTCCGAGGAGATAGAGCTATTGGGCCAGCACCTGGCGAATATCAGGCCGCAGCAATGGCTGGTCACCGGCGTGCCCTGCGGCGATCGGGTCATTGATTACTGGTACGACGGGGATGACTGGCATGAACTGCCCCTGCCATGGCTGGAGACGAAACATCGTCATGGCAGCGGCGACACGCTCGCAGCGGCGATTTGCGCCTTTTTAGCCGAAGGATTACCCATGGCCGAAGCGATCGAAAATGCGCAGCAATATACCGCGGCCGCCCTGGCAGCCGCGAGCGGCTGGCAGCTGGGCCACGGGCATGGGCCTCTTGCTCATTTTCATAACCGTTAACAAATCGTAGGCATGGGCACAAAGGGCTTGCCAGAAAGGACTATTTTTGCTAATCTCAGAGCATTCAGAACGTTTTGAACGCAGGTAGGTCCGATGCATGACGCCCTGTTTGCCGTAAATGACAGCACCGTAGCCGGAATTGGTCGCCTCGCCGGTTTTTTTGGGTTCAGTGAAGTGATGGGCCGGCTGTATGGCACGTTGATGCTTAGCCCGGACCCGTTGTCGCTGGATGATCTGGCCAGTAGTCTGGAAATAAGTAAAGGGTCGGTCAGCATGAATATGCGCGACCTGGAGCGCTGGGGCATGGCCAAAGAGGTCTGGATGCGCGGCGAACGCAAGAAGTATTACCGTGCCGAGTCCGATTTGTGGCAGGTGATGCTCAATGTTCTGGGAAGCCGCGAGCAGCGTGAAGTACAGGTAGCCCTGGAAGTTCTCAACGATAGTGTCAGTAGGTTAAAGTCAGCGGAGGGCGAGCTGACGCCGGAAGAGCAAGAGCTGGCGCAGTATTACCTCGAACGGATTGCCGATCTGCAGACCTTCTTTCAGGTTGCCCAGCTCGCAATAAGCACCGTTCTATCTAAAAAGGTAGAGCTGGATCTGGATGCCGTCACCAAGTTTGATATCCAATAGCATAACGGCCGTCCGGCAAATCAATTAGGTCAGGCGGAGCCAGGCGAGGTATGATACTCGCCCTGGTAGCTCATTTGTGCTACACTTCCGGCCGTTAACGTGCTTTAAGGGCGGAGGCCGCAGCGCATGTCCCTCGAATTCGAACAGCTAACCAGCAGTGTGGCCGCCATGGCTCAGCAGATTTATGAGCGTCGTCAGGAGCAGGAAAAAGCTCTGGCCTACGCCTTGGAACTGCTGAACAAGTACGCCGCCGAGTGGACGGTTGTCGATGAGCGTCTGGACCGTGCGATAGCGGTCGCGGATGAAAAATTCTACCGCGCCGCGCGCCCCCTGCACCATGAACTGCCGCTAGACCACGGCATCATCGCGCCAAAACCACCGGAACAAGCAACTATCATAGCTACAGACGGTTCGCAAATCGTACCCGACCGCCACGCCCCTTTCCTCTACTACTTGATTAACGTGGGTGCTATCTCCTATTACCATGGCGGCGGCCGTCCGCCGGCCATCGCCAGCGAGCCGGCGCTCTCCTACCCCGGTGCCGCAGAAAGCGAGGAGGACGATGCTTTCGCTCTGAGCAGCAACCTGGTCAGTATGGCCCGCGACCGGGCCGAAATCTTGACTTTGCTGCGCAAAGTCGCTGAGGCGGCGAATGAACCGGGGCCGACTTTGGGCCTTCTTGATCAAAGGCTGCTCTACTGGCCGATCGGTGGAGAAAGCGCGGCGCGCGGCAGGCGCGTCGTGGAAGAATGGCAGGACGCCATGAGCGGAGTGCGCGCCGCGGGCGGCTGGCTTGCCGGCTACATCGACCGGCCGGGCAAGCGGTCGGTCCTGGCCCTCCTACACACCCTCGACCTTGACCGCTCCGGAGCTAAGCTAAGCGAGCTCTATCGCCATGATTCGCCCTTGTACGCCGGGCTGACCGACATGGACCTCTTTGACAGGCTCTTGCAGCCGGGTCAGCGCAGCGTGATCTTTGTCGATGTTTCGCAGCATAACAAGATCTTTGCCGGGCGGGACCCGCTCAATGAAGTATGTTTCTTCTATCTTAAAACGGGAACGGGCCGCGGGCAGCTGGCGCGCATCGATGTTCCGCTGTGGGTGGCGCGCGACAAAGAAGCGCTGGGCACGGTACACGCGCTGCTGGTGGACCAGTGCAGCATACTGGGCAGCTACCCCTACGCTATCACCCGCGCGGATGAGATTGCCGTGGTTGGGCGGCGAGAACAGGAAGAGTTGGAGAATCGTATTTCCTTGCACCTGGCTGCACTGGACATTCACGTCGCGCCTACCGCCAAACAGCTGTCAAAAAATCTGGCGCGCACCGGCAAGACGCGTTTTGAAGGATAAGTGACATGAGCGACGAGCAGATAGAAATCGGCCGCGTGCTGCGCGCCAATACCGCGGGATTTGCCGTCGGCAGCCGCGTCAAGCAGCTCTCCGTACCCGGCTTCGGCAGCCTGGTACGGGCGCAGCCTGCCGCTGAGAACGAAGCGATCTATGGCCTGATCTACAACATCAATATCGACGACGATCAGCTTATCCGCCGGTTGGTAATGGTCGAAAACCCGCGCAAAGAGGTAATCGATGACCAGCGTAACAATCGCATTTTGCCGATAGAGATGAGCGTCCTGGCGGTAGGGTACCGTCTGAACGGCTCTTTATATTACGGACTGCCGCCGCGACCGCCGCTCAATCTTGACCCCGTGATGCTGGTTGGGGATATGTCCGAGGTGCGGGAGTTCACGAGCAATCCGAGTTACCTGCGCCTTATCTTGCGCGCCGAAGGAAGCCGCGTCCCTGTAGACCAGCTTCTGGTCGCCCACCTGCATGACGCCTACCGGCGGCGCGGCGACGACGTGACCTGGATCGTGGCCATGGTACGCGAGCTGATCGAGCTGCTGCGCAGCAACTATGACGTCCTGATTCCCACCCTGGAAGCGTTGAGCAGCGCCCTGCCCGGGCTGGAGTTGGAGGCGATGCGATGAGTAACGGCGACAACCCAGTGGGCTATATCATTGGCGGCGGCCTGCGTGAAGGATTTCGCGTGCGGCTTACTGTGCCTGCGGAAGAGGTGCAGGAAGGCAGCTTCGTGGTCTGTGACAGCGGCCGAATGCGTTACTACGGCCTGGTTACTGACCTGCAGCTGGGGGCCACCGATCCACGCTTTGCCGATGAGGCTAGCAACCGCCTGCAGCCGGCGATCAAGCAGGCGCTGCTGGGCAAGACACTCTACACGACGTTGGAAATGTACCCCACCCTTATGTTGGACACGGGACCCGAATTCGGTACCGCGGAGCGCGCGCAGTGGGAGGAGTCGATCGAAGGACCGCAGCCAGTAAAAACTGTTCCCGCGCACCACGCAGCGGTACGCGCCGCCAATGAAGCCGACGTGGCCGAGATTTTTGGCAAAGAAGGACTGGTAATCGGCCACACGATTGAGCAGGGCTACAAAATTCGCCTCGATCTCGGCCGTTTTGTGCAGCGCTCCAGCGGCATTTTTGGCGCCACGGGCACCGGCAAGAGTTTCCTGACGCGCATCGTACTGGCCGGCCTCATTTGTGAAGGCGAAGCCTCAAGTTTGATTTTCGACATGCATAATGAATATGCGTTCGATGATCAGGACAGTGATAATCGCCAGAATGTACGCGGCCTGAAATATCTCTTCGGCAATAAGGTACAGGTAGCGGCGCTGGGCGCGGGATCAACCGTGCGCGGTAAACTGCCCGATTTCACATTGGAATTGGATACACGCGATTTCGAGATTGGCGACATCAACTTTTTGTCCGAAACGCTCAATCTGACCGATACCGCAGGTTATGTACTCAGCGCACTGGATCGTGCCTATGGGAGAGATTGGTTCGCCTCGTTTATGAAGCTAAATACGGAAACCATTTATGATGAAGACGGCAAGAAGCAGCCCCATCCCGATTCGGTTGCTTTTTGGGCGCGGAATAACAACGTCCACGAAGCGGCGGCTGAGGCCCTCCATCGCCGCCTGATGCAGATATACGAGAGACCTTACGTCACTGAGACGCCTGGTGGCAATGCGGTAGACCAGATCGTAAATAAATTGGAGCACGGGGAGCACGTGGTGCTCAGTTTCGGCAACCACGAGGAAGAATTGGATTACCTGCTGGTCACCAATATCCTCACCCGCCGCATTCGCCAGCATTGGGTGGGCAAGACTAACAATTACAAGAAGTCGCTCTTTGGATCGCCGCCACGGCCGCTGGTCATAGCCGTAGAAGAAGCACACAAGCTGCTGAGCCCCCAGGTATCTAAGCAAACGGCATTTGGCACCATTGCCCGCGAGATGCGCAAATATTTCGTCACTTTACTGGTCATCGACCAGCGGCCGTCGGGCATCGACGACGAAGTGATGTCCCAGCTTGGCACACGGATTACTGGCTGGTTAGGCGATACAGACGACATTCGCGCCGTGCTTAGTGGTCTGGCTGGGCGCGAACAGCTGCGCGGTATGCTGGCGCGCCTGCGCGAGAAGGAAGAAGTCTTGCTGCTGGGCTGGGGTGTAAAAATGCCTATTCCCATTCGCTCGCGGCGCTATGACGAGCTTTTCTACCGTGAGATGAAAGCATGCAGCAGTGAAAAAAACGCCATTGTTGACCTTCCTGAAGAGTATGGCATGGCTGAAGCCAACGATGATCTCTTTCCCTAGGTCACGCCATTGGCCACAACCCCCTAAATAGAGATAATCAGCGGCATGGAAACGTTACTTACGTTTCTGGAGCTGATGGGTAACCTGATCCGCGGCGTCCTGCGCCTGGATCCGGCCGTATACGAAGCCGCTCTAGAAACCTCGATCGCGGGCTTTCTGTCCCTTTTTATCTTATTTCTGGCCGGTATGTCTGACACAATCGGCAACAGCGTCGTGCTCTTTGCCAATCGCGTACCGCGCCGCCGTTTTCTGCTAGCCATCTTCGTAGAAGCGCTCACATTCGTGGTCGGCGTTCTTTTATGGGCCGGCTCAATCTGGCTCATGGCAGGTCTGATCTTCGATGCATGGCAGCCATATTACTACGTGGTGCGCGTGGTTGCGCTGGGATACGCCCCGCTGCTCTTCGGTTTCCTGATCTTGCTGCCCTATTTGGGCAACATCATCTTTGTGATTTTGCGCATTTGGATGCTGCTAGCGGTACTCGTTGGCGTCTCGGTCGACTACGGCTTTGGCCTGCTGCCCGCGCTCGTCTGTACCGTGTTAGGCTGGTTTCTGCTCACCCTGCTGACGCGTCTGCCATTCTTACGCCTGGAACGGATTGATGATTTCTTGTGGCGCTTCTCTACCGGCAGGTCACTCGAATTGGATGCGCAGGAAGCTGTTGCCCTTTACATTGAGGAAGTGCGTTCCCAGGCCAGTAATGAGGGCGGATCATGAGCAGCCTGCTGCCGCCGCTTTTGTGCTTGCTTGTCGTGGCCCTCTTGATGTTGGTGACCATGGCCTGGCTGTCGCCTTTCGAGGCGCTGGGCTGGTGGGCCGGCTGGACCAAACGTGAATTGAAGCCGGTAC
>JBJYWX010000252.1:7139-26061 GCA_046259695.1 Promineifilaceae bacterium (SeqCode) | reverse complement strand
CACGGCGTTTACGGATCTGGTCGATACAATAGTTAGATGTAATCGACAACAGCCACGTACTGAACTTGTGCGCCGGGTCATAGCTGTCCAGTCTTGTATAGGCGCGTACAAACGCTTCCTGCGCGGCCTCTTCAGCCTCGCCAGAATTGTTAAGCATTCGGTATGCCAGGTTGTAAACTGGCGTTTGATATGCTTCCACTAGCTTTCCGAAGGCGATTTGATCGCCTTGCATGGCCTGTTCGAGCCAGACCTGCTCTTCGTTCAACGCTCCAATCTCCTGAGACTTATCCAACTTTACGCAAGTTCGCGGGAAAAGTTTCAACTAAGCAGCCGACAGGCTGCGGGGAAGGTATAAGGGAGGATTAACTGAATTGGTGTCATTTGCAACTTAATACTCGCACTTTTATAATGCCAGCACTTCATCATAAGAATATTAGAAACTGGATGCATTCCGATCAGAAAAACCCATTGCCCTCAACGCTTTATACGGAAGAATACTTCCTGACTGCATGTGAGGGCTACGACGAATTCCTCGCCTCTGAAGGCCAACACCTCTCACGCCGATTGCGCGATGCCTTTCAAGTCGCCGAAGTGCACCCGGGCATGCGCATTCTGGATGTTGGGTGCGGTCGTGGAGAAATTCTAAGGCATTGCATGAGCCTTGGCATTGATGCATTCGGCATTGATTATGCCGAAGTGGCAACCTTGATGAGCCGAGATGTCATCCGCTCTGAGAGCGTAGATGCGCCACCGGGGGGCCAGGTCGCCGCCGGCGTTAGTCGCTCAGATGCCAAAGTGCTGCCCTTTCCAACCGGTTCCTTCGATAGGGTTTTGATGTTTGATGTTGTCGAACATCTCTATCCCTGGGAGCTGACGCAAGCACTTGTTGAGGCGAGGCGCGTGCTGCGTCCCGATGGCCGCCTCATTGTACATACCGCGCCCAATCGTTGGTACGATGTCTATGCCTATCCCTGGGTGCGGCGCATACGCACTCTGATGGGCCAGGGCCAGCATTACCCCAGCAATCCGAGAGCACTCACGCCGGTGAACCTGGATGTCCATGTCAATGAGCAAGATATGCTCAGCATGCGCCGCACACTGCGTGAAGCCGGCTTCAACAAGGTGCAGGTCTGGCTCGATTCTCCGCCGCAAAATCGCGATGAGAACCGCGTTCTGTCTGCGCTTAGACGCGTGGCTTTCGATGTTCCCCCCTTTCGTTGGTTCTTTGAACGCGAACTTTTTGCGGTTGCCTATAAGCAGTGAACCGTTGATCGCGCCGCGCGCAGTGCGGGTGGATCATGCGTAACACCCTTCTTGCCCTCATTGTTATCCTTTTGTTGGCGCTTGGACTGCGCCTTTTTCGTCTAAATGGGATTCCCCCCGGGCTGACTCATGACGAGGCGAATCACGGCCGTGAGGCGCTTGAGATTCGCGACGGCGTCCTGCGTTACTACTTTCCGCTAAACTACGGCAGCGAGCCGCTCTACAGCTACATGGTAGCGGGGAGCATGTCTGTTTTAGGTGAGAACGTGTTTGCCCTGCGGTTTGTGAACGTTGTATTCGGTGTGGCAGCCATCGCGATGACGGCCGTGTGGGCCAATCGCGCGTTTGACAAAGCGACAGCCCTTATCGCCGCCGGATTAATGGCGGTCTCGTTTTGGCCGCTTGCTTCCAGCCGCGAAGCCTTGCGTGCGGGCATGCTGCCGTTTTTCATGGTCCTGGCTGTTTGGTTCTTTTGGCAAATCACCTGTAACCCTTGCGGCGAAGAAAGGCCGCCTTTCTCTAAAAAAGCCCCCGGCGACAGCGCCATCGATTGGCGATTACTAGGTCTTGTGCTGGGGTTCGCGCTGAGCATTGTCGCTACTTTCCATATCTATCTTGCGGCCCGTGTCGCCTGGCTGTTGTTTCCATTCTTTCTCCTTTACTTGGCGCTGTTTCATCGATCTGACTTTCGCCGCAGCTGGCAGCCCGCGCTCGCCGGACTGCTGTTGGCCGGGCTGCTGGTGCTGCCAATGTTTGTTTATTTAGCTCATAATCCTTACGCCCAGACACGGCTTTCGATGCTGGATGGGACCCTGGCTCAATTATCTTCGGGTGAGCTGCGGCCCATCCTTACCAACGCCCTGCAGGCATTTCTGGCTTTTTTCTGGCCCGGCTATGGCGACCAGTTCTTGGCCTACAACATTCCGGGCAGGCCCGTTCTTGACGCCTTCACGGCTATTTTCTTCTTGATTGGTCTGATAGTCTCGTTGCGGCGCTGGCGGCAACCCGCCAACGCGTTCCTGTTGATCTGGTACGTAACCGGCATTATCCCTTCATTGGTCACTGGCCCGACGGCCAACACGACGCGTAATTTAGCCGCGCTGCCTGCGGTCTATTTGCTGGGAGCGGTAGGTTTCTTGGCGGCCGCGAGATGGCTGGCCGCGCGCCTTAGCTGGTCGCGAAGGACCGTTTTGACCATTGGCGCGTTGGCCTGGTTT
Source organism: Promineifilaceae bacterium (SeqCode) (assembly GCA_046259695.1). GTDB lineage: Bacteria > Chloroflexota > Anaerolineae > Promineifilales > Promineifilaceae > JAACFF01. The sequence continues at coordinate 23,581 of JBJYWX010000252.1, read as the reverse complement.
GGCATCGTCTTGTTCGTCAGCGCGCGGGACTATTTCGGCCGCTGGGGCGAATCACCAGAGGTTCGCGGCGCCTACCAACACACATTGATTGAGGAACTCGACTATCTCCAGGGACATATTAGCGAGGGGCAGCAGGTACTGCTCTCGTCCGTTTATCCGGGCCCGGCGCACGATCCATCCATAGCGCTGGTAGTCGCTGGTGACGGAGCCAGACAGTGGCGTTGGAGCGATGCGCGCTACGCCCTTGTGCTGCCCAGTGGCCCTGACTCTGTGGCTGCCATACCCGCATCGACGCCGCCACACCAGGCGTTTGCGGATGTCTTGGAGCCCCAAGAGACGGTAATCTTGCGGCCGGACGATCGCGATCCCAGCTATACTTACTACACCCTTGAAGGAGCGTCGCTCGCTGCAAACCCGACCAAAGAGCCGCTGGCCGATTTTGGTGCGGCAATTGAGTTGCTCGACGCGCAGTGGCTGGCAGGGCCGGTTTCGCCAGGCAACAACGCTGAACTGCTTACTGTGTGGCGCGTGACCAACCCGGCAAACATAGGCCCTGCGCACGCGCCCACCTTTACCACCGATGCTGTTTTCTTTACACACTTGCTGGATGCCAGTGGGGCCATCGTAAGCCAGCGCGACGCGCTGGACGCGCCTTCCTGGAGCTGGCATGATGGCGACATTATCCTCCAGATACATCAGCTACCTCTCGGCGCCGATTTGCCCGCCGGCGCGTATGAAGCCTTCGTGGGCATATATGATCGCCCGACGGGTGAGCGCCTGCCGTTATTCGATGATCAGGGCGCTACAAATGAGACTATGTTCCCGGTTCCCTTATTAGAGGTTGCACAAACGTCCGGTTAGGCGCACAATCATTGGGTTAAGGAAATAATCTATGGCAAAGAAAGTACGACGTGTAAAGAAGAAAAAGCAGACAGCTGCAACAGTCTCAGTGCCGGAAAGTACCGCAGCAGCTGTCGCTGAAAAAGTGTCACCTGCCGAATCATTTCGCCAGGAGTATTCTTACGTAGTTAGGGACTTGCGCCGCATGCTCCTGCTGTCCGCGGCTATGTTTCTGCTGTTGATCGCACTCAATCTCTTGGTACAGGTGTGATCGACTGCTCCAGGCTCATCCCGTTCTCAGGCTCACTCCTGTAGAGGACCAAAATTCGGTTAGACTGGGGCTCAAAAATTGACGGCCACTGGCCCATGTGTTATTATTTTTTTGCCTGCTGGCAGTTCGCCAGTGGGCTATTTGTTGTCTGTTTAACTGTTGCAAGGCTCTGCGCCGGCAGGACAGAATAGCGAGGTACCATTAAAAGAAGTAGACGTAAACCAAGTAGACCGCCGTCAACGCCGAATTATCGCATTAACAGCCGCATTCGCGTCCGTGAGGTGCGTTTAATAGACGAGACCGGCACAAATCGTGGTGTGGTGCCGATTGAGGAGGCACGTGATCTGGCACGAGACGCAGAATTGGATCTGGTCGAGGTTGCTCCCAATGCCAATCCGCCCGTTTGCCGGATTATGGACTATGGCAAGTTCTCTTACGAGCAAACACGCAAAGAGCGTGAGGCGCGCAAGAGACAGAAGAAAATAGAAATCAAAACTGTGCGACTTACACCGCGTACAGATGATTTTCATCGCGACATTGGTGTGAAAAATGCTCGTAGGTGGCTCAATGAGGGTAAAAAGGTAAAATTCATGGTTCGCTTTCGGGCGCGAGAGATTACCTACCCTGAAATTGGGCAAAAGATGTTGCAAGGTATCGCTGAAGATCTCAACGATATCGCTGAAGTTGAACAAAAACCGAACCTGGAAGGCTGGCGTATGACCATGATGTTAACGCCGGAAGGTACAGTATAGATAGCCTGAAGCTAATTGGACGCAGCAAAAACGTCATTTTGTTGGAGCCCTGTTAGGGCTCTTTATTTTGAGGGAAACTATGCCAAAAGCAAAAACCAAGAAGTACAAACTGAAGACCTATAAGGCCGCGGCAAAGCGCTTCCGCGTTACCGGAACGGGCAAGATTGTGCGTACCAAGGGCGGCAAGAGCCATTTACGCCGTCGCAAATCAAAGCGTACGAAACGCCTGTTTTCGCGTATGCTCGTGGTAACCTCCGCGGGCGATCGCCGTCGTATCAAGCGCCTGGCGCCTTATTTGAAGCAGTACAAGGCCAATCCACCGGCATAACCGGCAGGCACTGTTTTTATTGAACAAATATCGCTGCCTGGCCTCGGTCAATGGACTTGAGTGTCCAGGCTCCGAAAACGCGAGGAATTAAAAATGAGAGTAAAACGCGGTACAGTCAACCGCCGTCGGCACAAGAAAATAATTAACATGACCAAGGGCCAGTGGGGCACGCGTAGTACGTTGTTCCGCCGCGCCAATGAGTCGATGATGAAGTCCTACTGGTATGCGTATCGCGACAGGCGCGTTCGCCGTCGTGATTTCCGCCGCTTGTGGATCGCGCGCATCAATGCCGGTTCGCGCGCCAATGGCCTGAGCTATAGCCAGTTTATTCATGGGCTTAAGAAAGCTGATGTGCAGTTGGATCGCAAGGTGTTGGCTGACCTGGCCGTACGAGACGCCGGAGCTTTTGCCAAGGTCGTCGATATAGCAAAGCAAGCCCTGGCTTAAGACTAGTTTCCCTTCACGATATGAAGCGCCATGCCTGCTCACAGGTGTGGCGCTTTTGTTTGCCGGGAACGGCTGCCTGGCAGCTTGACTCCGCTGCCGTCAATTCTAGGTTGGTAGCATCTTCCATAGAGGTTATTCGACGCGTTAAAACCGCCGAAACGTAGTTGTTACCCTTCTTCCCTTTTTATATGATGCGCCTGCGATGATGAGCAACGTGACGCGCAGCTCTTGGCTCGGCCGATATGGCTGGGCGCTTCTGATCCTTTTGACAGCGGCCTTCTTGCGCTTCCATAATTTAGCGCTGAGCCCGCCAGGCATGACCCATGACGAGGCGGATCACGGCATAACCGCGTGGCAAATCGCGACAGAAGGGCTGCGCGAGATTTATTTTGCGGTCGGTTATGGCCGCGAACCTCTCTATGATTATGCCGCTGCCCTGCTTATGTCCTTCATGGGGCCCACTATACTCGCCGCACGCCTGGTATCGGTCTTCAGCGGCTTAATCTTGATCGCTGCCGTCATTGCCTGGGTGACGCGTGCCTTCAACCGCCCGACCGCTCTGTTGGCTGGCGCCGGCATGGCGGTTGGTTTCTGGCCGCTCATGTCCTCGCGGCAGGCGCTACGTTCCATTTTGCTGCCGGCCCTTTTTGTGCTTGCTGTTCTCCTGTTTTGGTTGGCATTGGAAAACGTAAGACGTAGCGTTGGGCGGCGTAGTGGACTTTATTGGCGCGCTGCGCGTGGCTTATTGCCGTTTATCACGGCCGGCATTATCTTGGGCCTGACATTCTACACGTACATTCCTGCCCGTGCGCTGTGGTTCGTTTTTCCCCTCCTGCTGCTTTATTGGCTTGCCCGTGATCGTTCGCTTTGGCGAGAGATGTGGTGGCGAACGGCGGTGATGCTGCTGGTCATGATCCTGGTCGCCGCCCCGCTGCTGATTTATCTTCAGCGCCACCCCGGCGCGGAACTGCGTATCCAGCAGCTGGCAGAACCGCTGCTGCTGGCCCGTGCAGGTGACTGGCAGCCGCTGCTGGATGCGTCCCTGGGCAGCTTGCGGCTCTTTTTCCTCGAAGGCGATCCTGCCTGGCGCTACAATCTGTATCAGAAGCCTTTCCTAAACCCGCTCTTTGGCCTGTTGTTTCTCGCCGGGTTGGCGCTGACGCTGTGGCGGGCCATACGGCGCACGAATGCAAATCCCATGGTTGGCAGTGCCTCCTTTCTCACCCTTGCTTGGCTCGCAGTCGGATTCGCACCGGCGTTGGTCACCGGGCCGGAGCTAAGCATGACCCAGGCCATTGCGGTTCAACCCCTCGTCTACCTTTTTCCGGCCATCGCCCTGGCCGCTGGTGGCTACTGGCTAGCGCAACGAACTGGCGGCGTACCTATCCTGATGTATAAGGCCGGTGCGGTTCTGCTCTATGGCCTGCTTGCCATCAGTACCTGGCGCGATTACTTCCAGGCGTGGACTAACCATCCCGAGGTGCGCGTGCAATATGAATCGACTCTTGTCGCGGCCATTGATTACCTGAACAGCACAGGCGCGGGTGAGGCATTGATCTCTACCATAACACCTGGCCCTTTCCACAGCCCGGCCGTGGCCAAAATGACCCTAACCAATGAGAGGGTCGAACCGCGCTGGTTCGACGGCCGCGGGGCACTGCCGCTGCCGCAAGATCTGCAGGCGACACTCGTGCTGCCGGGATTCGCGACCCTGCCCGGCCTGCTGGTTGACCTACTTGGTGATGCCGTCTTGGAAGCGTCGCTGCCGATGCGCGCGAGCGATCGTGATCGGCCGGTGCAGGTTCTTGGCGTCGATCGCGCGGAAATGGAAGCTGCCTGGAACGAGCAGTTAGTACCGATGGACGTGGAATTTGGCGATGCCGTCTCCCTGCGCGGCTACCTCCTGCAGCCGGCGCAAGCCGCTCCTGGAGACGTGATCGATCTTGTCACGTGGTGGCAGGCGCAGCGCCCGCTGCCAGATGCAATCCTTTTTAGCCACGTACTCGATGAAGCTGGACAGCCGCTGGCCCAAGCGGATGCGCTCAGCTACCCGGGTGAAAGCTGGATGCCCGGCGAGCAGTTCTTGCAGCTGCACCAGATGTTGCTTCCAGAAGATTTGGCCCCGGGCACCTATCTTGTCGCGGTTGGGGTATACACGACTGGAGATGGCCGGCGTCTGCCGGCCGATGGCGCAGCCGGACGAGAGGGTCTCTTGCCGTTGACCACGATTGAGGTGACGCCATGAGCTGGTCAGGGAGCATACAGATGAACAGGAACAACTTCATCTGGTTGGTGCTTGGCGCTATTCTCGTCGTGGCCACCTTCTTGCGCTTCTGGCGCCTGGATTCCGTGCCGCCGGGCTGGCGCGATGATGAGCTGATCAATTCGTTGGTTATTTCACAGCATGCGCTTGATGGTGAACTAGCTGTTTATTATCCGGATGCCTCCGGTCATGAAGCGCTCTATCACGTCCTAAACGCCTTCATGCTGGGCGCATTTGGCCCGGGCGTCGCCGGCATCCGCTGGTTGTCGGCCATATTGGGCGTAGTAACGGTGTTGCTCACATTCTTACTGGGACGCCGGCTATTTGGACCGCTGGCAGGCTTGATCGCCGCGGCGGTGCTGGCGGTTAGCTTCTGGTCCCTGATGTACTCGCGCACCGGTATTCGCCATATCTTGCTGCCTGCGCTGGCCATGGCGACGTTTATTTTCTTTTTGCGAGGTTTAGGGATTGGTGCTGCAAGAGCAGAGGATGGCCGCGGAAGAACAGGTGATTTCCTGCTATCCGGCTTCTTTATGGGCCTGAACTTCTACTCATATTTTGCCAGCCGCGGCGTGCCGCTGATCGTGCTCACGTTCCTTATTTACTTGCTGTTTTTCCGGCGTTCGCTGCTCTTCAACTGCTGGCGGCAGCTTGTCATGATGGGCGGGTTGGCCTTTCTGATGGCTGTTCCGCTCCTGGTCACCCTTGCGCGCCAGCCGGAATCCGAAGCGCGTGTCGCAGAACTTGCCGTGCCTCTTGTGGAAGCGCGTGCGGGCAACCTGGAGCCGCTAAGAGATCATGTGATCACCACGCTCAGCATGTTTCATGGCAGCGGAGATGATGAATGGCTTTACAATATTCCCGGCCGGCCCGTTTTTGGACCTTTCGGCGCGGTGCTGTTTTGGCTAGGCGTGGGCATTGCCGCTGTCTATGCGCTTTTGCCGATTTATGCATGGGTAGTGGCGAAAAAAGAGAGGGCGCCTGCCGTTGAAGCGCAGACATGGACTTTGTCATCGGCGTTCTTGTTGATCTGGTGGCTTGCCGGCATCTCTCCCGGATTTATCAGCGTTCCTCCGGCCAGTCTTGGGCACACTATACTAGCCCAACCGGCCGTTTATCTGCTGCTTGCCCTACCCGCCTGGTGGCTGTCGCTTCGCCTATCGGCAGAAAGGCGCTGGATAGCTGTTGGGCTGGGTATTACATTGGTCTTGGCGGTGGCGACGCGTGATTTGCCGGCCTATTTCAACGAATGGCCGCAGCGCGGCATGACCCGTTTTCTCTACCGCGCGGACCTTGCCGAACTCGCTGCATACCTCAACGATGAGCCGGCCATAGAAGATTTTTCGGTCAGCAGCCTCTTGGCCGGACCCTGGGATAGGATAGCGCTTTCGATCGGCTTAAACAGCGAGCGGGCCAAAAACGTGCGCGCGCGTTGGTACGATCCCCAGCGGGCATTGATCTTATCGCCCGCGCTGGGCTTTGCCGGATTCCCCATCGTGGAAACAGCCTATCCAGGCGGCTTGGAACGAGTTGCGAATACGGATAGCATTGGCGGCTACCAATTAATGCGCGTCGATCCGGCTGTCCTGTCCGGCCTGGACTTGGCCGGCGAACAGGTCTGTTTTGCGAACGGTCTTTGTTGGATAGGTGCACGTTATGAGCCGGACAGTGGCAAGCTAGATTTGGCCTGGCAAGTAGGCGACGATCCGACCCTGCCGGCTGTACCGCTAATAAGCAATCCGCCGCCCCCTGGTATTTATGCGGGCCCGCGCTTGCTGGTATTTGCCCAGATCCAGGATGCGCAAGGCAATTTCCTGGTTGGAGACGATGGGTTGTGGGTAGATGCCCAGACGCTGCAACCGGGCGATAGCTTTCTACAGCAGCACACATTGCTGCCCCCCGAAGGCGCGGAGGGCACAACTATTGTTTTTGGGCTATATGATCCATACCCCAATGTGCGAATCCTGACTGATGATGGCCGCGATCACGTACGCCTGGAGATAAAGTAAAAGGTGAATGGAGAAAATCGCCTGCGCTGGGCAACGGCCGGCCTGTTGCTCGCCTTTGTATTATTGAGCTTGGCTTATAGTGTGGCCAATCCGCTGCACGAAGCGACCGACGAGCTGCGCCATTTTCGTTTTGTGCAGCATATTGTGCAGCGGCACTCCCTACCTGTTCAGGGTGCGATGAGCTGTAGCGCTCAGGGCCATCACCCGCCTCTTTATTACGCTATTGCCGCGTTGGCTACCGGGTGGATAGATACCGGCCGCGACATTTGCTATGAACCGCCAAACAACCCGTTTTGGGCGCACCATTACTGGGAGGTGGGGGTCGATAACAAGAACCAATACTTGCATGGAGAGGACGAGGCGTTCCCCTGGTCGGGTGAGGCGCTCGCCGCTCACCTTGCGCGCGTGGTGAATGTCCTTATTGGCGCAGGCGTGGTGCTGATCACGGTACTTATCGGATACACAATCTGGCCCGAGCGGCCTTACCTGGCACTGGGTGGGGCAGCCCTGGTGGCCTTCAATCCCATGTTCCTCTACATGGCCGGAGCGATAAATAACGACGTCATTGCCGCCCTTGCCGGCGCGGCGATTACCCTGGCGGCCGTGCGCCTGCTGCGGGACAAAGAAGGGCTGACCTGGCGCTGGGGACTCGTTTTCGGTGCCCTGTATGGGTTGGCCTTGCTTAGTAAATTCAACCTTTCTGCCATCCTGCTTACCATAGAGCTCGTCGTGACCTGGGTCGCTTGGCGCAAACGGCAGTGGCGAGAGTGGCTAATCGTAAATGCACTTATCGCTGGCGTAGCGCTGCTGCTTGCCGGCTGGTGGTTCGCTCGTAATCAAATCCTGTACGGCGAACCAACCGGCATAGAGAAGCTGACCGAATTGTGGGGCGTGCGCGACCCATCTGAAAGTTTTGGCCTGGCCTTAATCGAGCTGCCGTATGTCTGGACTAGTTTGTGGGGCCGCTTTGGCTATGGACAGATTCCTCTGCCGCCAATTATCTACAACCTCATCGCTGCTGTAGCTGTATTAGCGCTGTTTGGACTCGCGATTCCCGTACTGCGGCGTGATAGGGAAGAGCTGCGCGCTTACGGGCCGTATCTAGCTGTTTTAGGAACCAACGTGCTGCTCTTTTTTGCGGTGATATTCAACTATCTGTTGGTCAGCCCGGCAGGGCCAATGGGGCGGTTTTTCTTTCCTGCTTTACCTTCCCTGGCGCTGCTTATGATTTACGGTCTGAGCAAATGGCTTGATCTATGGCCGGTCACTGCAGCGACTGAGAGCACCAGGCGCGGGGCGATGTTAAGTTTACTAGTCGCTGCCGGATTGGCGGTAATTTCACTGATTGCTCTGTTTGGCTATCTTTTGCCTGCTTATGCGCGGCCCCCTGGCTTCACCGACGGTGAACTTCCTAATAGTAGCGACGCTGCCTTTGGTGGCCTTGTTACACTGCGTGGCTATGACGTTCTCCAGGACTCAGCCAGCCCTGGAGGGAATCTAGACGTAACTTTCTATTGGGAAGTGACGGCCGAACCGCCGGGGGATTATCTGCAGTTCGTACACCTGATTGATGAACAGGGCTTTATGGTAGCCCAGCGTGACACGCATCCCGGCCTCGGCCGTTTTCCCGCAAGCCAATGGCAGCCCGGCGATCGTTTTCAAGAGACGGTGTCAGTTTCAATTCCGGATGTGGCTTACGTTCCCGCTGAGGCGACGTTGAGCGTAGGCTTTTATGCGCCCGAGGAGGGATACCGGCTCGCTGTGACAGGCGCGGACGGCGAACCGCTGGGAGATGCTTTGACCCTGGGCGATGTCGCCGTTGTACCGCTAGCGCCAGACGCGGGAGGTGTGGAGATTCCCAATACCTTGCAGGAGAATTTCGCCGGTGAACTGATGCTCGTCGGTTACGCCTATGACAGCAGGCAGCTTATTCCAGGTGATTCCCTGGGCGTTACGCTTTATTGGCAGAGATTATCCCCAGAGATCGGCGATTATGAGATCCAGCTTCGCCTCCTGGATGAAAGTGGCTGGGTTATGGAGACTGTTCAGGAACAGCCCTTGGGAGGCGAGGCGCCCACGAGCAGCTGGCTGCCCGGAGAGACGATCGTTGATCGCCACGAGATACCGGTTAATTCGGCGATGGTCCCAGGCATCTACAGCGTGCAGGTCGCATTGCAGGCTGTAGAGGACAACAAACGGGCGATGATCATTGATGAAGACGGCCGTTGGTTGAGCGACAAGCTGCAGCTCGCACCCTTGCGTGTAGCACCTTAAAACTTCCAACAAAGCCGGATTCGCCCGGCGATCCGTGATTGACACGCTCTATTCATGAGGTATACTCTTTCCATGGAGCTGTTGATTCCATATCGTCTAATTTTATGGTCCCGGTGACGCACGCAATTTTGCGTGCGTTTTTGCGTTTATTTGCGCTGCCCGGCACCGCCTAGCGAGGAGTAAACTATATGGACTATGGCATGATCGGCAAGATTGAAAAAGCGAAATTCTATGCTGAAGAGCGCGAGCGCATTCAGTTTGAATCTCTTACTGTGACTCTCCGCGGCGATAATGACGCCATTCACCATGTTTCTTATCATGACGGTATTTGGAATTGCGATTGCTCTTTTTTCGCGTCGCGAGGCGTTTGCAGCCATACAATGGCCATGGAGAGGATACTAGCCGACATGGTTGAAATCGGCTGACCCTTTGGGGTGTACAATTATTACTTTCCGATGAGCGGGTGCGCCATTGACTGGCGGCCGGTTTTGCAACATAGTTAGCCAGGGTGCCCGGCGAAAAGCCGGGCACTTTTTGTTATAATCCCGCTGCAAGGCAATTAAGCGTTATGGTGAAATGATATGGAATACTTAAAGACGGTAGCCGAGTATACCGGGAAACTGCCCGAAAAGTTTTTCAAGGCGACGCTCTTTCGCAGTGATGCGCTGCTCCTGGGGCTCAACTGCCTCGAACCTGGGCAGATGCAAGAAGCGCATGATCATACGGACCAGGATAAGTTTTACTATGTTGTCGAGGGTGAAGGATTGTTCCAGATTGGGAGTGCCTCGCAAGCTGCTCGGACCGGAGATGTCATTTGGGCGCCGGCGGGCGTCGTTCATGGCGTTACCAATAGGTCAAAGGGACGTCTGACTTTGCTTGTGGGTATTGCTCCCGCACCATGAGGTTGCCGTGTTTTCCATAGGCGGAATCGAATTTGATTATAAGCTGACCTTCTTGATCATCTACAGTACTCTCGTGCCGATGCTCGACTACTATGATCATCGTTTCACGGGCACGAAGGCGTATGATCGTTTCCTGCTCTATTTTGTCATCCCCATGTTGATCATCATCTTTCTCTTTCGCGACCCGCCCCGCGAATACGGATTTCAGATTGGGGACTGGCGTACTGGATTGACGTGGGTATTGATCGGCTGCTTAAGCATGGCCATTGTCCTCTGGTTCGTGGCCCGCACGCCTGGTATGCAGCGCTATTACGCCACACATGCTCCCAGCGGTACGGGCCGGCTGATTTTTCTCAATGGCGTGGACCTATTTGGCTGGGAGTTTATCTGGCGCGGCGTGATGCTCTTCACGTATGCGCGCTACTTCGGGCCGGGTGCGGCGATTTTCTTACAAGCCGTTCCATTTGCTTTTATGCACTTGGGCAAGCCTGAAGTGGAAACATTGAGTACGCTTTTTGGTGGCGCGGCTTTCGGGTTCGTCGCCTGGCAGTCACAATCATTTGTTTATCCCTGGTTGATTCACTGGTTCATTGCCACCTTTACTATGCTGATTGCCACGGGCAGGTTTTAGGCGGCTCATATTTATGACTGAATCTGTTTTGCAGCCCGTTGATTACGCTTATGGCGGTTCGGCCGTAGCGCGCGATAATGACGGCCGCCCCGTATTCATTCAAGGCGCAGTCGCCGGTGAGAAGGTCAGGGTCTTTATTACGGTCGACAAAGAGCGTTTTGCCCACGCTTACGTAACAGAGGTGCTCGAAGCATCCGCAGAGCGCGTTATACCGCGTTGCCCCCATTTTGGTCCGTGCGGTGGCTGCCATTATCAACACATGGCCTATGGCGAGCAGCTGCGGGCCAAGCATCATATCGTGCACGATCAATTGCAGCGAATTGGCGGCCTTTCCAATATAAACGTCGCTCCTGTTTTGCCGGACAAAACGCCATGGGAGTATAACTTTGAAACAGTCTTTAGCCCGGTGATCGGCGGCGGCCTGGGATACTGGTCACCGCGCCTGCGCGAAGTGATACCTATTTCAACCTGTCCTATCACGCGCCCTGAGCTGCTGGCTCTCTTTGAGGATATCGATCTGGACCTGCCCGGCCTGCGGAAGCTGACCCTGCGCCTGGATGGTGAAGGCGCCATGCTGGCCGCGCTTGAGATAGAAGACGCGGAGGCGCCCGAGCTCGCGGTTGATTTTCCCCTCTCTGTGGCCCTGGTGTTGCCTGATAGTACGGCCGCTTCCCTGATCGGAGAGCCATACCTCGTTTACCCGGTCAAGGAGCGTGTCTTCCGCGCTTCACCGGGCAGCTTCTTCCAGCCGAATTTAGGCATGGCTGCTGAGCTAGTAGATGTAATGCTTGATCTGGCAGCATTGAGCGGAACGGAACGGGTGCTTGAACTGTACAGCGGCGTGGGCATGCTGACTGCCTTTCTGGCTCAGCAAGCTTTAGAGGTGATGGCTATTGAAGCCAACAGCGATGCGGTCATCGATATGGCGGTCAACCTGGACGACCTGGACAATGTTTCGCTTTATCATGGCTTTGTGGAGGACGTGCTGCCGGAGCTTGCCGAGAGGCCCGATCTCGTGGTTTTCGATCCAGGCCTAAATGGGCTTACGGCACGGGTCATCGATCAGATAGCGGCGTTAAGTGCACCACGCCTGGTCTATGTCTCCTCCGAACTGGCCAGGATGGCACGCGACGGCCGGGCATTGGCAGAAAAAGGGTACAAATTGCAGATGGTTCAGCCGCTGGATATGCGCCCACAGAGTTACCAGGTAGACACCGTCAGCCTATGGGTTAAGCCAGAAGCGTAACGCGGTCTGCCGCGTCAGCAGCTTTCTCAGAAAGCTGTCAGGCAAACTGGTTTAGGACCGGCAAAAAGGCGCTCCAGACGAGCCAGATAGCTGTGGTCGGACAGTGTCGCCAGCCCATAATCGACCAGTTTGTCCAGCCCGATCACACCCAACACCAAGGACGAGAAATCGGCCACATCGAGGGTTAGCCTGACTTCCGGTTTGTCGCCGGTTTCGAGCTGCATACTCCCGTCTTCAACCTCGACGATGTAGCTGCCGCGGTTAGGCGGGAAGAAACTGTCGCCCAAAACCAACTCGAAGCGGCAGCTAACGCCACCGAAGTTTCGCGTCTGCAGCTGTTCAAAAAAACGAGGTACATCGATGACGCGATACATGATGCCCAGTCCCTGCGTGCTGCTTTCGTGTGCTATGGTGTGGGGTAGTATATTTCCCCCCGCACTTCGCGGATCGCTCAGTAGAAAGTAGAAACTGTCGTCTTGCGTAGTGAAGGCGATTTGCTCAAATTGATCCGCTTGGGTGTGCAGATAATGCAGCAGGCAGTGAAGATCGGCCGTGCTGTCATAAACTAGTTCACGTATATGTAACTCGTTGCTCAAGAAACTGGCTTGCGCGCCGCGTTCAAAGCTGTAAACCACATATGCCGCGAGCTTGTTGTCCCGAAAAGCGCCCACCGTCTGTAAACTTGGTTCTTCCAGTATGGCGTCCCAATATTCAATGCGGCGGGCCATTACACCATGGCGGTGTTTGTAATAACGTTCGTAACAGGCATGAATCGCACGCCGGTCTCCACCATCCAGGAAGGCGAGGCCATTCTTGTTGCCCCATCTTGGCAAGCTGGCCGGGGAAAAATGATATGCCTGCATGGGGGTGCCATAGCCAAATCCCATGCGGTGATAGAAATCGGGCCGGAATGGGTACAGGGCTGCCAGGCAGGCGCCCGCATGGCGGTAATGATCTAGAAAAGCGCGTACCATCCGGGCGGCAATACGCTCTTTCTTGTGCAGCAGATCTACCGCAACACCTCCCAAACCACCTACCAGCACCTCCTGGCCAAACAGATTCATGGTGAAGTCGTGCCAGCGCATGACGCCACGCAGTTCATTGGCGTCAAAGCAGCCATAAAAGTTGGTATGTGGATCTCGCTGCAGCGCGGCTAGGCGCTCGCGATAACGTGCGCGGTTAGCGTGGTTGAATAGTTCAAGGCCGGGATAAGCATTGGCAAAGAGCGGTATGCTATCATCAACCTCGAGCGGTGTGAGGCGGCGTATCTCCAGGGAGGTCATAAGTGGTTTACCCAGGCGCGACCAGTTCATCGGGCAAGTAAAATCGACCGTGAATATCTGCCGAAAATGGTAGAACGGCGCTCACTGCGTCAACATTGAGCGGGCCATAAATATGGGGGAACAGCTGGCCCGATTCATAGCAGTCTTCAAATAGGATGGGCGCCACCACGTGCTCCGGCTCAATACAAAGCAATACCAGCCCATCCTGCCCGCGAAATAGCGTGTTGGCTGTGTCCAACACCTGTTTCAACGTTGAGCAGTGGATGAAGCCTTCCGCTGCCAATGAATCGGCGCGGTAAAGACCGGAACTTTCGGCTGCCGACCAATCTAGCTCTTTGGTGATGTGTAAAATCATGGGCTGAATTATGGCCTCTTTCACTGTCCTGAGGCAAGCGACGCTGCGCCAGCGCTGGGCATAACAGACGAAGAAAGAAAACGGGCCGGTCAAAAGACCGGCCCGGAGTTTTTAGTGAGAGTCAGGAACGCCGAAACCTGACTCTCGTTAAAAGGAGGAGAAGAAGAGATTTTTACCCTTCGCTATATAGTTTATGGCAACTAGCCAACTGTGACTGTACGCGCGGCATACGCGAAACCTACGCGAAACCTACGCTCGTGAATATTGTCACTTTACGGCCTTTTCGACTAAGGCTGATGGGGGGGCTACAATCTGGCCCATGTCTGGTCGCCCCGCGCGCATCTCCCTCGCTCTTATGGTTTTCTGCATATTAGTCGCTGCGGCGCTGCGTTTCCCGGCGTTGCAGGTAACGCCGCCAGGCGTGCATTATGATGAGGCGGCGAACGGTATCCTGGCCGGGGACATAGGACTGCACGGCGAGCGGCCTATTTTTATCAGTAGTTATACTGGTAAAGAAGCGCTCTTCTTCTATATGGCCGGCGGTGTAATGCGCCTTATGGGCCAGTCGGTTTTTTCGCTGCGACTGACCGCTGCCTACATCGGCATTTTAACGGTGGCCGCGACATATTGGCTGGGCCGCGAAATGCTGGCTGACCGGCGCCAGGCGCTGCTGGCGGCGGCCCTATTGGCGGTCAGCTTCTGGCATATACTCTTCAGCCGCCTAGGTTTCCGTGCCATTACGGAGCCGCTGCTGCAGGCCTTGACCGTCGCTGCCCTTTTTCGCGGCTTGCGGCGCAATGATTATGGCTGGCTGAGCGCAGCCGGTTTGTTCTTCGGCCTGACCGCCTATACTTACCTGGCCGCACGCGCATTTCCTATCCTGGTGACGCTCGGGATACTGCCGTTGCTATTCGGCAGCGAGCAGTGGCGCCTGCGGCTGCGCCAGTTGGCGCTTTTCTTAGGTGTGGCCTTCCTGGCGGTCGCGCCGCTGTTGGCCTATTTCTGGATTCATCCCGATGCTTTTTGGGTGCGCATCGGGCAAGTCGCACCATCGGCCGATCAGGGACCGGCCATCCTAAGTATCTGGCAAAGTCTACTGAAGTCGTGGGGCATGTTATTCTTGCGCGGCGATCCGTTTCTGCGCTTTAACTTGCCAGGACGGCCCCTCTTTGGTTGGGTGGTTGGCGGGCTTCTGGTTGTCGGATGGCTCATAGCAATTTGGCGCTGGCGACGCTTCCCTTATGATTGGCAGCGTGCGGCAGTTGCCCTCTTGGTGTTCGCGCCGCTGATCATGATTCTGCCCGCGGCGCTTGCTACCAATGAACTTGTGCCCAGCAACTTGCGCGCTATTGGCCTGATTCCTTTCCTCTTTTATCTTCCTGCCATTGGTTTTGTGATCTTGTTCGCGGATCTGGAAAGGCGCTTCGGCTTTCCACCCTTGCCTGCGGCCGTGCTGTTTGCTTTCCTATTCATTTTGCTCTCCGGTGGACTGGCCACCGCGCAGGCCTATTTCCTGGAATGGGGACGCCAGCCTGCCCTGATCTTTGAAACGGACGGCGATCTAGTAGCCGTTTCTGAGTTCTTGAACGAACGTGATCTGGAGGGGCAGACGGTCTACCTAGCCGCACCGCATTACCGCCACCCGACCGTGGCCTTCTTAAGTGACAAATATGAGGCCATAAAGTGGCTGCCTCAGAGCCAGGCCTTTGTCCTACCGGACGGAGGGGCGGGCCTCTACATATTTCCGCATAATAGCCCGCGCCCGGCCTGGACGGATGATCTGCTGGCGCAGGCCACGCTGATTCAAACCGATGAGACGCGTTTTCCCGATAGCGCATTTGAAGCTTATCTGCTGGAGTCGGTGCCAGATCTGGCCATTGCCAATCCGATAGCTGCAACGTTTGGCGGCGTAGCCACATTGCTTGGCTATGAGCTGGATGGGGCGCCAGCAGCGAATTCTGATCTGGGCCTGCGTCTTTACTGGCGTGTTGATCGGGCGCCAACGGCCGATTACCAGTCGTTCGTGCAGCTGGAAGATGCCGCCGGCCACCGCTGGAGTCAGGCTGAATCATTCGCTTACCCGGCCGAACAGTGGGCTCCAGGTGAAATCATCATTGAGCATATCGAACTTGGCGTGCCTGCCGGTACGCCGCCCGGCAGTTACCGATTGCGTGTGGGCTTATTCGATCAGGCTACCGGCGCGCGCGCGGGGCGTGTTGATGAGCAAGGTAACTATATGGGTGATTCAGTGCTGATCGAGCCTGTAGCTGTGCAAGCAGGCGCCGTGCCCGAGGAATTACCTCTGGCGCCGTTTGCACTCAACGAGACGGCCGCGCCCAACCTCGAACTTCTTGGTTATGAACGTGGTCCAAACAAGGTGGCTAGCGGCGAGCAGTGGGGCTTCGCTCTATGGTGGTTGGCGACGGGCAGCCTCGCACCCTATGAGCTGCGCCTGGACCTGGTGGGTGAAGAAAGCGACCCCATAATGCTTCTGGCAACAAAGCCGGTTTATGGTACCTATCCATTTGATGCCTGGACAACCCCGCAGTTTGTTATAGATCGCCAATTGCTGATAATTCCTATTGAACTTCCAGCAGACAGGTACCGGCTGCATCTGGTCCTGCAAGACGAAATGGGGAGCGACTTATATGCGGCCGATCTAGGCCCTCTGGAGATTGAGGCTGCGGAGCGTATCTTCGAGGCACCGGCCTACGCGCATGATGTGCAGGCCAGCTTCGGCGCTGAAATAGAGCTCCTTGGCGCTGATCTGAGCGCAATTGAAAATGGAACCGCTGAATTGAGGTTGGTATGGCAGGCGACACAGGCGCCGGCGGCCGATTA
>JBJYWX010000252.1:0-7129 GCA_046259695.1 Promineifilaceae bacterium (SeqCode) | reverse complement strand
CCGGATGGCACCTGCTGCGTCTGGCAGCAGGACAGTGCTCCTCAGAATGGCGCCTACGCGACCGGCCGCTGGCTGCCTGGCGAGGTTGTTGTCGATTCATATGATATAGTCTTGCCTGCCGACCTGGCGTCTGGTGTCTATCCTATTGAGGTTGGTTTATATCTTGCTGAGAACGGGCAGCGCCTGGCCGTGCAGACCACAGATGGATTGCAATCCGATAGCGTTCTACTATCCTCGCTTCGCGTGCCCTAACGGGCTGCGGGGTAGGAGCCCAAAACCTTTAGAAAAGAGGCCTTCTTGAGAATCCCGAGCAGCGCCTGCTGCACGTCCGGGTCTTCCTCATGTCCCTCAAAATCGATGTAGAAGAGGTAATGCCAGGGCCGGTTGCGGCGCGGACGCGACTCGATCTTGGTCAAGTTGATATTGCGGTCAGCCAATTCCGCCAGCACGTGAGCCAGGGCACCGGGTATATGGCGCGTGGTGAGCACGAGCGATGTCTTGCTCGGGTCCTGGCGCGGTGGCAGTTCATTGCCCAGAACAAAGAAGCGCGTGTAATTAAAGTCGAGATCTTCCAGGTTGTGTATCAGGATTTCCAGACCGTAGGTCTCTGCTGCCAGCGCGCTGGCAATCGCGGCCATACCCGGCTGTGGATTTTGGGCCAAATCGCGCGCCGCGCCTGCCGTATCGTAATAAGTCAGCGGCTCAATATTCATGCGCTTAAGCGTCTGCTCGCATTGGCCGAGCGCCTGGTAATGGGACATGGCCTGCGTGATGTCCGCGAGCGGCGTGTTCGGTGGAGCCATGAGACAGTGCTCGACGCGCACAACTACCTCCGCCTGTACGTGGAGATCGTGATCGATAAGCAGATCATAGGCGGGCGTGACGGTGCCTGCCAGCGAGTTCTCTACGGCCAGCATGCCATGGGTGGCCCGGCCCTCCTGAATCGCTTGAAATATGCCCAGAAAGCTGCGACAAGGGAGCGTCGCCACGTCGGAACCGAAGTGCTGGCGCACCGCCTGTTCAGAGTAGGCCCCTTTTTCTCCCTGAAAGGCAATGATAGCCTCTGTTTGCTCCATATTGTTTCCTCAAGACATGACAAATGTCACGTAATTCATGCAGAATGGAACTTCCATAGCATTTGATTTTTGGGTATTATACCCAAAGAGGGATCTTCGGTGGCTGTTAGCATTTCACCATGTCATACAGTGTAAGAACTGCTGGATTGCCCAACTAGCAAAGGCGGGCGCATCGCAAAGTTATACAAATCGTTTTTGTATGGGAGGCAAGGATGAATCTCACTTATTCCGATAAGCCTTGGACCAAGCATTATGACCCGGGCGTGGCAGCTACAGTGCCTATTCCTGACCATCCGCTGCACTGGTACCTCGATCAGACGGCTGACAATAAGCCTGACAATGTGGCCATAGTTTTCCAGGGCAAGGAAATAACCTATCGTGAATTTGACGATGCCAGTATGGCGGTGGCCAACGCACTCATTGCAAGCGGCTTCAAGAAGGGTGATCGTGCTGTCCTGTATATGCCCAACACGCCCCACTTCATGATCATCTACTTCGGCATCCTGCGTGCCGGAGGCGTTATTATTGCTACCAATCCCCTTTATTCTGAACGGGAGTTGGAACACCAGCTGCGTGATTGCGGTGCCGAGACAGTGTTTGTCATGAGCCGTTACTACCCGCTTCTGAAGAAGGTACAGCAGAAGGGTACGACGAAGGTCAGGCGCATCATCGTCACTCAGCTCAAGAACTATTTACCTGGGCTGAAAAAACTGCTCTATACATTGGTAAAAGAAGGCAGCAGCGGGGACCGGGTTTCGCTCGCGGCAGGCGATACGTGGTTCAAGGATTTCTTGGCGCTGGGCCGGCAGTCGCCCCAGGCAACGGTAGAGGTCTCGAGCGATGACATCGCCTTGCTCCAGTATACGGGCGGTACAACGGGCGTTTCTAAAGGTGCTATTGCTTGTCATCAGAATCTGGCCGCGAATGCCAGGCAGTTACAAGAGTGGATACCCGGTTTGCGCTACGGTGAAGAGGTTTTTATCACTGCCATTCCGCTGTTTCATTCTTACGGCATGGTAACGGGTATGATCCTGCCGATTTCTATAGCGGCGAAGATGATTATCATACCCGATCCTCGCAATCTCAAAGATGTGATCGGCAGTATCCAGGAATATGGCGCCTCGTTCTTTCCGGGTGTCCCAGCGATGTACGTCGCTATTAACAACCATCCTGATGTCCTGGCCGGCAAATATGATTTGACTTCAATCCGCGCCTGTGTCTCCGGCTCGGCACCTCTCTTGCTGGAAACCAAGGAGCGATTTGAAAAACTAACCGGCGGCAAGCTGGTTGAAGGTTACGGGTTGACCGAATCGCATGTTGTTTCGCATGCCAATCCAATTGACGGCCAAAACCGGACCGGGTCGATCGGGCTGCCAATCCCGAATATGTCGTGCCGTATTGTCGATGCTGTTGAGGGAGATAAGGACCTGCCTGTTGGCAGCATTGGGGAACTGATTCTGAACGGCCCCAATATCATGAAGGGTTATTGGAATATGCCGGAGGAGACGGCGCAAACCTTGCGCGATGGCTGGTTATATACTGGCGATATCGCGCGCATGGATGAGGACGGCTACTTCTATATTGAAGACCGCAAAAAAGACCTTATTATTGCCGGCGGTTTTAATATTTATCCACGTGAGGTAGAGGAAGTGCTTATGACGCATCCGGCCGTGATCGAAGTGGCGGTCGCTGGCGTCAAGGATCCAAAACGGGGCGAAACGGTGAAGGCCTGGGTGGTCAAGAAGGAAGGGGATCCAACCACGGCCGAAGAGTTGATCGACTGGAGCAAGAACCATCTCGCGAAATACAAATACCCGCGCAAGATAGAGTTTCGCGACGAACTACCAAAGACAATCGTCGGCAAAGTGCTGAAGCGCGAACTGATCGAGCAGGAGAATATCTAACCGGCGGCCTCTGAGGCGCGAATCACGGCTTGCTTCAAACAAGGATTTACAGTTCGCTGGCAGCGTTGTTAGCTTGCGGCGCTGCCAGAACAGGCTGCAGCGCGCGCCACAAAGGCCCATCCTGCCTCGCTCCACGCCGGTCAAGATCGCTGTTAGCGATAATGACGCCTTTTCCCGTGCGGCTGGAGAGCCCCCGAATAATGCGACTTAGCAATTCATTGCGCACGGCAATGTCGTCGGCCATCGTCCACGGCTCATCATAGTCGCGATCCGGCGCCAGGACGAAAGCATTGCTTAATGGCTGGCGCGGAATATCCCACCAGCCGCTGGCGGCCGTCTCCAGCCACACCTGGATTTGCACCGGGCTGCCCGCCAGCAGGTAGCCATAGATAGTAGAAATGGTAACGCCTTGTGGATCGGGTGGTTCGCCCAGGTCGGGCGGATTGGCCGTTACCAGGCCCTGGTAAATGCCGTCAATAAAGGTCGCCCCCAGATCGGCAGCAGCGGTGATGCCCATCGCCGGCGCGACATCCCGCAGGCGCGTCGCCGTCCGCACGAGCCAATCGCACACTGCCGCGCCCGCTATATCCGGTTCTGGCTGATAACGAGGCTGCGATAGGAGCTGGGCAAACAGATCATGGAGGAAAATATCGATCGGTTTTTGCGGCTCGATTGTACCCAGCCATAGGCGTAGCTCCTCTATTCGTTCCAGGAACTCAATCCCGATTCGTTCACGTACATTATTGTCCACCTCTTCAACCGCGCGCAGCGCCGGTATGGCAGGATCATAGATCGCTGTGGCGGCCAGCTGCGCTCGCGCCGGGTCCAGGCCAAAGATGCATAGACTAAGCGCCTCTGCCACATCGAAGCTATTCGGTAATATGCCCCATTGCGGATAGGCAAGGGCCAGCCATGTCAGCCAGGCGCGCACGCGCGGCTCTTCACGCGGGCTGCTGCGGCGCCGCAAAAAGCGGTAAGGGATGCCTGCTTCACCAAGTGCCTTGGTTAGCATGTAGCGCAATGCCCCGTCAAGATAGGGAACGATAACGGCAATTTCTTGGGCAGGAACACCGCGCGCTAGCTGGTCTTGTAAGCGAGGGATAAGCGCATTCACCATTTCGCGGCGATAACGGCCGTCGGCCGTGGCGGCAATGGCATCTTGCGCAGCGACAACTGGCAGGTCCGTCTGCTGCAGTTTATTGCTCACAAGATTGGCCAGCGCTTCGATCTGCGAGGGCGAAGTAAACCGTTGTTCAAAGCGAAATACAAGGTTGCAGCGGGTCTGAAATCGCGTGGCCGGACCCGGCGCCGCGCCCATAAAGCGCTTGTAGCCGCCCCCCTCATCATAAACCAGGGCCGCTGTCTGCGTAAGGTCCATCAGACTGCTAACAAAATGTTGGCCAGCAGGCGTTTGTTCTTCAATATTGTCCACTAATAGATGGCGGTAGCGCTCGCTGAAATAGCGGTGAAACGCCGGCTCGCCAACAAGCTGTTGATCAAAGACCTCTATGGTCAGTGATAGATCGAGCAAACTATGCTGCAAACAATAGGTCCGAAAAGTCTGCGCCAAACGACCCGCCAGACGGATATGCTGTAGGCGCTCCTTTTCCCCAGTCCATGCCAATAATTGGCGCTCAATGGCATCCTCCAGGGAAAGCCGATTTAGCGCTGCGCGATTAAGAGTATCGAGGAGTTGGCTGATTATCTGCTGCGGGCGCAGGCGCAAGCCAGCGAATGCGCCTGCATCCAGATCACCTTTTATCAATCGCCACATCAGGAGCTGCGCCATATCATAGGTAAGCAGCACCGGCGGGCGGTATGGTTGGCTAAAGCCGGCGCGGCTAGCTACGAGCGGCCAGAAAAGGGTGGTCAGGTCCAGGGCCAACTTTGTGTATGTCGTGACGGTCAAATCGGCGTAAGGGCCGAGGCCGGAAGCCTGCACGGCCAATTCGAATTGCTGCCCGCTTTCCGGTTCGGCGACCAGCACCATAAGCGTATAGGCTGGTTCGCCCGATCGCAGCAAGCGCAGCAAGCGCTCTTGCAGCGCGAGGCTCTTGCCCGTCCCGGCAGGGCCGCGCCAGAAGCTGCTGCCTGTAGCCTCGATAGCGCTCAGTTGAGTTTCAGTGAGCGTAATTACGGGCATGAAGAAATGCCGCCAAACCAGCAGGTGTGGCTAATAGGGCTGGCTGTAAATTATGTGCACTGCGCCGAGGTGAATCTCGTCGCCATCGGCCAGCTCAATACCATAATCGGGAACCTGGCGTCCATTGACCCAGGTGCCGCTGGTACTGTTCTCGTCAAACAGGCGGAAGTGATTACCCTCCAGCATGAGCACGGCGTGCTGCCGTGATACGGTCAGATCATCGCGGAAGGCGATGTCAGACATTGACGGCGAACGACCAATGCGGATCATGGCCCCAAGCAGTTCCAGGCTGGCCGGCATTTCGGTAACGGATTCAACTATCTGCAAGTGCGCCTCAAAAGGTGGCCCGGCCGGTAAATCTGTTCCTGTACCGGGCGGCGCATTGGGATCAACGCCTGTGGTATACGTCACGCCCGGCTCCGCCGCGTGCGAGCGCCGCTTGGGTGTAAGCCTGGCAAAGATGCCGCTGCGCCACAGCCAGAAGAAGAGGCCAACCAGTACACCCAGTACTACCAGCCCAAGGAAAATGTTCAATACCGTGCTGCCCAGTTCGCGTTCCGGCTGCATATCCGCCGGGATTATTTGTTGATCGCCCTCCATGACAGAGATAGTCACAGGCAGGTTTGAAGCCACCAGGCCCTGCTCATCTTCAATGAACAGTTCCAACACATTATCGCCAAATTGCAGATTGCTCACTTCGACTGTGAAATCCTCTAATTGGTCGGGAGGCACTTCAGACACGTCCTGCCCATTGACGCGCAGACGCGCCTCGCGCACTTCGCGGTCGAAGCCGTCGAGCCAGGTTACAGTGGCTCCCAGACGCAACTGAACCGGCTCCGCCACCGAGGTCATCGTAATCGTGCCACTGTCCGGTGGTAAATTCAAGAACACTTCCGGTTGATTTTCTGGGATCTCTACCACGCTGGAGGCACTGACGGCCGGGTCGGACGCCAGGCTGAGAACCACTTCATAGGCGCCTCCGGACGCGTCATCTATCTGGTAGCGGATACGGGCATGATCGCGGAAGGCGGCGATGCTGTTCCATAGGTCGCTGACGCTCGTCCCATCGTCGAGCGTGGCCGTTAATCCACGCGTCGCCTGGGATGTCTCTTGCAGATAAGTCTGACCTTCCTGTAGCTGATCGATCGTTAGGCCGGCACCATTAATCCAGACCGAATGAATAGGGATATTCTGTTCAATGGCGCGCGTGACGATTTCTTCAGGTTCGAATTCCGTGCTCACTACATCGGTGCCATCAGACATGACGACGACCGAGGCCACCATTTCCGGCCGCGGCTTAAGTGCATTCACCTCTTCCAGAAGGGGGCCCAGGCTGTCGCGTAAAGCAGTAGAACCGGTCGCGGGCGCCATCTCATCCACAAAGAAGTTTTGTACCTCATTATAAAAAGTTGTTGGTGCTAGAAGCTGCGTCGCCTGACTCTCACCAACCTGATAGATGGCAATGCTGTCTACCTGTTCCTGCATGCCGCCGCTTGCGCTGGCGAATTGTTGGATAGCTTGTTGTATGGTCGGCAGCTGCTCTTCGATTCCAGGCGGCAGATCAACGAGAAATACGGTGAACGTGCCCGCGGGAAAACTATCGGATACATCGGTCTCCAAAGCAACGCCCTCATGCGTCAATGTGACAGGCTCTGTTTTGAAATCAATAGCGTTACCTTGGGCATCGCGGCCATATACATGGAGCGCAGCACTTGGAGGACTGGTAACATCGCTTCCCGTGATGAAGATTTGCGGCAGCGGTTCCTGTCCTTGAGACGGCGCAGCGCACACCGCCAGGAGTAATGCCAGGATGCTAACCAGTGCTGCTTTGAATTGCTTACTGTTTTTCCCCCGCATGTCGTTTTCCCTCGGGCTATGGTTACCATGCTATAATAGCAAACCAATCGGGGAATGTAAACATAATGTTGAAACGGGTGGTTCGCTGCCTACTGGGTTTTTTACTGTTACTTGCGCTTGTCCAGGCTGTAGCAGCTCAAGACGACACG
>JBJYWX010000251.1:0-9436 GCA_046259695.1 Promineifilaceae bacterium (SeqCode) | reverse complement strand
TGGCCGGTGCGCGCGCGCGGCGCTGGTTTGCGCGGGCGACTGGACTGGCGGCTGCCCTGGCCTTTTGCCAGAAACCAGGTAACGCCGCCGGCAAGCAGCGCCGCCAGCCCGGCAATGCCCGCGACAAGCGCCCAGTTGATACCACTGCTTGTCGCGGCCGCAGTGTTTGCCTCCGGTTGTGTGGCAGCGGCAGGTACTGCCCCGCCGGTAGACGCCACCGTTAGGCCATCCCCCTCCATCACATAACTAAAATTCAGGCTGTAGCCCGTCCCCGCGGGAACTGCTTGTCCATCAATTACATGGTAGGTGAAGCCATCGGTGATGCTTTCAACAACGCGTGACTCCGGATCGGTTGTCAGACTCGTCGCGTTCACCGGCTGCTGGATCTCGGCCGTTACATTATTCACTGCCACCGGCAGCGTCATCTCGAATCCGTATGAGCGTGAACTGCCGCTCTCCTGGTAAGGCGCGTAATACTCAATGCGGAACTGCGGCTTGTCAACCAGGAACGTCAGCGTGTTTCCTTCAAGGTCGTAATCGATACTGGCCATACCACTTTCGTCGATCTGCGCCACGGCATTCAGGTCGGCGTCGCCTGGAAGGGGCATTGTAACTTGAGCCGGCAGCGGCGTGTCCGCCGGAAGCTGTCCCGTGAGCAGTACCAGGACCGAAGGCTGGTCAAAATCAGGCCAAAAGGCGATCTGCAAGCTTTCTATGTCTGGCAGCGGCGCCTGGGCAAACCCACGCAAGGGAACAAACAAGAACATCGCAAAAAGAAACAAAACGGGCCAAAATCTCTTCATCATCAACAACATCTCTCATGCATGTCCGCGCAAACGAATGCGGTTGGCGCGGCAGTATGGGCAATCCAAGTCACTATAATCACGACCGCAGGTACGACAGGTGCGTACCTGCATCGGCCGCTCATCTGCGAGCAAGCCCAGGACCAGGGACACTTCTTCGCCTTCATGAGCCTCAAGCCATTCCGACAACGGCCGCTTTCCCACAAGCCATACGCCGTCGCTGCCCCGTCGCAAAATGCCGGTCATCACTTCCAGGCCCGCCTCTTGCGCCGTGGCAGCCAATTTATAGATGGTCGCCCTTCTTAATGCACTCATATGGTTTCCTTGCCGGTCATCCGCCGAAAATTGTATACAGAAGCCAGGCAATACCTAGCACAAACAATGCAAAGCAGCCGACCTTGATCGCCACATCGGCTACCTCGAAAACAATTCGCAGCACAATAATGCCGACCACAATGCCGCCAATTAGTATAAGCCAAGATTCAATCCCGCCTTGCTGCAAGGCATTCCATAGTGCGTCCATACTCTGTCTGACCTGCCCGGGTCCTGCCGGCACACGTCAGAGGATTGCCCGGGCCTAAACCGATACATTACGCCGCTCACTGCCTGCTAGTATATCCCCTCGAACCGCTTTTTCCATCCCTCAGTCAGCTGCCCTCATGCACGCGCAGCGCGAGGATCACCACTGCGACGGCCGCTATGGCCGACCAAATTACGCCGCTGACCTCAAACCCAAACTCGTTCCAAACCAGCGGACCCAGGAATGAGCCCAGCGTGCGCCCAGCAAACATGGCGGCCAAAATGACCGACATTACAACCGCGCGCGCGCCAGGTACAAGTTCGGTCATCAACGGTATGCCACCTACAACCGTGATTTCAAATGACAGAAAAAGCACAAAAAGCGTTACCAGTGCGCCGGTCAGCGATCCGCTCGTAAAAGGAAGCGCAAGATAACAGAGCGCGGTAACAGCGCCGAATAAGATAATGATCGGCCGTTTCCCATAGCGGTCCACCGACCAGCCGGCAAACGTTTCGCCGGCAAGTTCAGCGCCACCAATGACCGCCGCAGCGATTCCAAGGCTCGTGAGGCTCAATTGAAAGACATCTTCCATCCAGCCGCCAAACACGATGAAGAGCATCTCATTTGCTGTCACGAACAACATGATATAGAGCACCGCGAAAACAACGACGCGCTCTTGTCGCAGTAGGGCAACGATCCGAGTTCCTGCTATCGTTGCCGCTTGCTGCGGCCGGCTGCGGTTAATACCGGTCCAGATCAGGATGGCTGCCCCCAGCGAGCCGATACCGATCCACAGAAACGGCGCTTGCCAACCCTGGCGCTGGAACACCAGGCCCAAGATAGGCACACCGGCAAGGAGCGCCAAAGACCAGGAGTATTCGGTGATCGCTATCGCGCGTCCGCGGCGATTGTAAGGCACCTCATCACCGACATAAGCTTGCATCGCCGGATCATAGAGGATCTTGGCTATACCGGTGGCCACCAGGGCCACGCCAAGTGCCCAGTAGGCCGGCCATATAACCAGTATTAGTGATCCGCCTGCCAGGATCATCATACCGAGCGCCAGCACGGCACGGCGGCCAAAACGTTCGGACAGAGGGCCAAACACCGGGCTGAGAAATCCGGTCATATTGCGCACTGTTATCAGGTAATAAACATCTTCGCGCCTTACACCGACTCCACGGGCAAGCGCCGGGGCATACGGGTAAACGAAGCGCAGTGCGGTGTTCAGCACCAGCCTGGCAGCAGCCAGTACAACAAGGCGCGCATCTAAAGAGCGCGTAGCAGATTCATTCACGCGCCGAAGTTTAACCGAGTGCGCATCCGTGGACGAACTCGACGGCCTTATCCTGGTTTTGCCGCTTACTTATCGGTGTTACAATCGTGTCCATGTCCTCTACTGCAAAGCGCCGCGACCACGCCCAATCGAATGCGCTGCGTGCTGTTTTCGCGCTCATTGTCCCACCACTTCTCGCCTTACTGCTGAGCTTCCTCGCTGCTGGCATGGGCGGCCTCGCCCTCGATGGTCAGGCGCAAACAGCGTTCGTCATGACCGTAGTCGCGGTCACAAGCCTGTTGCTTGGCCTACGCTGGTATGGCCTTGCTGGCATGGGCTTTCGCGGTGGGCGTGCGCTCACAGCCGGCATCGGCTTCGCGGCCCTGATCTGGATAGTGTTCTTGGCGCTGCGCTTTATTTTTGTGGCCATCTCCCCTGCCGCTCTGGAATCCCGCCCGCCCCATGCCGGCCGGACGTTTATGTACCTCCTCCTCTTCGAGGCCCTGGCAACGCAAATCTGGACGTATGGGCTCGTCTTTCGCGCCGTATCTGACTGGCGCGGCCCACTTACGGGGGCGATTGTTTCCGGCATCTCCTTTGGTCTGGTTGGCATCCTCCTTTTCCAGGAGTCAATGGCCAACACCGTGTCCAGTGCCATCTATTTCGTGACCTGGGGCATCGTCTACGGCATTATACGGCTGCGAACCGGCAGCATAGGGGGCACGGTTGTTGGTCAGGCAGCGCAGACCTTTACTTCCTGGGTCGTACTGACGCCCTATCCTGACCCCAACATCGGGCAGTTGAACAATCTCTATCTCGCCGCCACTGTCGCGTATATGATCATTGCCTGGCGTCTTTGGCCCAAGCAGAAAAGCGACTATCGCGTTTGACCGCGGTTTCCCACAGCAGCCCTATAGCCAATTACTTGCATTTGGCGGCCCACTGCGCCGCCTTTATTAGGAGGTAAGATGACATACGAATATATCCAGGTCCGCGTCCAGGATACCGTTGGTATCGTACAGTTAGACCGGCCCAGAGCTTACAATGCACTTAGCCCTGCCTTGATGAGCGAGTTGTTGGACGCCTTAGAGCAGTTCGATGCCGATGATCACATCGGCTGCCTGGTCATAACGGGCAGCGATAGAGTTTTCGCGGCCGGCGCGGACATCAAATCCATGGCTGGTGATGTCTACCCTGTCGACATGCTCAACAGTCCTTTTATCGGCCAATGGGATCGCCTGGCCCAGATTAAGAAGCCCGTGATTGCCGCCGTTTCAGGTTATGCCCTCGGCGGCGGCTGCGAACTGGCGATGGCCTGCGATATGATTGTGGCCAGCGAAACGGCGCAGTTTGGCCAGCCGGAAATAAATATCGGTGTCATTCCAGGCGCCGGCGGCACCCAGCGCCTGACATACGCTGTGGGCAAGGCTCTGGCCATGGAGATGATCTTGAATAACCGGTCCCTTAGCGCTGCCGAGGCTCTGCATTATGGCCTCGTTAATCGCGTCGCGCCATTAGAGAGCTATTTGAACGAAGCGCTCGAACTGGCGACCCAAATCGCCTCGCGCGCGCCTGTCGCTGTGCGCCTGGCCAAACAAGCTGTCAACGCCGTTTACGAAACGCCCCTGCAGACCGGCCTGGCGTTGGAACGGTCGCTCTTCTACATGTTATTCAGCACGGCTGACC
This sequence comes from Promineifilaceae bacterium (SeqCode), assembly GCA_046259695.1. GTDB lineage: Bacteria > Chloroflexota > Anaerolineae > Promineifilales > Promineifilaceae > JAACFF01. The sequence goes on along the minus strand of JBJYWX010000251.1, from coordinate 5,151 downwards.
AGAAGGAAGGGATGGACGCCTTCGTCAACAAGCGCGACGCCAAGTGGCAGGGCCGTTAGTGCTGGCGACCATTTTACATGGCCAACGATCTATGCGCTTAAATCGCGGCATTCTTTACGGCATTGGTGCCTACACCCTCTGGGGGCTGCTTCCCGTTTACTGGAAAGCGCTGCATGCGGTCCCCGCATTGGAAATCCTGGCCAATCGCATGCTCTGGTCGCTTGTCTTCGTCCTGATCTTGCTTCTGGTCAGAAAGCATTGGAGCTGGCTGCGCCGGGCGTCGCGCGACCGGCGAATCTTAATTACTTATTTCGCCACGGCGACTCTGCTGGCTGTCAATTGGCTAACCTATATTTGGGCCGTCAATGCGGGATTTATAATTGAGACTAGTCTCGGCTATTTCATCAACCCGCTTATCAATGTTCTCTTCGGCGTCCTGTTCTTGAGCGAAAAGCTCCGCGTCGGGCAAATCCTGGCCCTTGTTCTCGCCGCTGGGGGCGTCATCTATCTCACCGTAAGCTACGGCACCTTTCCCTGGATTGCCATGACCCTGGCGGTGACTTTTGGGCTGTACGGGCTGCTGCGAAAGACTGGCTCATTGGAAAGCACGGAAGGACTGGCCCTGGAAACCATGTTTTACTTCTTACCTGCCCTTTCCTATCTACTCTTCCTGGGCATTACGGGACAGGGCGCGCTCGCTGCGGGCGATCCGCGCACAACGTTTCTTCTTGTCGGCACTGGCGTTGTCACCGGCGTGCCGCTGCTGTTATTTGGCGCCGCCGCGCGTCGCATCACGCTCACAAATCTTGGAATCTTGCAGTACATTGCGCCCACCATGCAGTTCCTCATAGGACTCTTCCTCTATGGAGAACCTTTTACCGGCCACCAACTTGTGGGCTTTTTGTTTATCTGGTCAGCGCTCCTGGTCTACACAGCTGAAGGATTGCGCCACAGCCGCAGTAAACGTGCGCCTGCGGCGCTACAGGAAACGCCAATGCCGCTTGACTGATTCTGTTCAGCAAGATAATCACCCGTTCTGTCGGGGCCAAGCAAGCTATGACACCTCTAAACGTTCATTTACTCTATGACTATGCGCCAAATGTGCTCGACTACCTGCGCACCCTGCTTGAGCCGGGCATCCATATTACCTCTGGGGAGTCGGTCATTCCCGAAAAGAACCTGCACATTCTGGTCGCGGGTCGACCCGACCGTGCCCTCTTAACAGCCCATCCGGAATTAACCGCTTTGATCGTGCCCTGGGTGGGCATTCCGCCGCAGACCAGGGAACTACTGGCCGGCTTTCCCCAGATCGCCCTTTACAACCTGCATCACAACGCCGAACCGGTAGCGGAAATGGCTCTTGCGCTGCTACTGGCCGCGGCCAAAGCAGTTATTCCGCTCGACCAGGCGCTGCGGCGCGGTGATTGGTCTCCCCGTTACAATGATCCCCCGTCCTCATTGCTTCTTAGCGGCAAAACAGCCCTGATCCTGGGTATGGGTGCAATTGGCCAGCTCGTGGCCCGCGCATGCCAGGCGCTTAACATGACTGTGCTGGCCATCAAGCGCACTGTCACGCCCGCAGCTATACTTCCCTTCGTCGACGGCGTCTTCTCCTCATTTGACCTGCACGACCTTCTCCCTCGTGCCGACGCGCTCATAGTCACCTTGCCCCTGACTCCGGAAACAGAAGGCCTTCTCGGTGCCGACGAACTCCGTCTGCTGCCTCAACACTGTGTGTTGGTGAACATTGGGCGCGGCTCCGTTATCGACGAAGAAGCATTATATATGGCGCTCAAGGAGCACTCAATTGGCGCTGCAGGGTTGGACGTCTGGTATAATTATCCGGCCAGCGACAAAGAACGTGCAGGCACTTTACCGGCCGCCCTTCCCTTTTGGGAACTGGAGAACGTTGTCTTGAGCCCTCATCGCGCCGGCCTGACAGAAGGCATTGATCTCCTGCGCATGCGCCACCTTGCCCGGCTGCTCAATGCCGCCGCAAGGAATGAACGGATCCCGAATCACGTCGATCTTGCTGCCGGTTATTAAAACAGTAGCGCTGTTATGTCTGATGAGCTATCTTGGAAATTGGGCCGCAATGCAGTAACTGCGGCGTGAGGAGTAGGCCATGACTCAACGAGTCCTGTTTTTCCTGTTCGCTCTAGTGAGTGTCGGTGCTTTCGCCAGGATAGGGCAGGCGGCGCAAGACGGACCAGCCCAACCGCTGATACAAGACCTGATATTTGACGGCCAATCCTTCGCCGAATCGAACAACTCCGGCATGGCCCTTCTGCCGGAAGGATTACAGCCCACAGAACCCGCTGCAACAGCCGTATTCACCTCGCTGCCCATTCAGGCGCCCATACCCTTTAACGCAGTGGTGCCGCAGTGGAAACTGGACCTTCCGGACGGCACATCCTTTCATCTCGAATTGCGTACCGGCCCGCGGCCGGACCGACTCGGACCCTGGGTAGATGTCCACCGTGCCGAGGATTGGACCTTACCCGAAGATCCGGACATAGTCGGCGATATGGTCGTGGTTCCTGCCGCCGACGTCACTCATGTTTATGTCCAGTACCGCGTTTCACTTGAACAGGGAGCCGCCGCCACCCCTCTATTGCGCGAACTGCGCCTCACGTTTATCGACTCCACAGCCGGACTCCCGGTCGAGGAAATGATTCATCGCCAGCTGGAGATTGATGCATCGACGGCCGCCCCGCCCACCGTAGCTGCAGAAACAGATGATGGCTACCCTAAACCTTTCGTGATTAGCCGCGAAGTCTGGTGCACTAATCCTGACTGCAACTACACAGATGGGCTCAACTATTACCCGGTCAGCCATTTAATCCTCCACCACACTGTCTCTTCCACTGGCGCGGACGGTGATTCGGCTGCGGTAGTTCGTGCCATCTGGGCCTTTCACACCTACACGCGTGGCTGGCAAGACATCGGCTATAATTTTCTCGTCGACACCGAAGGCGTCCTCTATGAGGGCCATCTTGGCGGTGATGATGTCGTTGGTATTCATGCCTCGGGTGCCAATACGGGCAGCATGGCTCTGGCGCTGATCGGCACCTATTCAACCTCGAAACCCACCGACCCCATGCTGAATTCAGCCATCGATTTATTTGCCTGGAAAGCCAATCAGCGAGATATCGATGTCTTCGACGCCAGCGACACCCTGCCTGGCATCGATTGGGGTCTGCCCAATCTCATGGGCCATCGCGACGTCTACGGTACGACTGAATGCCCTGGTGGTGTAGCGCACGCCTTGATCCCGGTCATCAGGGACGAGGTGGCAAACCGCATCGGTCTGGTCTCACCCTACCTGTTCGTTGATGAATTAAGCGACAACTTCTCCAAGAGCAATGCCAACTGGTACGACGGTCCTTTGCAATGTGGCCACAACGCCCATTCCTGGTACACCTATTCCACGACCAATCCGACCGAAGCAGTGAACACGGGAGAGTGGCGACCAGACATTCCTGAATCCGGGCGTTATCGAATCGATGTCTATGCGCCTTATTGCAATACTGGCCGTTCAGAAACAGAAGGTGCACGCTACATCATAGAGCATGCCGATGGGCTGAGCACGGTCGTCGTCAATCAAAACGATAGAATTGGCCTCTGGACGTCGCTTGGCGAATACAATCTCCGCGCCGGCACGGGCAACGTGATCCGCTTGTCCGATCTCACCACGACGGACAGTGACCGCGGCATGTGGTTTGATGCCATTCGCCTTCTTCCGCTCGAGGTCTTACCCGCGGCGGCCACCGATGCACCGCCTGACCAGAGCTGGCTGAACGACCGCTCCGTGACCTTTACCTGGCTTATAGACAACCCCGAAAAGGCCAAGGCTACCGTTCTGCAGGTAGCCACTGACCAGGAGTTCGAGAATCGTGTCGTCAATGAAATCTGGTCGACGCCCGTCTACAGTGCCACCATCTCATTCGATCAGGATTACCCGGAACTGTATTGGCGGGTGGTCGTCACCTCGGCATCTAATAACTTCTACCCCTCGCCCGCCAGTCGCTTTGGTCTGGACACCACCCCACCACAGTCCACGGTTTTGCGCCCTGATTTCTATACCTATAACGGCGTATATCAGCTATTCTGGCGCGGCCAAGATGAGCTTAGCGGCGTGCAGAGTTACTCCATAGACGTTCGCCTCGCCGGTTCCGGCGACGATGGCTGGCAAAGCCTGTTCCGCGACACGACCGCAACCAGTGCCTACTTCAAGCCGCCTGATCCTTCACAGACATACCAGTTCCGCAGCCAGGCGCTGGACCGCGCCGGCAACAGCGAAGCGCCCAAAGAAGCCGCCGACACGGCGACCAACAAAGCTCGTGTCTTCGATCAGAGCATTAATCTACCTTGGATCGGGTCAGACTAAGCTCGTTTGCCCGCGTTAAGGTGTGGCATTTCATCCAGTCCTGGTTTACACTCATCAGGACGTTTGAAATTTCTGACGCTCGACGCGGCGCAAGAAGAAAGGGGCAAGAAGAGTAGCGGAATGGCGAATATTGAAAATGTTGATGTCCTCATCGTCGGTTCCGGGCCATCTGGTACATCAACTGCGTTGCACCTGGTGAAAAACAATCCCGCGTGGGCCGGCCGTGTTGTCGTCGTGGACAAGGCCATTCACCCTCGCGAGAAGCTGTGTGGGGGGGGCTTAACCCACCTGGGGCAGCATATCTTGGCCCACCTCGGCTTGCCGCTTGGCGTACCTCACTTTGACGTGCGTGAAGCTCGCCTCATATACAAGGATCGGAGTTATTCCTTCTTTGGCAATCCCGTCTTCAGTATTACACGCCGTGATGAATTTGACCATTGGCTGGTCAAGACGGCCGAACAGCTTGGCGTCACTGTTCGTCAGGGTGAAGCCGTCGTTGATGTGATACCCGGCGAAGACGCCATTGTCGTCGAAACCGAAAGAACGCGCTATCATGCCGCTGTTCTCGTCGCCGCTGACGGGTCGCGCAGCTTCGTTCGCCGCAAATTGAAATGGCCTGGCGACTCACACGTCGCTCGTCTGATGGAAGTCCTGACACCTGAAGACGCGGCCGTCCAGCCTGAATTCCGCGAGAGAGTGGCCGTCTTCGACTTCACATCCATGGCTGAAGGGCTGCAGGGCTACTACTGGGATTTTCCCAG
>JBJYWX010000250.1:0-4298 GCA_046259695.1 Promineifilaceae bacterium (SeqCode) | reverse complement strand
AGTCCGACTTGCAGAAGCAGTTGGGGGCGAAGGAATTTGCAGCCGCCTGGGAGCGCGGCCGGGCACTGGATTTAATGGACGCGTGCAGGCAGGTGCTTCATTATTTGCAAACAGATCACGAGGGCTAAAAGGTTTTACACGCCTGTTATGGGCAAGAAGTAATCCGCCTTTACGCAGCACGCATGCTTCCCGCCGCCAAACAACACGGATGAAAAGCGCTGCTGGAGTATCTGATGATCACCGGATCATCGCTCTGCCAAAAGATTACTGATTCAGGGGTTCAGTCGTAGGCCACTTCCAGGCGGTCCAGATGATCAGCACGAGGAACACGGCTTCCAGCAGCTCGTAGAATCGATAGTACAACCAGGTCTCGCCCTCACCTACAAACTGCGTGCCGAGCAGGACAAAGATATGGAGAATGGCTACGACAATGTTCACCACGCGGTTGATCCTGGCCTTTAACGTCAGCGACAGCAGGATCATGAAGCTCGGAAAGGCCATAAGCACGGTCGCGCCGAAGAGGACCGTTTGCGTGAACTGCACGCCTCCCAACTGCCCCTCTACCAGTTCCGCCACGTGCCCCGGCTGAAAGAGTGAGAAAATGTCGTTGTAGATGTAGAAGAACATCAAGGCTGCCCACAGTAACGCAAGCTTGACCTTCACATTCACCCTTCTATCCTCTAGCATGCTGGCGGTCTGTTCTGTTTTCATCTGCTTTTCCCCCTGGCTTCAAGACAACTAAAGTAAATAAGCAATCTTATCAGAAAATAAATACCCGTAGAAATGAGGGCTTCCCCCGCTGTCGTCCCTCGACTCTGGACCAACGACCGGCGCCTATCCGCCTGCCACCGCCAAACAGTACGTTGGTGTGATGACACCACTACCGCCGGGCGGTTATCCTAGGGTCATCTAGGAGCAGCCATGGATACGATGGACGGTATGAACATGACCCAGCAGCAGACCATTCTGATTACGGGCGCTACCGGCAATGTGGGCGGAGGGGCGGCGCTGGCCCTGGCTAGACGGGGCGCTCGCCTTGTCTTGCTCGGCCGTAAGCCGCAACGACTAGACGCCCGGGCTGATTCTATCCGCGCCGCGCTGTCTGCAGCGGGGATCGCCTATGAAGAGCCGGATATTGCCACCCTGGTCGTCGATTTCTCTGATATGGCGTCTGTACGGCGCGCGGCCGCGGAGGCGTTGGACCGCTTTCCGCTGATAGATGGCCTGGTGTTATCGGCCGTGGCCCTGGTGCAGAATGGCCCCCATATTCTGCCCAACGGCCATGAGCTGATGTTCGCCACCAATGTGCTGGGGCCCTTTCTGTTCACCCAACTGCTGCTGGAACGGATGCAGCAGGCAGAGGGTCTGGTCCTGCATGTGGTGGCGCCCTTCTACAAAGATATCGACTGGGATGATCTGGAAAGCATCCATGATCATGATACGGAAACCGCCTACCACCGCACGAAGACCTGCAACCGCGCGATCGCCGGGGAGCTGGCGCGGCGCTATGCGGGAACCATCGCCTCCGTCGCCTTTGATCCCTCATTCATCATTGATAAAAACGATCCGGATCTGCACAAACGGTGGCCGTCCGGCTTCATGGGTTTCTTCTGGCGCGTGATGACGCTGTTATTTGCCAAACCGCCCGCGGTCGCCGGCGAGCCCATCGCCAACCTGATGCTTTCCTATCCGGATCGCCAGGCACTGAACGGCGCCCTGTTCAAGCTCGATAAACGGATCGAAAAACCGGACAGGGCCATGAATGACGAGGCGCTGGGAAGCAGGTTGTGGGATGAGCTGCTTACGCTGTGTTCAGTAAGCTGAAAGCAAAGCTCAATTTAGAAACTGAGTTTTTGCCACCTGCCACTTGCCCCCTGCCACTTGCCCCCTGCCCCTTATTTATTGCTTCGAAATCGAGACGATAAAACAGCATATCGCCAGCAAGATCGTCAGCGGCGCGAAGACGATCTTTTCGGCCGTGCTCTGCGAAGCCAGGTTGCCTAACGTATTGAGGACCATGAAGGCCGTGATCACCCAGGAGAGAATCTTAATCACGGTCGAGGGCGGTGGGTCGCCGATCAGGCCCGCCCGGCGGCGGATGACGTAAGCAAACAAGGCCAGAACGACTGCCGCGCCTACACCGGCTAGCCTTAAGCCCAGGGTAAGTTCTGTTTGCGTGCCGCCCCAAGCCATGGTCACCGGCAGGACGCCCAGCGCCAGCAGCAGCTGCAGAACTGCCACGATGCCAAATAAGACGGTCGCCACGTTGGCGGCCATGGTTGCCGCGGAACGGCTGGCTGGTTGGTTGACTGTTTCGGACATTGATTTACTCCTCATGGGTTACTAGGCGCGACCTGGAACATTTCCAACCGCAGGCAATAAGCCTTTTTATAACACAATTTAAACCAGCGCACGCCCCAACCCGCCATATTCAGAGCATTTGATGAGTTCGCATGCGCAGTATAGCAAATCTGGCATCAACAATTAATAATTAATTATTAATATATAATTATTAGCTACTGCCAGGTTCCCCCTTCCCAGTTTTATGTTTTCTATTCCTTCTGTTGACTGGTAACTGCACCGGTAATTGAATTCCACAAAAAAATCTCCCACCTCAACGCCGCCGTTCCAGCAACGCTTCCACCGCCGCGCGCGTGGGCAACGATGGCTGCGCGCCGTGTTGGGTCGTGGCCAGGGCGCCCGCCGCCGCCGCGAAGCGCACGGTCTCTCTCAGCGGCCGTTTCTCACCCATCGCCACCGCCACACCGGCCACAAAAGCGTCCCCGGCGGCGGTGCTGTCCACCGCGTCCACGGCGAAAGCCGGGGTGTGAAATGACCCGCCACCATCGGCAGTGAAAGCGCCCCGGCTGCCCATCGTCACAATGATCGTTCCCCGCGCCCGTTCCCGCAGTCGTTGCACGGCCGTTTCCAGCCCCGCCGCATCATCCACGGCGCACCCGGCCAGCAGCGCCGCCTCGCTTTCATTGGGAATCAGGCAGGTCACGGTCGCCAGCAGGCTGCCCGGCAGCGGCCGCGCCGGGGCCGGGTTCAATAAGACAGGAATGCCGTGGCCCGCGGCCAGCTCCGCCGCGTAGGCCACCACAGGCAGCGGCGTTTCCAACTGCAGCACCAGTGCATCCGCGCCCCGCACGGCCGCCGCGGCCCTGTCCACGTCCTCCTCGGCAATGCGCCAGTTGGCCCCGGAGATCACCACGATGCTGTTTTCGCCGGCGTCATCGACCACGATCAGCGCCGTGCCCGTGTGCGCCTCGTCCACCGTGCGCAGAAACTGCGTGTCGATGCCGTCGCCCTGCAGCCCAGCGCGCAGCGCGTCGCCATATGCGTCCGCGCCCACGCAGCCGATCATCGTCACCTGCGCCCCCAGTCGGGCCGCGGCCGTGGCCTGGTTGGCCCCCTTGCCGCCGGCGGCCGTAGCGAAGCCGCTGCCAAGTATCGTCTCGCCCGGCAGCGGGATGCGCGGGGCCCGGCCGATCAAATCCATATTCAAGCTGCCCAAAACAACGATCTTCGCTCTCATTCTGCCCTTTCCACGGATGTGCTGCTCCGCCGCGCCGGCAGTGGCCGCTCCGGGCTGCCGGTATACTGCACATCCACCGGCTCGATGAACTGGAACGGCTTGCCTGTTTGGATTTCCTCCTGCGCGTGGGCCACAAAACCGGCCGTTCTGCCCACGATGAAAATCCCTTTGCCCATCCGCCAGTGCATGCCCATGTCTGAAATAAGCGCCGCCAGGGCGCCGTCCACATTGAGCGGCAGCGAGCGTCCCGTCGCTGCCCGCAGTTCAACCACGATCGCCCGCGCCAGGGCGACGTAAGCGCCGCTGATGCCCCACTCGGAGCCCAGCGCCAGCAGGCGCTCGGCGCGCGGATCGGGATCGTGAATGCGGTGGCCGAAGCCGGGCAGCCGCCGCTTCTCCGCCCGCGCATCAGCCACGATCAGACCGGCCAGCTCCTGGGTGGATAAATCAGGGTGAGCCGCCGCCGTCTCTTGCAGCAGGCGCGCGCACGCTTCTCCGGCCCCGCCGTGAAAATCGCCGATGGCGCTGACACCGGCGGCGACGGCCGTTTGCAGCGGCACGCCGCAGTTGGCCACCGCGCGTGTCGTATGCGTGGAGGGGGAGTTGACGCCGTGCACGGCCGAGATGACCAGCATCGCTTCCAGCATATCGCCTTCCCGGCCGGGAGGCAGCTCGCCCATAATCAGCAGATACAACGTGTCGCCGAACGAATAACGGCCGGCCATTTGCACCAGGTCGTACCCGCCGGCCAGAATGCGAT
>JBJYWX010000249.1:11552-33048 GCA_046259695.1 Promineifilaceae bacterium (SeqCode) | reverse complement strand
GACGGGCTGTACGCCTCCTCCCCATGATGTGCCCCCCCCCCATAAAGACTCTCCCCTGGAAGCGCAGCAAGGTCCAACGGATGGGAAGCTTAATGCGGCGCAGTGGGATATAAACGGTAACATTATTTGTGAGCCCTATTTGCGTGCCAGCCCAGCGTCTATACCCTTCGATGACCATCTGCGGGCGGTTGTGAAGGAATTAGCGCAGAAGTATGATGTCGACGGCATTCATCTCGATCACATCCGTTATGCGGGAAGCGCAAGTTCTTGCGATCCAGTAAGTGAGGAACGATACGGCGCGCCCTGTGACGACACAACTGAATACGCGGACTGGCAGCGCCAACAAATAGATGGCACCGTGGAGAAGCTGTACACAGATCTTTCCGCTCTCGATCGCGAAATCTGGTTGTCGGCCGCGGTCTGGCCGGTCTACCAGGATAATTTCGGCTGGGGAGTGAAAGGTGGCTTTGACACTTATTACCAGGACTCCAAAGCGTGGCTCGCCGGACAGTACATCGACAGTATCTCACCCATGATCTATACGGGAAGCCCTAATTGTAGCGGGCCCTATTTCTGGACAAGGGAGCGTTGGTCGGCCCTGGTTGCCGATTTCCAGAATGACAATGCCGGGCGTTATGTCATCCCCGGTATCGGTGTGGATTTCTGTACCGATGATGATTTTGCCGAGATAACTGCGCGCATTGAAGAGGCGAGGCGGTTGGGAACAGCCGGGCACGCTATCTTCTCCTACAGCGGCCTGAAGGATAGAGGGTTCTTCGAGAAATTGGCCAATGGGCCCTATGCCCAACCTGCCAGCGTGCCGCCATTGCCCTGGCATTAGTCAAGCGTAGGATAATCGACCTTCGTTAAGCAAGCCTGTGGCCATGAATGTGCTACAACTGTGCCCATGAGTGAAGAGAACAATGAGCTGGCGCCCGATTGGCTTCTCGCAAGTTGCGAGATTGCCGAACAGCCGTTCCGTTCGAAGGTCCCTTTTCTAGGTCCGTTGATAGTCTGGGTGCGAACAGCCTGGAATAACATGGCGGCGCGCTGGTATGTGCGGCCTCTTATTGACCAGCAAAACAGGTTCAACCGGCTGTTGGTAGAGCGATTGCGTGAGTACGAGACCTATACCTATGACCTAAGCTCTGAGCAAGACCATGAACTAACCTTGTTGAGGCATGATGTTGCGGTCGTACAGACGCATCTGCGGGGATTAAGGCAACAGTTGGCTGCTCTGGATAGGCAACTGGCGGGTTTAGAAGCTGGAAACGGGGAAGCAATGGCCGGGGATGGCGGTCAAGAATCGGCCAATGATAGAGGGGAGTAGCAGCGACGGCCGAAGCCGTATGCGGCTAGCCTATTTCAGCCCGCTGCCACCGCAGCGAAGCGGGATTTCCGAGTACAGCGTCGAACTGCTGGAGCACCTCTCGCCTCTGGCGGACGTAACTGTCTTTGGTGAGCCTCAGACCAAAGAAGCTACCCGTTGGCCATCGGGGCTGTCCTGGCGGCCGATTGAACAGTTCGCCTCACAGACGGACGCATTTGACCTGGCACTGTACCACATTGGCAACAGTGAGTTCCACGAGAACATCTCGCGCCTTGCGCTGCTTTTCCCTGGCATCTTGGTCATGCACGACGTATATCTACACCATTCGGTTGCCAAGCGCACGATTGGCTTGGGGGACCGGAACGCCTACTGGCGGGAGATGGGTTACGAACGAGGCGCGGCCGGCGTACGCCAGGCGCAGGCGCAGGCGCACGGCGCGCAGCCACCCCTGTTTTCGTTTCCACTGATAAGCCGCTTACTGGACACCAGCCTGGGCGTGATTGTGCACAGCGATTTTGCACGCGAGGTCGTGCGCCGGCACGGATTCCGGGGACCATTGGCGGTGGTTCCGGCCCTGGTGACAGAACTGCCGGTTTCGCCATGCCGCGCGGAGCTGGCGGTTTCAGACGATGCCGTGGTTTTTGGCAGCTACGGGCTGATGACCAGGGAGAAGGGTGTAGTTGAAACGGCGGAGTCGATAGGCAATCTACGCGACCAGGGCATCGACGCCCATTACCTGCTGGTTGGTGGTGCGCTACCTGATGTGCCCATCGAGCGGGCGGCGCGAAGCCTGGGACCAGCCCTGCACCGCACGGGCTTCGTGCCAAGTCTTGGGAAATTTGTGGACTGGATAGGCACGGCTGATGTGGTGGTTAACCTGCGCAATCCGACCGCAGGTGAGACTTCGGCAACCGCGCTGCGGGCAATGGCCGCCGCGCGCCCACTCATCGTCAGCGATCATGGCTGGTACAGGGAAATCCCTGCCGAAGCGGCCGTGAAAGTCCTACCAGGTGATACGCGGGCATTAGCTCAGGCGCTAAGGCGGCTTGCCAATTCGGCCCAGGCGCGCCAGGACATGGGGCAAGCAGGTCTGGCTTACGTGCGCAAGAGATGCCACCCGCGCGCGGTAGCTGCCGCGTATGCCGACGCGCTGCAGATGATGCTTGGAGCCATGCGCATTTATGGCTAGTTTTCTGGTCATACCGCTGTTAGTCCTGCTCGCGCTGTCGCTGGGCAGTGCCACGGTGCTGCAGTTCTTGCCGCTCCGCAATTGGCCGACGATTGAGGGAATTTTCGCCTCACTGGTTGTGGGCGTGGTCGCCACCGGGTGGTTGGGTCTGGTTCTGGCGGAACTGGGCGTCTTTTCGCGCGCCCTGTTTGTGCTGCTCTGGCTGCTGGCAACGAGCATACTGCTGGCATTCTTCTGGCGGCGACGCAATAGGGGGGAGGGCAATAACCACCCGGTATCTGCTGGACCTGCTTCGCTGAACCGACGGCTGCCGGCGCTGCTGTTTGTCGTCTGGCTTGCTGCTGCAGCCTGGTTATTTTTCAGGCCGCACGAATACATCCAGGGCGGTGCAGATGCGGGTGTTTACGTCAGCCTTGGTGCGGAAATTGCCCAACATGGCGCCTTTGCACTGCAGGATGAGACGCTCGCGCAGCTAGATCCCCGTGTGCAGGAGCTATTCCTACGGCCGCTGCCGACAAACCCGGTTGCGCCAGCCTATCTCTTTCCTGGCTTCTATGTTGAAGACGCGGCGGCAGGCAAAGTCACGCCGCAGTTCTACCCGTTCCATCCAATCTGGCAGGCAATCGCCTTCAGTTTTGGCGCTACGGTGGAGAGCGGCGTCGAAGCTGAACTACTAATCACGGGGTTGTGGATGATGCTCGCTTCCGTGGCGGTTATCCTGACGGCAAGAGAGCTCGGTGGGTGGCCGGCCGCGCTGCTGACCATGGCTGCTTTGACTATCACTGCCCTTCAAGTCTGGTTCGCGCGTTATCCAACGACCGAGGCCCTGACACAATTCTTGCTCTGGTCAGGATTATGGGCGATGCTGCGTTGGCAGGGTGAGGCCAAGCCGCCCGGTTTGTGGGCGTTAACGGCCGGTACGGCCCTGGGCACGATCTTCTTGGTACGAATCGATATGCTTGTGCTGCTGCCAATCCTGGCTGCTTTCATGCTCTGGCTGTGGTGGCGCGGATGGAAGAGAAGCGATTGGTGGTTCGCCGTTCCGCTGATCGTACTGATCGGACACTCGTTTTTCCACGGCGTTCTGTTCAGCGCGCCCTATTTTTATGAGCATATTGGTTATGGGCTGCAGTTGTTGTGGAGGAATTGGTGGCTGCTGCTGCTTGGCGGCACCGCCAGTCTCGCTCTGCTATGGTTCCTAAGCGCCTTTCGCGAGCGGCGCGGCGCGATGGGACATCATCGTGACCCTGTAGTTGGAACGATGGCGGCATCTTTCCTGGCCTACGCGCTCTACGGGTGGTTCATCCGCCCGGTCGTGGCGGAGCCGGTCCTGCGCCCTGATTTCTACAGCGAGACCGTGCTGCTGCTTACCAACAATGAAAATTGGCTCAGGTTCGGCTGGTATTTGTCCGGCGTAGGGATTTGGTTGGGCGTGGCCGGCATCTGCCTTTTGATCTGGCGCGTTAATGGAAGGAGCGCTGTGCTAGTGGCCACGGGCGCAGCGTTTTCAGTGATCTATCTCTGGAACGTACGGGCCAATCCGCACCAGATATATGTTATGCGCCGCTTTGTACCAGCCGTTGCACCGTTCTTTCTGCTTGCCGGCGCCTACCTATTGAGCCAGCTACCGGACTTAATAACCAGATATGTGCCCGGACGGACAGACCGCTATCGCTCTGCGCTTCTTGCCACCGCAGCCATAGCTATTCTGTGGCTTGGTATGCTGGCGTGGTCAGCCCGGGGATTTATCAGCCAGGTCGATAATAAGGGCATACTGCAGCAGCTGGCCGACATTAATGAAACGCTGCCCGCGAACAGTGTGCTGCTATTTAACGATCCAACGCCAGTGGGTATAGGCGATTTCTGGGGGACGCCCTTGAAGTATCTTTTCGGGCATGATGCCTTTAAGATACGTGATGAGCACTTATTGGCGGAAGCGCCTTTGGCGGAAACCATCCACATCTGGCAGAATAACGGGCGCGCGGTAATCTGGATCGGCGATCCGGCCTGGCTGCGCGAGCAAGGTTTTGAATTTGAAGATAGGCTCTACACAATAGCCAGCAACGTGTTGGAGAGCAGTTATGAGCATAAGCCGCAGGAGATTTTGCCGGCTGAATGGACGCTACCGGCCGCTCTTTTGCAGGCGCGCGATGCGGGCGGCAGCTAGCTCTGGCGAGATAGGAGAGCGTGATGAATAAGATAGAAGATAGTTGGGCCCATGCGCCATTGCCAGCGGATGATTTGATTGAAATCCACGATCCGGAAATTGATCCCCAGGAGATCATGGATGAGATCAGACGGCGCATCCAGAAGCGCCGCGAGGAATTGGGCTACATTCCGCAGCAATTCAGTACCTTTGGAGGCACGAAATTTCCCGGCCGGCCGGATGATGTGCCCTACAACCCGGACTACTACGATCATTTGGAGATGGTCAACGCAGTTTACAAGGAGGTGGATACGGGGGTTGACCTGCAGCCATCTCCGGCACTACGCGTTCCGGTTTTGGGGACACTATGGTCAATGATTCGCGAGCAGGCGCACCAGCTTGTCCTCTATTATGTTAACCGCACTGTGGCCCATCAGATGAACGTTAACCGCGAGTTGGTGAGTGTTCTGAACATAACGGAAGAAATGATGCTGAAGCAGCAGCGGGCCATCATCAAGCTGCAAAACGACGTCTATCTACTGCGGCAGCGGCTGGCAGAGCAAGACGAATAAGACATGCGCATTGCGTTTCTGCTGGCCCGCTACGGCACCTCCATCATAGGCGGCGCGGAAGCGCTCGGACGGCACCTGGCTTATGAGGCGGTGCGCCGCGGTTGGGACGTTGAGGTGTGGACGACCTGCGCTACCGAATATGTCACATGGGAGAACATGCTGCCGGCTGGCGTGTCCGCAGAAAACGGCGTTGTCGTCCGCCGTTTCCCAGTTGAACCGTGGGATGCCCGTGATTTTCATGACCTAAACGGACAGATTGCCAAGTACATAGATCTGACTGTCAGCGATGAGTATCGTTGGATTCGCAGCGGCCCTCGCAGCCCAGCGCTAGAGGCGCATGTCAGGAGTGAAGCGCCGAGTATGGATGTCGTTGTGACGATGCCCTATTTGAGCCCCATAACTTATAACGCATCCTGGCTTGCTGTAGAACGATTGGTGATTTGGCCCTGCCTTCATCAGGAAATGTTCGCGCATATGGAGCCGTTTCGCCTCCTGCTGGAGTCGGCTTACGGCGTGGTGTTTCTTTCTCCGGAAGAAGCCGAATTTGCTTTGATGGATCTGGGCCTGCGCCTGGAACGCTGGGCTATCGCTGGCAGCGGCGTTTCACTTACCCAGGTGACCGACGAGACAACATCTATGTATGAAGACGGATCGCCTTACTTACTCTACGTAGGCCGGCTGGATCACGGCAAAAATGTTGCCTTGCTTTACGAATTCATGCGCCGCTACACGGCCGATGGAGGCAGACTGCGTTTGTTGGTGGCCGGCGATGGGAGCTGTATACCTCCCGACAGGCCGGAAATTAGCTATTTGGGTGCCGTCGATGAGGAAGAAAAAAGCCGGCTCTTTGCTGGCGCGGTGGCTACCTGCCAGCCATCACTGAATGAAAGTTTCTCGATGGTGTTGATGGAATCCTGGCTGGCAGGACGGCCGGGACTCGTATGGGCAGGCTGCGATGTCACGCGCGGCCATGTGCAGCGCAGTAAAGGTGGCCTATGGTTTGAAAACTATGCGGAGTTCAAAGCAGCCTGTGATTGGCTGTTGGACCATCCGCAGCTGGCAACGCGCATGGGCCAGAACGGCAACCAATATGTGCGCCAGAATTTTGCCTGGGAATCGGTGTTCGGCCGCTTTGCCGAAGAACTCGCTACATGGCAAAAGAAGGCGTTGGCGCAGGGCAATGATCGCTAAGCGGCTGCACCAGGTTGTTGACACGGTTTTGCCGTGGGACGCGACAAGCGACCATGTTTTTCTGATTCGCGGCTGGCTGCGGGAAATGGGCTATGAGTCCGAGATTTATGCGATGTTCCCAGACTCATCTTTGGCAGATGAGGTCAAACAATTTGACATGATGGCGCTTTCGGGTGAGGAGCTTGTCGTGTTTCATCATACGACGGGTTCCGCCGCATTGGATAAGCTGATTGAGCAGCGCATACCGTTAATCTTGATTTACCACAATATTACGCCTCCGAAGTTCTTCGCCGAAGAAAGCAAAGAGATGGTGGCGCGTCTGGAGAAAGGGCGCAGCCAGCTTAGAGCGATACGCAAACAGACACGGCTGGCGCTTGGGGCATCAGGCTACAGCGAGCGGGAATTGCGCATTCTCCATTTTGAGCGAACGGGGGTCCTTCCGATCGTTCTTGATAAAAAACAACTTGATTTGCCAATTGTTGAAGACCTGTTCAAGAGCTGCCAGACCGGTGGGCCATTACTCCTGTTCGTTGGCCGCATTTCGCCGAACAAGCGCCAGGAAGACCTTTTGAAGCTGCTGACTTATTACCGGCGCATTGAAGCAGATGCGCACCTGGTTCTCGTCGGAAATACCGACGATGAAGCCTACATGGAGTGGCTTAGAACGTTCATCGCAGAACATAACCTGGCGGGAGCGGTCACTTTTGCCGGGCATGTGTCGCAAGAGGAAATGGTCACTTATTATAAGGCGGCTGACTTGTTTGTCTCTATGAGCGAACATGAAGGATTTGGCAAACCATTGATCGAGAGCATGTATCTTGGGCTGCCGGTTATGGCGTATGCCGCGACGGCAGTTCCCTCCACGTTAGGTGGCGCGGGTGTGCTGTTTACGGAAAAAGCGTTTGAGCCTCTGGCGGAGATGGTGGATATGTTGGTAAAGGATCAGATGCTGCGGCGGCAGCTCACTGCGGCGCAAAGGGAACGGGTGCGGGCGTTTCTCGAGCCGGTGGTTCGCGGACAGTGGCAGCAGTATTTAGAGGATCTGGCGCGTGAACCGATTGCGCGAAAAAAGTAGTAATTAGCCAATGGAAAAGAAACATTTACACCAAGTTATAGAAATCGTACTGCCGGGCGACGCGGTCAGCGATCATGCTTTCACGATGCGCGATTGGCTGCGAGGAATGGGCTTTGAATCGGATATCTTCGTCTCTAGCTGCGGCCCTGGTCTGGAACATGAAGTGAAGCAGTTCAATCCCGCGCTTTTTTCGAGCGACGAGATGGTTGTCTACCATCACTCGATCGGCTCGAACGTGATTGACCCGTTGATCGAACGCCAGGTTCCGTTGATCCTGATGTATCAGAACATCACCCCGCCGGAGTTCTTTGAAACGGCCGATCCGGCGATGACAGGCTACCTTATTCGAGGGCGCGAGCAGCTTGTAGCCATGCGCCCGCTGGTCAGGCTGGCCTTGGGCGCGTCAACTTATACACAGGAAGAGTTGATTGCCACGGGTTATGAAAACACGGCCGTGCTGCCGCTTGTCTTCCACGAAGCCGCATATGACGTGAGCAATCCGGATAATCTGGCAAAAGAGAATGGCGAGGACGGCCCGCTGCTGCTGTTCTTAGGACGGGTGGTGCCCAATAAGCGCCAGGAAGATCTGGTCAAGCTCCTGTTATTTCTACGCCGTGTTTCGCCGGACGCGCGCCTGGTCCTGGTAGGGGGGCTGAATGAGAAGAATTATGTATCCTGGCTGCGCCGTTTCATCGACCGCAATGGCCTGACGGATGCCGTCACCTTAACCGGCCACACCAATCTGCAACAGATAGCGGGCTACTATCGCGCGGCCGATCTTTTCGTTTCGATGAGCGAGCACGAAGGATTCTGCAAGCCGCTGATTGAAAGTATGTACTTTGATCTGCCGGTCATGGCGTATGCTTCGACGGCCGTGCCGTCGACGATGGGCGGGTCGGGCGTCCTTTTTCAACGAAAAGATTACGAGGCGTTGGCTGAAATGGCCGATATCATGATCCGGGATAAGGCGCTGCGCGAAAGAATCATCGCTGGTCAGAAACGACGCCTGCAAGATTTCCTTGAGCCGAACGTGCGCGAGGTTTGGCGTTCCTATCTGCAATCACTCGATCTGCTTTAGCATTCTGCGTATAGCACATGGCAGTCATATTAGAAAGCTGCCCGTGCTCTTTCGTTTCTCCTAACGGTTGTTACAGTAGTCAACTGTTCCACCGCGTCTAAGAGTTAAATTGGCTTCACGTCAAAAGACTCTGGCGCGGCGTTGATCGTTTAGGAGAAAAGGAATATGCAGAATAGTAACGGCAGGCGCCGCCGGCTGGCGATGGGCTGGCTGGTAGGTGGGCTACTGCTTGGTCTGGTGTGCTTAATCGCCGGTTCGGCGGAAGCCGCTTCCGATAACGTGCAGACGCCTGAATGGCAGCGCTCACTGCCAGCGTCAAATTGTCCCGGATCTTCCGAAGGTACTTACTGCCACCGCTCATCTCCCGTTCTGGTCGATCTGATCGGCGATGGCAACCTTGAAATCATCGTCGCTACCAATCGCGGGCATGTTCTCGCTTACAAACATGATGGTACACTCCTTTGGGACAAGGATGTGGCCAGGGCATTTGGCATGAAGGCCAACAGCCAACGGATAGCGTCCTCTCCGGCCGTCGCTGACATTGATGCGGATGGCGAGCCGGAAATCGTTGTGGGGACCGGTACACTGTTCAGCTCACTCTGTACGCAGGGCGGCGTGATTGCGCTGGAAAAGAATGGCGCCATCAAACAAGGCTGGCCGTTCTTGACGAAGGACTACAATGTCGCGCCCAGCGGCTGCCGGGATACGGTATTCTCTACGCCCGCCCTCGGCGATTTGGACCATGACGGCGACCTGGAAATTGTGTTTGGCAGTTTTGACATGCGCATTTACGCCCTGCACCACAATGGCAAGTTGATGGCGGGCTTCCCCGTGAGAAGCTTCCATTTCACCCGTTTTGGTTGGGACAATCTCAAGGATCGTCTGGCCGACACGGTATGGAGCTCCCCGGCACTGGCAGATGTCAACGGTGATGATTACCTGGACATCATCGTCGGCACCGATGAAGGCAACTTTGATAGCAGTTGGTCAGGCGTTTCAAACTGGAGCTGTCCTTATCGCGGCGTGTCTGCCGAAGGGTACTGTGGTGGATCAATATACGTGCTTGATCGGTTCGGCAATATCCTGCCCGGCTTTCCGCGCTATGAACTGGAGATAATTCAGTCTACGCCCGCGGCATATGATTTGGATGTCGATGGGCGTTCCGAGTTCTTTGTGGGTACGGGCGATTTCTATCATATTGCCAGTGCGGATCATCCTCGCTACGGTGAGCGCCTGTTTGGCATAGATGAAAAGGGCAATGATCTGCCCGGTTGGGGAGGAGGAAAGAAGCTGGGGGGTCTGGCTACATCATCTCCCGCATTGGGCGATATAGACGGCGACGGGGAAGCGGAAGTCGTGATTCCTGCGCGGGATCAGAAGCTTTACGCGTTTGAACTGGATGGAAAGCCGGTGCGCGGATTTCCTATGACGCCGCGGCTGAGCGACGGCCGTGTCTTGAGTTCCTATTTTCCCGGTAACGGACCTGTACTGGCGGATTTTACGGGCGACGGAAAGATGGAAATCTTCTTGAATCATTCTTGGGAAACTATTATTGTTGATGGCTCGGGCCATCACGTTACCGCCTCGTCCGAGGGCGACACTCACCCGGTGTACAAGACGGGTGGTTCCTATTGGAATTCACCCGCTGTGGGCGACCTGGACAGCGACGGACGGCTCGAGCTGGTGACTCAAAACAGCGAGCTGTCTGTCTGGCGACTGCCCAATTCTTCGAGGCGTGCCGACTGGCCGATGTTCAAGCGCGATCCAGCGCGCAACAGTGTTATTGGCCCTGATGTGGACTTCACACCCTATTCGCTCTATGTGGTTCACAAAGTGGGTGACTCAGCACAATATACACAGCTCATTACCCTCAGCAGCTATCTGGGCACGTTCAAATGGAAGGTTGAAACTGATAACTCGACAATGGTGAGGCTTCCCCAATCAACGGGTTCTGTAGATGGCCAACAATCGGTGAAAGTGGTTGTAAGCGTGTCACCGGAGTTCAGGGGAAAAGATCGCAAAGTGGGATCAGTCACACTGACCTTATCCAAGGACGGCGAGGTAGTCGAAAAGGCTACTATTCCGGTGCATGTCACGGCCATTCCACATATGCGGCAGAGTTTTCTTCCTTTCACCCCGTAGGTCGATCGGTGCCTAATAAGCAACTCTCAATATAATAGATTCATCTAGATCGTCGTACACTGGCCACAAGGATTACGCGTCCGCATGGGCAAGATTTTGCATGTCAATCATCGCTACTGGCCCGTTGTTGGTGGGTCGGAGCAGTCAGTGGCGGCGATCGCCACACGCCAGGCGGCCGCGGGGCACCAGGTAACTGTGCTGGTAACTGACGCCCTTGACTTCGCCGCCTTCTGGGATCCCCAGGCGAGGCGCATAAAAGAGCGCAGTGAGCAGGAACAAGGCGTTACGATCAAGCGCACGCCCATTAAATACTATCCGGGTAAGTTGTGGAGTTTCGCCGCGCTGCGCCGCGCCCAGACGTATCTCGGCTGGTGGCCGCTGGCGGCGTCCTACCTGGGCAGATATGTCCCGTACCTGCCCAGGCTTACAGGAAATCTTGCTGAACTGGGCGAGGATTGGGACCTGGTTGTCGGATGGAATATTACTTTTGATGGTCTGATGGCCGGGGCCAGACAGACAGCTAAGAATAGCGATGCGCCTTTCCTGGCGGTGCCGTTCTTACATTTGGGTGAAAGCCCTCGATCACCGGTGCGGCGCACCTATACGATGCCGCACCAGATGGATTTGCTACGAACGGCAAATCACGTATTGGTGCAGACAGAGGTGGCAGCTACTTTCCTGAAGAAGGCGGGCATTGGCGCGGAGCGTGTTTCCGTACTCGGTTTGGGCATTGATCTGGAGTCCCTGGCCGGTGGCGACGCTGAACGTTTCCTGGCACGCACCGGCGCCAGCATACCCGTGGTCACCGCTATTGGCCCACTTACGCGCGACAAGGGAACGCAGACGCTGGTAGAAGCGGCAAAGATTGTATTGGCGCGTGGAAGAGCATTAACTTTGGCTCTGGCCGGTCCGGCCATGGAAGATTTCGAACGCTACTGGCAGGACCTGCCCAAGCATGTTAAAGATCACGTCTTGCGCCTGGATACGGTCGTGGGTGAAGAGAAGAAAGACCTGTTGGCTGCAAGCAGCCTGCTGGCGCTTCCTTCGCGAACAGATTCATTTGGGATAGTGCTGCTTGAAGCATGGCTGTACGCAAAGCCGGTGATTGGGGCTGATGCGGGTGGTATACCCGGTCTCATCAGCGATGGCGAAGATGGCCGGGTGGTACCGTACGGTGATGCAGACGCACTGGCGATGGCGATCATTGAGATATTGGATGATCCGCTTAAGGCTCAAGCATGGGGACAAAGCGGACAGCAGAAGGTACGTGAGCGGTATACCTGGGACAAGGTCTACGAGCGCTTTAGGGCCGTCGCGGGTATCGGCTAGAAAGACGATACAATCGGTGTGATGAATATTGGATTCGACGTCAGCGTCTTAAATGTGGCTAAGGCCGGGGTGTGGAATTATCACTTTCACCTGCTGCGGGCACTGTTGAAGATCATTCCGGCAGGAGACAAGCTCATCCTGATAGATGACCCAGCGACGCATGGCCGCCAGGGCGTTCATGAGGTTGTGGGCGATCTTCTCAATGAGCGAGCGAGTATCCGCGGCCTGAGCGGGCTGCGCCACCGACGCCTTTCGCGCATGCCCGCGCTGCAAGATTCCTTTGTGCTGCCGCTAACCCAGCGCGTAGATGGTCTGTTGGAACGGCCGTGGGAATGGGCTGCCACAACCATGCGCAAGCGGCAGTTCGCGACCAGATTGGATGATGTTGATGTGTTCCATGCCTCCGATGTGTTGAACCTGCGCATACCGGGTGCAGCAGCAGTGACGACGATTCATGATTTGACTTCGCTGCTTTTCCCTGAATACCACACGGCCGAAAATATCGCCCTGCTGGCGGAGAAATACCGCTTTGCGCAAGAGGAAGCGGAGATCGTGATTGCCATTTCGCAGAGTACGCGGGAAGATATTGTAAAGTACCTGGGTATTGAACCTGAGCGCGTAGCAGTCATTGCCTATGGCTGCGATCCACGCTTTCATCCCCTCGCCGCGGACGAGGTGCGCCACGGACTTAATAAATGGGGATTGGCGCCGGGCAATTTTCTTCTCTATGTGGGGACAATTGAACCGCGCAAGAATCTGGTGCGGCTGCTAGAAGCCTACGCTGAGGCCAGGGGGATGTTCAATGCACCACGACCGCAGCTTGTGCTGGCCGGAGCGATTGGCTGGAAAGCGGCCGAGTTCTTGCAGCGGATGGAGGCTCTGGGATTAGGCGACGAAGTGCACCTGATCGGCCCGGTGGCGAGCGTTGATCTGCCAGTTCTCTACAACGGCGCAATGGCCATGGTCTACCCTTCATTATATGAAGGTTTTGGTCTGCCGCCGCTGGAAGCAATGGCCAGCGGAACGCCGGTCATTACCAGCCGGGTGTCGTCACTGCCTGAAGTGGTGGGTGACGCGGCCGTGCTTATTGATCCGCGGGACAGCGGCGACCTGACGCAAGCCATTGTCAACGTAGCCAGTGACGCAAGACTACGCCGCCACCTGCGAACCTCAGGGCTGGATCGGGCGAAACTATTTACCTGGGAGAAGACAGCGTTGGAAACGCTGGCGGTCTACCGGCAGGCAATCGCCAGGACCCTGCCGCGCTCAGGCGGCGCTCTGGGCTGATAAGATGGAATCCACTGCGAAATTGCCGGTCGCCAGCGTTGTGATCGTCAATTGGAACGGCCGGGACTGGTTGTCACACTGCTTACCCTCGCTGGCCAAGCAGACGTTTGAGTCGTTTGAAGTCATCGTTGTTGACAATGGCTCCAGCGACGGTACGTCACAGTGGCTGCAAGCAGAATGGCCCGAAGTGCGCTTGATCCCGCTGGCGACAAATAAGGGTTTTGCTGAGGCCAACAATGTCGGAATTGAGGCAGCGCGCGGCGCATGGATCGCGACCTTGAATAATGACACGATGGCGGATCCTTCCTGGCTGGCGAATTTAATGGAAGCCGCGGAACAGCCAGGGACTGGATCGGTCGCGTCACTGGTTGTTTATTGGGAGCACCCTGAAGTCGTTGACGCAGCGGGCCTTGTTGTTGATCGCGCGGGTATCGCCTGGAATCGGGGACATGGTGAGCCAGCAGAGCGGTACTTGACGCCGGCAGAGGTATTCGGAGCGCCCGCATCGGCGGCACTTTACCGCCGCGAAATGTTGGAAGAGATAGGCCTCTTTGATGGGGCTTACTTTGCCTTCTATGAAGATGTTGACCTTGCCTGGCGGGCACAAAATGCAGGGTGGCGTTGTTTTTACTGCCCAGGAGCCCGTGTGCGGCACTGGCATTCGGCGACGGGGAAGCGAATGCCAAAACAGAAGTTATACTTGCAGAGTCGCAATAAGCTGTGGACCATCGCCAAGAATTACTGCTGGCCGGAGCTGTTATTTTACGCTCCGCTGATCGCCGGATACGATCTAATGGGTCTCATTTACCGTACGATTGGTGATCGTAACCTGGCGGCGCTGCAGGGTCGCGCGGCTGCCCTGCCGGGCCTCTGGCGGAAGCGACGCCAACAAGACCGCCCCACAGGAAGCCGGCTGGCACCCGTGACGCCGCCCTGGCGGCTGCGAGCGGGGGAGAATAGCAATGGCCTGAGCAGGTAGGTATCTCATAGTAGATAAGCAGGGTTGAAGAAATCTGCGCGCGATGGTCCAGTTCGTTATAATGCGCGATTGGCGTGCTGCCAATTAGAAGCCGAGAATGTACTACACGAGTGATGAGTGTTGAAGTAGAGCCCACAGAAGAAAAGCCGGTGCCGAGCTACATCTATGACGCAGCCGGTGGGTCCAGCAATTGGCAGAGTAAGATTGCCGAATTATGGCAGTATCGCTACCTGCTGCGTAACCTCGTGGTACGCGATTTAAAGGCACGCTATAAGAATTCAGTCTTTGGCGTTTTGTGGAGCCTTCTTAACCCGCTGGCGATGATGGTGGTCTTTACGCTGTTGTTCTCGTTTATGGGCAATAATGACACTCGCCAGTATTCGGTATTCGTGCTGGTAGGGCTAATACCCTGGACCTTCTTTTCCGGTTCGCTTCTGGCGGGCACGACATCGGTAACAGGCAATGCGTCGCTTGTGAAGAAGGTTTATTTTCCACGTGAGCTGCTGCCGCTTTCGGCCGTACTTTCCAATCTGGTCAACTTTGCTATTGCTTTTGTGGTGCTCGTGGTTTTTCTGTACGCGTTTGGCCTGGGCCTCTCTATACACGCGGCATGGGTCCCGGTGATATTGTTTATTCAGGTCATTTTCACCGTTGGCCTTGCGCTGTTGCTCGGTTCCCTGACCGTATTTTACAAGGACGTGTTAATGATCCTAGAGGTGGTCATGCTGGCCTGGTTTTTCCTGACGCCCGTGTTCTACTCTCTGGAGATCTTCGGTCCGACGGCAACGATCATGGGCATTACATTTGATCCGGCGCAGGTGATGCGCTGGGTGAACCCTATGGCCTCTATTATCGACGGCTACAGGACGGTGCTGTGGGGCACCTATGCCAGCGATGGACCGGTCAGCATGAACCCGGCCTATCTACTGCGAACAGGCGTAACGGCGGTGATTGTGCTTGCTGTTGGCTACTACGTCTTTTACCGGCTTGAGCACCAATTTGGTGAGAAGTTTTAGCAGGAAACGTATGTATAGCAAGCGCTCATGGGAAGCCGCTGCCGTTTTGCTAGTCATCAATTTGTTGATCCTGGGGCTGGGCAGCGGATGCCAGGCGACGAGCGGCGCAACACCAACACCTTTTTCCGAATTGGAATCCGGCAGCATCGCAGAGGCGAATGAGGCCAAAGCTTCGGAAAGCGGCCAGCCTGAGTCGACTGGGACACCGGGCGCACAAGAGACGGCAGGACCTGAGCAGCCGGAAGTAACGGCGATGGCGAGCGAAACGCCGGCCCCTACGAAAACTGCCAGGGCAACAGCGGCCGCGCCAGCAACGCCAACGGCAATGAAACCACCGACAGCGACGCCTATTCCGACGGCGACGCCTACCAGCGCGCCGCAATTCGCGCCTTCGCTGTTGATCTCTGAACCACAGCCAGTTAGAGAAGGGGTTTCGACACCGGCAACGGCGATCCCTACAGCGGTGGCACGGTTCGATGTGCCCGCGGGTACAACAAATATTTTGCTGCTGGGCAGCGATCAACCTGTAGGAGATATGGGTGTGAAGCGCACGGACACGATGATTATCGTTTCGATCAATCGTGACGGTCCAACGGCTTCTATGATCTCGCTGCCTCGTGATCTCTATGTGTACATCCCCGGGGGCACAATGAACCGGCTGAACGCGGCTGTTACCCTGGGCGGCGTCGAATTACTTAAGCAGACTATCCTCTATAACTTTGGGGTGCCGATTCATTACTATGCGCGCGTTGATTTTGATGGATTCGAGCAGGTGGTTGATGCTATCGGCGGCGTCGAAGTAGCGGTGAGCTGCTCGTTCAAAGATTGGCGAATCAAGTCGGCGGACCTGGATCCGGAGGACGAGGAAAACTGGTATGTGCACGAACTGGAACCGGGCATCTACCAGATGGATGGAGACACCGCGCTCTGGTATGCGCGTTCACGCCTGATGTCCAATGATTTTGATCGGGGGCGACGGCAACAGCAGCTGCTGCGGGCAATGTTAAATCAGGGCGTGCGGCTTGACCTTGTTTCGCAGGCGCCTGTCCTCTGGGACAGCTACAAAGACACGATTGAGACCGATATGGATATCGGCCGAATGCTGCAGATCGCTGCTCTGGCTCCGGGCATTCGCGAGAACGGCATCCAGAATCTCTTTCTGATGGGCAAGACTGAGCCATGGGTTGTTCCGGACAGTAATGCCCAGGTACAACTGCCGAAATGGGATGGGCCGGGTGAGATGCGCGAGACTTTCCAGCGGTTGTTCTTGCCACCGGCGCTCAATAAGGCAGATCGCGCGCCAATCACGGTAGAGATTGTCAATGCCAGCGGAAATGAAGATATGATGCAGCTCGCGGCCGAGAATCTTGCCTGGTATGGTTTTGTGCCCCTTGTTGGCGATGAGGCGAAGCCGGTAGAAGCGACGACACTCACCTACTACGGGCCGAACTTCAAGGGTTCCTTCGACTGGCTTATCTCATGGATAGTTCATCTTAATAAGAATGATATCGTCCTCAATGATGAAGAGACGGACCTCGACACCAATTACCGCCTGGTATTAGGCGAAGATTACGATCCTTGTATAAACGAACTGTTCGCCCCGCAGTCACTTCTTCCTTGACAGCCATTGCCCGGAATGGGCAGTCCCGGCATAATTCTCATAGCAAGCAGCAGACGACTCAGGCCTCCAGCACATGATGGTCGGGCCGTTTCGCCGGCATACCGCATCTGGCGGCGCGCAAAGACATCTGAGCCTGGAGGGAACGGTGAACGACCAACGAGAAATACGGGGCTGGGTCATGTACGACTGGGCCAACTCCGCGTTCAGCACGACTGTGGTGACCGCCTTGTTGGGGCCTTACATCCTGGCGCTGGCCGAATCCAGCAATACGCCGCTAACTTTGTTCGGGGTCACAATTGAGCCGGCGGCGATATTCCCAATCGCGGCGTCACTTTCAGTGGCGCTGCAAATATTCTTCCTGCCTCTGCTGGGCACTATCGCCGATTACACGTATCTGAAGAAGCGCATGATGATGGCTTTCGCCTATACCGGGGCGGCGGCGACCATCTTGCTTTTCTTCGTGGGCGATGATTTTGACTTAATTGGCACAAATGGTGCCATAGTTTTTGGCAGCCTAATGTTGATCGTGGCCAATCTGTGTTTTGGCGCGGCCGTGGTCTTCTACAATTCGTTTCTGCCGGATATCGCTACTCCGGACCTGAGGGACGCTGTTAGCTCACAGGGCTTTGCAATGGGCTACCTTGGCGGCGGACTGCTCCTGCTGGTCAACCTGGTGATGCTCACGGTCATGGACGACACCGCACTGGCGGTTCGATTAAGCTTGGCAAGCGCCGGCATATGGTGGCTGCTTTTCACCTATCTATACCCACAACAGCGCCTGCGCCAGCGGGCGCCGGCTCGCGAACTGCCTGAGGGAGCTAATTTCCTGACCCACGGTACGCGTGAAATTGTGAACACGCTGAAGAATCTGTACCGCGACTACCCGGAGACGCTGCGTTTTCTAGTCGCTTACCTGGTCTACAACGATGGTATACAGACGGTGATCATTGTATCCACCGCTTTCGCCGCCGATGAAATGGGCGTGGCAACGGACATGCTGTTGCTACTGGTGCTCTTAATCCAATTCATGGCCTTTTTTGGTGCCCTGCTGTTTGGGCGCCTGGCGCGGCGCATTGGCGCCAAGCGCGCCATTCTGATAAGCCTGGTAATCTGGTCAGGCTGCGTGATATTCGCCTACGCGTTCCTATATGAGCTGTGGCAGTTGTTTGCTCTCGGCTTCTTCGTAGCCCTGGTGTTGGGCGGGTCGCAGGCGCTTAGCCGCTCTCTCTTCTCGCAAATGATCCCGCGAGATCACGAGGCTGAATATTTTGGCTTCTACGAGATCAGCGAGCGTGGTACGTCCTGGCTAGGGCCGCTGGCATTTGGCGTGGCAGTGCAGGCGACGGGATCGCAGCGCGTCGCTATCGTGACGCTGATTGGCTTCTTCGTGGTAGGCTTGCTGTTGTTGAGCAGGGTAAATGTGCGACAGGCAATGCTGGATGCAGGAAATGATCCAGCCGGCGTTGTCTTTTAGGCGTTTGCTACTCGTCGAGCCAATCGCGGCTGCGCTCGCGTTTGCGCCGGCCTTGCCGCCGTTTTTCCTCAATCCGCCGGGCATGGACATGTCTCGAGGGTCTGGTGGCTATGCGCTCGGGCTGCTCCTCCAGCGCTTCGACCAGGATGGCCAGAAGGCGTGCTATCGCCAGTTCGCGATTGCGGTGTTGGCTGCGTGATTCCTGAACGGATAGGCGCAGGGTACCCTGCTTGTCAAGACGATTGTCCAGATTCTGAAGCAGACGCGCCCGCGTTTCATCATCCAGGCTGGGTGATGCGGAAAGGTCGAAAATCAGGGTGGCGCGGGTGTGAGCGCGATTCACGTGTTGACCGCCCGGGCCGCGACTAGGCGAGAACTGAAAGGAGAGTTCCGAAAGAGGAATCTGTATTGTGTCGTTGAGGATGAGCACCTCGCTTTTGTCCATCCACTTACAATAAAGCACTAGGCGTTTGTTGACAAACATATTTTCGGAACTTGAGTGCAACCATATTCATATTGTGGATTACTGGGAAGCAAGTTGATACATAATCGTTTTGTACACATTTTCTTTATGGATGGTGTGGGGCTGGGGCCGTCTGACCCGACCATCAATCCATTTGCCAGGGCACGTACGCCCAATCTGGATGCCCTCCTGGGACGAGACGACTGGTTTCGCGCGGGGAATGGGCAGATCAACGCGCAGCGGGCGACGTTGGCGCCAACGGACGCGACGTTAGGTGTACCGGGCCGGCCGCAAAGTGCTACCGGCCAGGCGACGATCCTGACCGGGCGAAATGTGCCGCAGTTAGTAGGAGAGCACTTTGGCCCAAAGCCGAATGCGGCGGTTGCCGAAGTGATCCGGCAGGGGACATTGTTTAAGGATGTCGCGGAAGCCGGCGGGCGTGCGGCGCTAATCACGCCATACCCACAAGGGTACTTTGACGCGATCGCCAGCGGTAAGCGTCTTTACTCGGCCGTGCCGCTCGCGGTGGTGCAGGCCGGCTGGCCGTTGTTCACGATTGATGAACTGCGTCAGGGCCGGGCAGTCAGCCCGGATTTTAGCAATGCGGGATGGCGAGAGTTCCTGAAACAAGATGATTTGGAGCTGCTGGCGCCCTATGAAGCGGGCCGGCGCATAGCGGCCGTGGCGCAGGCATACGATTTTAGTTTCTTTGAACATTGGCCAAGCGATCGCAGCGGCCACCGCGGTTCACTTGTTCATGCGGCGGAACATATAGAAAAGATCGATGCCGCTCTGGGGGGACTGCTGGCAGCATGGCCAGAAGAGCGTGGCCTATTGATCATTACCAGCGATCATGGGAATATAGAGGAAAAGGATCACCGCCTACACACGCGTAATCCGGTGCCGACAATAGTTGTTGGCCCAGACCATAGCGGCCTGGCCGCGCGCATTTGGGACCTGAGTGATATTGCCGCGGTGGTCCGATCGTTCTTAGGACTGAAGAAGAGGGTGTAAGATGAGCATAGGACCAGAGGAGTTTCGAGACGCGCTGAGGCATTTTCCTTCCGGCGTCACGGTCATCACGATGCGTGATTCGGGCAGTGGCCTTGCCCATGGCCTGACGGTGTCTTCGTTCGCGTCAGTTTCACCAAAGCCGCCGCTCATCCTGATCAGTATTGACCATCGCGCCTCGGCATATGATATTCTGGAAAAGGACGGTGCTTTCTTTGCGGTTAATATCCTGGCGCATGACCAGGTCGAATTTTCAAACCGTTTTGCGTGGGTTAAGGATGAGGACCGGTTTGAACTAGGTGATTGGGATACGGCCGTGACGGGGGCGCCGATCTTGAAAGATTGCCTGGCCTGGCTAGATTGTACGGTGCACGAGCGGTATGAGGCCGGCACGCATACGATTTATGTGGGCGAGGTATTGGCCAGCGGCGTGCCGCGTGCCGAGGAGCTGCCCCTCATTTACTGGAATCGTGGCTACCGCGCGCTGCAGCAGCGCGGGTCAGGCCCTGACTCTCGTTAATCCGCGATCATAGATAGGCGCCAGTGCCCGCCAGTCATAGCGCTCCGTGACGGCCGCGATTGCCGCCGCGGTACTCCTCGTTTCGGCCAAATTGTTGAGGGCACCTTTTAGCAGCTGAACTAAGCCCGCAGGGTCTTCGTAGAGACAGCGCTCATGGAATGCCGCGGGTAAGATCTCGGGATAGCTGAGACGGTTGGGTAGGATGGGTAAGGTATTGGCATGCATCGCCTCGACGATGCTGATGCCGAAGAATTCATGCAGGGCCGTCGATACGGCAATATCCGCTCTCCATAGAAGCGAGGCGTAGGTAGCCGGGTCGGCGAAGCCGCTATGAATCACCGTTTCGCCGGCAGACGCTAACCAGGCATCGAATACCGTTGGACGGCGGCCGTATTGCTGGCCGCACAAGGCCAGCCGGAAAGAGATGCCCTCGGCTGCAATCTCCTCTAAGGCAGTGAAAAAGGTTTCCGGGTCCTTGTCATACTCCCAACGTTGGTTCCACAGTAGAAGTGGGTTTTCCTCGGCGGCCGTTTCTTCCGAAGCTGCGGGCCGGCCCTCCTCCAGCGAGTCGAAATCCACACCGATGGGATACACGTGGCTCTTGCTGCGCAGCAGGCTTATACTACCTAGCTCGTTGTACTCTGGAAAGTGCTTGAGGAAGTTGGGGAGGGCGGCGAAGTAGGCGTCCAGATGATAGGCGGAGTTGAACCAGACTTCGTCCGCGGCAAGCATTGAAGCGTAATTGATAAAAGCGTAATGTAAATCACGTTCGCCGTGCTGGCGGCGCATGGGGCCGCTGTTCTGGCCGGCCGGCAGCGGGTAAGTGAGCTGATTCTCGTGCATATAAAGGACAGTCGGAACGCGGGCGAGGGTATCTCTGGTTAAGGACAAGAAAGTGGTCAGGTCGAGCATATCGGTTACCAAAAGCCGGTCCACAGACAGTCCGCTCTGATTGAAGCGACGAGCGAGAGTTACGGCGGCGCCGTGCATGCGCCACTTCCAAAACCGCGCGGGCAAAGTCAGCATGTTGACCTGATGGGCGCTGTGACGAACGTAACCCTCCGCCCAGGCCT
>JBJYWX010000249.1:0-11452 GCA_046259695.1 Promineifilaceae bacterium (SeqCode) | reverse complement strand
GTCAGCATGTTGACCTGATGGGCGCTGTGACGAACGTAACCCTCCGCCCAGGCCTGGTGGCTGCCGCCATGATAGGGAGAGACAAGGAAGATTTGCATAGAACTGGTAGGTTCATAGGGTGCTTAAACAAGCTCCGGCTATGTCATAGAAGGCGCGATATACACGGTATTTTTCTAAGCTAAGTTCGACCTATAGGGTACATTGTACTATACTTACCGTATCCTATATTTTGGGAGTTACTCATTGTCCGACGAGGTAGCTGAGCTCTATTGGGACTCAACCTACGCCATTGCAATAACGTTGTTGGAACGGTATCCCCACCGTGATCCCGAAAGTGTGGGCCTCGAGGAGTTGGCGCACATGATAGAGGAGCTACCGACATTCGCGGACGATCCATCCCAAGTTACTGAACAGTTCTTGCTCGATATCCAAACCGTATGGTATGAGGAGGCGTTTAGCTCATGACAGTTTCCGATGCCGGAGCCACTTCCGACATTCCAATTCCCGAGGAAGTATCCCAGAATGTGGTCATTACCAGCGTGGCCAAGCTTCTTGATCCTTTTTACAACTGGTCACGGCGCAACTCTATCTGGCCGTTAGGGTTCGGCCTGGCGTGCTGCGCCATTGAAATGATTTGCGCTGCCTCAAGCCGCTACGATTTTTCAAGATTTGGCATGGAAGTATTTCGCGCTACACCACGCCAGGCGGACGTGATGGTTGTGGCAGGAACTGTTACGAAAAAAATGGTCCCAACCATCGTGCGGCTTTACAATCAAATGCCGGAGCCTCGCTATGTGGTGGCCATGGGTGCCTGCGCATCTGGTGGCGGCCCTTTTAAAGAGGGTTACAGCGTGGTTGATGGCATTGACAAGTTCTTGCCCGTGGACGTTTACGTGCCAGGCTGCCCACCGACACCTCAGGCACTTATGAATGGCATGATTGCCTTGCAAGAGAAGATTGACCAGCAGTCTATTGCTACTGTTCCCTGGTATCGCAAAGATGATCCAACCACTGGGCTGTACCCCATTCCGGTACTTGGCCCGGACTTGGTTGACACGCGGCAGCTCGATCTGATTGTGGCTGAGGCTGAAAAGTCCAAGGCATTGGCAGAGGAAGAGGCGGAAAACGCGGCCTAGGCGCCCGGTTTCCAGGTCTGTAAGAGCTATAGGTGGTGAGCAAACGAGTTTGAGGTTGGTATGACAGAGGCGACGAAGAAAGTGGTGGAAGGCGAAGGTGGTCAGGTTATTTATTCGAGCCCGCCTGAGCAGGCGCTGAACCATGTGAAGCAGGCATTCCCCGAGGGCCTTGAAGATGACGCCCGTGATGGTTACGAGGGCATTATCGTCGATGCTGACAAACTGCTGGAAGTTGCCAGGTATTTAAGGGACGAGGCAGGTTTCAATTACCTTTCGAGCATCACGGGCGTTGACCTGATCGAAGAGGGCAAGTTGGAAGCTGTCTATCATGTCTACAGCATAAACAATGGCGGCGGCCCGGTGGTGATGAAGGTCCAGACTGATCGCGAGAATCCGGTTATCCCATCACTGACGTCTTTGTGGCCCGGCGCTGACTTCCAGGAACGTGAAGCGTATGACATGATGGGCATCAAATTTGAGGGCCATCCGGACCTGCGACGCATATTGACCTGGGACGGATTCTACGGCCACCCGTTACGCAAGGATTGGACCGAGCCATTCTATGAAGAAGAGCATAAGCCATTTGGCAGCCGCTGGCCCGGTGGTGACGTGCTCCGCAGCGAAGAAGAGATTATCTACGGTAAGAACGTGCAGTATCCACCTGGGTGGGTACCGACCGGCGAGGAATATGATGTTGAGACGGAAGTCTATACAGGGCTGACTATTTCTCGCGAGGCAACACCAGGACTAAAGACGGACAAGGTGACGGTGAACTTGGGTCCTCAACATCCGTCTACGCACGGCGTTTTCCGGATGGCTATTACGCTTGATGGGGAGACGGTATTGGGCCTGAAGCCGGTGATGGGCTACCTTCACCGCAACCACGAGAAGATCGGCGAACGTAACACGTTCATTATGAATATGCCTTATACCGATCGCCTCGATTATCTTTCTTCCATGTCCAATAATTTCGGATACGCGTTGACTGTTGAAAACCTGCTCGATATGGAGGTTACAGAACGCGCGGAGTGGATACGGATCCTGATGGCGGAGTTAACCCGTATTTGTAATCATCTGTGGGCGGTTGGTTTTCTATTAAATGATCTCGGCGCTTTGCAGACGCCGATGCTCTACAATTACATCGAGCGAGAAATGATCCTCGATTTCTTTGAAGCGACGGCCGGTTCGCGCATGATGTGCAATTACTTCCGCTTTGGCGGCGTTGCCTATGACCTACCGGATGATCTGCGCGGCAAGGAAATTTACGCCTGGCTGGATGAGCTGGTGAACGATCGTCTACCGGCCATTCTTGAACAGGGCGATGAGTTGGTTACAGGTAACGAAATTGTGCGCGCACGCAGTATTGGCGTGGGGTATCTATCACCGGAAGATGCGATTGCCTACAGCACGTCTGGGCCAGTGCTGCGCGCCAGTGGTGTCGCTTACGATATCCGGCGTGCCGAGCCCTATTCTTTCTACGAGCACCTCGATTTTGACGTCGCGGTACGTTACAACGGCGATGTGTACGACCGGTATAGGATTCGCATAGACGAGATGCGCCAAAGTCTACGAATTTTGCGCCAGGTCATTCCCTACCTGCGCGAGACGCATGGCGGACCCATTGTGCCCACCAAGCCACAATACGCGCTGCGAGCGCCGCGCACGGGCGAGTCTTACGGGCGAGTTGAGGCGCCAAAGGGCGAACTTGGCTATTATGTAACGGCGAAGCGGCGTGATGCCAATCCGCAGCGATACCATGTGCGCGCTCCTTCGTTCATTAATCTGACGGCTCTGGAAAAAATGTGTTTGGGCCACAAGGTGGCTGACACAGTGGCCATTCTGGGCAGTATTGATATTGTCTTGGGTGAAGTAGACCGCTGACGGCCGCCCGCGGGCGAACGGTGACCGGAAAACGCGAGTAAATCGAAGCTGGAGTAACTATGTACGGACTGGGTGTGCTAAAAGGTCTTGGGGTCACGCTAAAGCAGTTCTTGATTAGCTACAAGGACGACCTGGCCTGGATGGGGAAGGGCGGCCGCTATTACAATGAGGAGGCACTGCTGCAGCGCCAGAGCCTGGAGGGTGAAGGCGTTTCGACCGTGTTTTACCCCGAAGAGAAACTGCCGACACCGGAGCGTTTTCGCTTCATACCTTTCCTGGTCACGGATGACCCGGCGCCAGGGCAAAAATGGGGACACGATTGGTGCACCTCGTGCGGGATCTGTTCTAAGGTTTGCCCGCCACAGTGTATTTGGATCAAGCGCGGCACGCAGCCGAACGGCCGTCCTAAACCTGAACCGGAAGAGTTTTACATCGACATCGATATTTGCATGAACTGCGGCTTGTGTGCCGAGTTCTGCCCGTTTGACGCGATCAAGATGGACCATGATTATGAGTTAGCCAGCTATGACCGGACTACCGCTCATATTCATGACATTGAGCGCTTATCGAAACCGCTCAGTTATTGGCAGTCCATTGCCCCAAAGAAGGCAGCCGCGGAGGCAGCGGCACGTGAATTTTCTGAACAGGCGAAGGCGCGCAAGAAGTCGCGCGAAAAGGATGCGGATGAAGACCGGATTGCCGATGCCATTGCCCGCCAGCTTGCCTACCGGGGTCTGCTTTATTAGCTAACGAATCGCGGGTACCGCTAACCGGATCGAACTGTGCGGTATCCTTTATGTAGAAATTCAAGATGCGAATCGCTCCGGTGGGGGCGATTTCCATTTACAGGAATATAAGGAAATGAGTAAAAAACAGAGCAATGCCCACTTAACCGAGGAAGCGGTGTTGGCCGCCCTTTCACGTGTCATTGAGCCTGAGCTGCATCGCGACCTTGTGTCGCTCAATATGGTGCGAGACATCGCGATCGATGGAAACGACCTTAAATTTACCATCATGTTGACGACACCGGCATGTCCGCTTAAGCATACGATGGAACAAGATTCGCGCGCGGCGCTCTCGTCAATTCCCGCTTTGGGCAGCGTGACGATAGATTTTGCCTCTAACGTGCCTACAGACCGCCGTATTGGTAATCAACTGGGCCAGCAGTTTCGCAATACGATTGCCGTCTCCAGTGGAAAAGGCGGCGTGGGTAAGTCAACGATAGCTGTCAACCTGGCCATCTCTCTGGCGCAGCAGGGTGCGCGGGTAGGTCTGCTGGATGCCGATATCCTTGGCCCGAATATTCCGATGATGATGGGCGTCGATACGATGCCGCCCGTGCGCGATCGCAAAATGGTTCCGGCAGAGAATTATGGCGTTAAGTTCATATCGATGGCCTTTCTGGTAAAGCCTGATCAGCCGCTGATCTGGCGCGGCCCGATGCTGCATGGCGCTATCCAACAGCTCTTGACCGATGTCGATTGGGGCGAACTGGACTATTTGCTGGTCGACCTGCCGCCTGGGACCGGCGACGCGCAGTTGACGCTTGCGCAGGTGCTGCCTCTGTCCGGCGCCCTGGTGATTACGCAGCCAATGGAAGTCGCGGCAGCAGATGCCCTGCGCGGCATGAAGACTTTTGAGAAGTTAGACGTACCGATCATTGGCGTCATAGAAAATATGAGCGGCCCGGTATTCGGCACGGGCGCCGGTGAACAACTGGCGGAGAAATATAATGTGGATTTCTTGGGCAGCGTGCCGATGGAGGCGGAAGTACGCGTCGGCGGCGACAGCGGCAATCCCATTGTCGTGGCCCATCCCGAGTCAGAGGCAGCAAAAGCGCTGACCAAGATTTCACGCAAAGTTGCAGCGCGCGTCAGCGTTCTCACGCTGCAGAAGCAATCGGAAGGGGTTATTCCGATCCAAATGATTGGTTGATCGCGGTGCCGCCGGCTGCCGGCACTCGTATTGGGAATAATTAAGGTAGGGCTGCATCATGTGCAGCCCTTCTTGGTAGCTGTATGTCTTTGGCGCCGCTGGGCGGGCAAAGCTAAAGAAGATGCTCGCCGATTTGTGATGGTGGGGCAAATTGGCTATAACTGACAGTAATAAACTAAAAGAACCAATGAAACGCTCCGGCGTTTTGTTTTTGGAGATTGCATGACAACAGAAATAACGGAAGGGACGTCCCCTTACGTCGGTATTCGCTTCCAAAAACTCGGAAAGCTCTATCATTTTCGAGTAGAGGATGATCTAGAGATACTCCCCGGTGATTATGTAATTGTTGACACCAAGCGAGGGCGGCAACTGGGCCAGGTTATTGCCTTTGTTGAGCCTGACAGCGTTTTGCGCCGGCGCGGCGTGCGGTCAGTGGATCGCAAGGCGACACCGCGCGATCTGGTGATGCAGCAGGTGTGGCAGGCGAAGGAACTCGACGCGCTCATAAGTTGCCGCGAAAAAGCGACAAAACTCAACATTGATGACGCCAAATTCATAAAGGCTGAATACAGTTATGATGGTTCGTGGCTGACGATTTCGTATACGACGGAAAATAAGAAGCTTGATTTGAAGGCTCTGCGAACGGCGCTCAACCGTGCCTTTCGCTCAAAAGTAGAACTGCGTTCGATTGGCCCACGCGACGTGGCGAGCATCATGGGCGGCTATGGCGCGTGCGGCGCGCCACGCTGCTGCTCAACTTTTTTGACCGAGTTCAGCCCAATCTCGATCAAGATGGCCAAGGCACAAAATGTCTCGCTGAGCCCGAATGAGATTACGGGCATGTGCGGGCGCTTACGCTGCTGCCTTGTTTATGAGTATGAACAATACGTGGAAGCGCGCAAGACGCTGCCCAAGCGTGGGAAGCGGGTGGATACGCCGCATGGCAAGGGGAAGGTCGTGGACGTGCGCGTGCTGAAGGAGACGGTGCTGGTGCGCTTGGAGGATGGAGAAGTTGTCGAAGTGGAGCGTCACGAGTTGGAGCCTTCGGCCGAGCTGGAAGCGCTGCAGAAGAAAGCAGCCAACGGCTGCAATAATGGCGGCGAATGCGAGTGCGGCGCGCGCAACGGCGATTCAGGTGAGTAGGACGTGACTACGGCAAAAACAAAAGACGAGGCCTGGGAACTGGTCACAGAGTTTGTCCAGGACGCGGGTTTGAGGCGACATATGCTGGCGGTAGCGGACGCGATGGGCTATTACGCGGCGCTGCTGGATGAGGATCGGGATTATTGGGAAACAGTGGGTCTGGTACACGACTTTGATTGGGAGATCCACCCCGATCTGGACCGGCACCCGATTGAAGGGTCAAAGATTCTACGTGAAAGGGGCTGGGATGAGGAGACAATTCGTGTTGTCCTCTCGCATTACACGGAGGGTACGAGCGTAGAGCGGGAAAAACCGATCGACTTTGCGCTCATGGCTAATGACGAAATTACCGGCCTAATAGTGGCTACTACGCTGGTCCGCCCGTCAAAGAATATTGCCGATGTTAACTTGAAGTCCATACGCAAGAAATGGAAGAACCGCGCCTTCGCCGCCGGCGTTGACCGGGACGAGGTAGAGCGGCACACTGAAGATTTCAGCCAAGTTTGCTTTGATGGCAAGCTAGATCTGTGGACACATATCGGCAATGTGCTGGCGGCGATGCAGGCCGACGCGGAAAGATTGGAACTGGACGGCCGCCTGGCCGCGCGCAATTAGAGGGATCTTGTGGCAGCGGCGGAAGACCTTACTGTAGACGAAGCATTAGCCCTGGTATTGGCGAGCGTGGCCCCACTGCCAGCAACACGGGTGCCGATCGAAGAAGCGCTGGGTCGGGTATTGGCCGAGGCTGTTGTGGCCGAAGACAGTTTGCCACCTTTTGCCAATTCGTCCATGGACGGTTACGCGGTTCGCGCGGCCGATGTGCAAGCGGCCAGGGAAAATGGACCCGTAGCCCTGCGCGTTTTGGGCGATATCGCCGCGGGCACTGTGCCGGAGATTACGCTGCAGCCGGGGACGGCAGCGCGGATCATGACCGGGGCAGCCATGCCCGAAGGCGCCGATGCGGTGGTGCCGGTGGAAGACACCAATGAGCCTTGGCGCGAACCCGCACGGCCGCTGCCCGCGGAGATTTTGGTAGGGCGTGCGGTCCAGGCCGGCGATTACGTGCGGCCCATCGGCGAAGATATCCAGGCCGGCACGCGCGTCATGGAAGCAGGGCACCTGCTGCGCCCGCAAGAAGTGGGCGTTCTGGCTTCGCTGGGTGTGGGCCGTGTTCTGGTGCATCGACGGCCGCGTGTGGGCCTACTCTCTACCGGAGATGAGTTAATCGCGGTCGAGGAGACGCTGCGGCCGGGGAAGATCCGCGACAGTAACAGCTATGCCCAGGCGGCGCAGGTCATGGCATTAGGGGCGGTTCCAATCAGGTTAGGGGTGGCAGCCGATCGTGAGGCGGACGTCCGCGAAAAGCTGCACATTGGCCTCGACGAAGGGGTCGATCTCTTTGTAAGTTCGGCCGGTGTTTCCGTCGGCGCCTACGACGTTGTCAAGGCAGTCCTGGAAAAGGAAGGGAACGTAGGATTTTGGCGGGTGCGGATGCGGCCTGGTAAGCCGCTGGCTTTTGGGAACTATCAGGGCGTAACTTACCTGGGCCTGCCGGGCAATCCAGTCTCGGCGATGGTCTCGTTCGAGCGTTTCGTAAGACCGGCGATCCTTAAACTTGGCGGACACAGCCAACTGAGTCGCCCGCGCGTGAAGGTTGTTTTTGCTGAAGAGATCGACTCCGATGGGCGAGAGACGTACGTGCGCGCTGTCGTGACGCATAAAGATGACGTGTATGTAGCTGTTTCAACTGGCAGCCAGGGATCACATGTGTTGACCTCGATGGTAAAGGCCAATGCGCTGGTGATTATCCCCGAAGGGGTAAAGCATGTAGCGGCGGGCAGTTTGCTCGAAGCTATAATGATTGACTGGCCACCGGCCGTTTTCTAAAAAAAGACCTGCCATCGGGCAGGTCTTTTTGATTAACCGTTTTTCTGATACTGCAGCGTGCGGTCGAGCAGATCGTCTTGCGCTGCGCGCTGCTTCTTCTTGCTCTTCTTGCCAGTGCGTTTGGACTGGCCCTCAAGGGCGTCAATGGAATCATCCCCCATCGCCTTGCGAAGGGCTACTTCCATGGCCGTGGGAACCTCTTCAAATTCTTCCTCGAACTCTTCTGTCACTTCCTGCGCGCGGTAGGAAGTATCCGCCTGCGCGGCCGATTCTGGTTTTTCCAACAGATTCTTGATGCTCAGGTCAATGCGGCGCTTGCGCTTGCTGAAGTCCAGCACCTCTACCTGAACCACGTCTCCGACGGACAGCTTTTCGCTGGGGTTCTTAACGTAATCGTGGCTGATCTCGCTAATGTGCACCAGACCTTCACGTTCCGCGCCGATATCGACAAACGCACCGTAACTTTCAAGGCGGGCCACTGTCCCTGAGAATGCCTCGCCCTTGCGCAAGTCACTCCATTCAACGGCCAAGGGCTCCACCATTGAGACCATGATCTGTTCCTGCTCCGGGTCAACCCGCTCGATCCAGACTGAAACTTCATCGCCAACTTGCAGTACGTCGGATACACGATTAACATGTTCCTTACCGAGCTTTGAAATATGGATCAAGGCGTTGGTGCCGACGCCAATATCGATGAAGGCGCCGTACAATTCGAGGCGAGATACGGTCCCATTTACCTTCATTTTCGGTTCAAGTTCGTCGATAGAGGTGGGGTTTGCCGTCTCAGTGGGCTCAACCGGCGTCGCGTTATTTTCTTCCATGACACAATACTCCTGCGCAGTTATCCATTCCACCCGCGCTTCCGATGTTGAAATCGATTGTTCTGACTATGAGGGGGCAGAACACCGTAATCTGTAACTATGAAGAGTGGCAATTATAGCAATCAGAGGGGGCGTGTCAAACGGAGAAGGGCGTATTTCAAGGGTATTTCTAATGCCCTGTGCAAGAGATAAAGGCGCGCTGCAGGGCCCGCGCCGGCCGTTAAGGAGAATCTCCAATAGCCATCGTTGTTGGTCCGGCGGCGTGGAGGGCAGCCACGGCGATGGCGCGATCGGGCGGAAGGGTTTCAGTGGGCTCATCGCCGGGAGAGAAGTAGGCGAATGTCGCGGGGAGCTGTCTCGCGGCCGAAACGGTAAGATTTCCGCTGAATACAAAGCACATTTCCGGACGGTCTTTCATGACCGCGATATGCTTCAAGTCAGTAAGCCGCAGATCATTATCGCCGGCAGCTGGAAGCGATTCAGGAGCAAGCTCCCAAGGCGGCCGATCAGCAGAGGCGTGGGAGGCGGGTAATGCCCAGTGATCGCCATTATGCTCCCACAACATTTGCCCCTTTTCATTCTGAAAAATGAATTTGGTGGATACTACCCAGTTTGGCGGAGGGGAATACGCTGGCTCGCCACGCCGCTTACGGCTCAGCGCTAACCAGGGATAAATCAGCCGGTTGAGTAAGAAAAATCCGAACCGCGAACCGAGGCCATATGGCAGACGCCCCCATTGTGGCGCGCCACCGGCGTGGGAGAAACCGTTTTCTATCTGCTTGCGGTGCATGGGCAGCATGGGGCCGGGCGGCGGATTGGCGTTGAAGAAGCCAACTTGAGCTGATTCCGAAGAGGCGTTTAGGGTTCCCCCGCGCTGGATGCAGCGAAAGTGGAGGAATAGAAAAGGCAACGGCCTGCTGGGCAAGAAATCGAGACCGACGAGGCGAACGGCGCGTGCTTTGATGCCAGTCTCCTCTTCCACTTCGCGTTCGGCCGTTTTGTTTGGCAGTTCGTTAATCTCGCAACCGCCGCCAGGCGGGGCGAAGGTGTGCGTGTCATCACGTTGAATGAGCAGGAGCTCGCCGAATTCGTTGAGGACAATGCCGTTGGCGCTGATATTCATGATGTTCCAACCAATTTGGCGGATACCGAGGCGGGTGTTGGACTAGTATGGTTCATTACGGAGCATGGCCGTAGAGATCTCATTGTGCCGCTGCAGGTGGGGCCCTAGTTCAACGGTTGTCAACTGACCGCGTTCGACAATCACGCGGCCATTGATGATGGAATAATCGACTGTCTCTGGGTTGCAAAAGACCATAGCGGCGACGGGATCGTAGCCTGCGCCGCTGTAGGACAGGCGGTCGAGATTGATAGCTATGAAGTCGGCGCTCTTGCCAGGAACGAGGGAGCCAATATCATCACGACCGAGGACGCCCGCTCCGCCGAGGGTAGCAAGTTCAAGGGCCTGGCGCGCGGACATGGCCGCGGCACTGCCGGCGAAGCCACCGCGGCCGCCCGGCGTCTCACTAAGATAACGATCGGGCGCTACGCGCTGAAGCAGCATGGCCAAACGCGCTTCTTGCATTAGATGACCGGCATCGTTGGAGGCCGAACCGTCGACGCCAAGTCCGACCGGCACGTTAGCAGCGCGGAAGTCAAGCAGCCTGGCGATGCCGCTGGCGAGGCGCATATTGCTGGCCGGGCAGTGAGCGACCCCTGTGCCAGTACGGCCGAACAGCTCGATCTCCGGCGCGCTCATATGAACACAGTGGGCGTGCCATACATCATCGCCGGTCCAGCCTAGAGACTCGACGTAGGCAACCGGCCGTTTGCCGAAGGTCTCGAGACAGAAAGCTTCTTCCTCCACGGTTTCAGCCAGGTGCGTGTGCAGGCGAACGCCGTACTGGCGCGCCAGTTCGGCCGACTGGCGCATAAGCTCGGGCGTAACGGAGAATGGTGAGCAAGGTGCGAGGACAATACGGATCATCGCCCCCGGCCAGGGATCATGATAGGTCTCTATGAGACGCTGGCTATCTTTGAGAATGAATGCTTCATCTTCCGTGACGCTATCCGGTGGCAAGCCGCCCTGGCTTTCACCAAGGGACATGGAGCCGCGCGCGGCGTGGAAGCGCACACCTATGGTTTGCGCAGCGCGGATCTGGCTGTCGAGTGTGCAGTCGTTAGGAAAGACGTACAGATGATCGCTGCTTGTCGTGCAGCCAGATAGAGCAAGTTCGGCGAGACCAGTGATGGTGCTGACGTAAATGGCTTCATCATTGAGGCGGGCCCAAATGGGATAGAGAGTTGTCAGCCAGGTGAAGAGATCGGCTTCCTGCGCGATAACCCGCGTCAGCGATTGGTACAGATGATGATGGGTGTTGACGAGACCGGGGAGGATGATGTGCCCGGAGAGGTCGAGCACTTGATCAGCTGTATCGGGCAAGTCCTCCGTGACCCCGACCTGTTCGATTAGGTTATCACGTATGAACAAAGCGCCATCGCTGATTTCGCGGCGGTCCCCGTCCATAGTCACTAATATCCGTGCATTCTTGGCTAGAATTGTGCTCATTGTCCCCTCGCGGCGGCAAGTGTGATTGCGCTGCCAGACTTAATTGAGGGTACTGTAACACGGCCGTTAACAACGCACCA
>JBJYWX010000248.1:0-3319 GCA_046259695.1 Promineifilaceae bacterium (SeqCode) | reverse complement strand
TGGGCAAGCAGGAGGGGCTACCGCCGCTCGGACTGCCGGAAAACGGCCGTGCGGCGGCTTTGGCGCGCCTTTACAGCGATCATGACGGGCCGGTGGTCCTTTTGACAGGGCGCGTGGATCGGTCTTCAGCCTGGATGCAGTCGCTGGAAATGTGGTTACCACAGCCGGACGTGCTGGTGCGATTTCCCGAACCGACTCCGCTGCCATACGATCGCGGGCCATGGAGTGAGCGTACGCGGCGCGATCGTCTGGCAGTACTGACGATGCTAGCAGGTCCGCAGCATCCCATGATTCCCGAACCGGTGGTGCCGCCGTTGATCGTTCTATCCGCGCGCGCCTTCTTGCAAAAAACAATCCCCATGCGCCGCTTCATGTCGGCGACGAAGGTGCTGCGGCCGGGGCAGGTCCTGGATCTAGAGAACCATCTTGCTTCCTGGCGAGAGGCCGGATATGTAGAAGCCAGTGTGGTCGAGGAAGCAGGTCAGTTTAGCCGGCGCGGGGGTATTTTGGATATTTACCCCGTCTCTTCGCGCTATCCCGTGCGCATTGAATTATTCGGTAATGAGATTGACACGATTCGTTTCTTTGATCCGGCGACGCAGCGTACGGTTGGCGATGATGGGCAGGCAATGCCGGAGCGAGTTGTTATACCTCCGGCGCGGGAAGCGCTGCCGGCGGTGTTGAAAGAGTACGCGGCGGCATGGGGCGACCCGCAGGAGATCATAGCTGGCGGGGAAGATAATTTACCTTCCTGGCGCGATGACCTACCCGATATTATCGCCGGGAACGCTTTCCCCAATCTAGAATTTTATTTGCCTTATATTTACCCACGGCCGGCAAGTCTACTCGAATATTTGCCGAAGAACACACTGCTGGTCGTAGACGATTGGCCGGATCTGGAAACGGCCGTCCAAGAGCTATTGGAGAATGCGGACCAGATCGCCAACGAGCAGCCCGTTCTACCGCCTGATTATCCGGGTCCCCTCTTACAATGGCAGCAGATCGGCGACGAGCTGCGCTGGTGGCAGCCGTTGATCTTGGGTGAAGGTGT
This sequence comes from Promineifilaceae bacterium (SeqCode), assembly GCA_046259695.1. GTDB lineage: Bacteria > Chloroflexota > Anaerolineae > Promineifilales > Promineifilaceae > JAACFF01. Next base: position 2,268 of record JBJYWX010000248.1, on the reverse strand, counting down.
AGAAGGGGTGCCCGCCTCATCGGACCTGGCGGATGCATTTGAACCCGGTCCGCGCTACGGCGGCCAGGTACGGCCGTTAATGACCCAGCTGCGCCAGGCGGGACAGGATGAAGAAACGGTGGTTGTGCTCAGCCGCCAGGCTTCGCGCCTGGCCGATTTATGGCGTGAGGATAAACGCACGCGCCAGAATGAGTCGCCCCTGATTGGCAACAAGATCGAGGCGCAGTTTCCGAAAGAAGCGATCAGGCAAAAACCACCTGCCGGGTCGCTCACATTTGTGCAGGGCGGCCTGTCGGAGGGATTTATCCTCGTGCGCCGCAGCGACAATCACATTTTGCTGGACCTGCTGACTGACGCTGAGGTTTTTGGATGGAAACGGCCGATTCCACGCCGTGCGCGGCAGTTCCATCCCACGGCACCGGAGGCGACCTTCGCCGACATACAAGCTGGCGATTACGTAGTGCATTTGGAATACGGTATCGGCCGTTTTGCAGGGCTGGTGTCGCGGCAGATCGGAGGGATGGAGCGCGAATATTTACTGGTGCAGTATGGCAACAGCGATACTTTATATGTCCCTGTGCATCACGCCGACCGCCTAGGTAAGTGGGTCGGTCCGGACGATCGCCACCCGCAGCTGCACCGTCTTGGCGAAAAATCCTGGGATCGCAGCAAAGAACAAGCCAGGAAAGCGGCTGACGAACTGGCTGGGGAACTGCTGGACCTTTATGCGGCACGCGAGCTGGTGGACGGCCACGCTTTTGCAAAAGATGATGCCTGGCAAGCGGAGCTGGAAGCGAGCTTTCCCTATCCGGAAACGCCGGACCAGCTGCGCGTGATCAGTGAAGTGAAGGCGGATATGGAACAGCCACGGCCCATGGATCGCCTGATCTGCGGCGATGTAGGCTACGGCAAAACGGAAGTAGCCTTACGTGCCGCCTTTAAGGCGGTTCTAGACGGCAAGCAGGTTGCCATCTTGGTGCCGACGACGATCCTGGCCCAGCAGCATTATAATACCTTCAGTGAACGGTTACGGCCGTTTCCTGTGACAGTGGAGATGCTGTCGCGCTTCCGCACTCAGGGACAACAGCAGCGCATCGTGCAAAAGCTGCGTAAGGGCGAAGTCGATATCATCATCGGCACGCACCGCCTGCTTTCAGATGATGTCTCGTTTAAGGATTTAGGCCTGGTGATAATTGACGAGGAACAGCGCTTCGGCGTGGGGCACAAAGAAAAATTAAAGCAGTGGCGCACAGAGGTGGATGTACTGACCATGACGGCGACGCCGATCCCGCGCACACTGCACCTGAGCCTGGCCGGCGTGCGCGACATCAGTATTATCGATACCGCGCCGGCAGAACGGCTGCCCGTGCAGACTTACGTCGGCGAGATGGATGATGCGCGCCTGCACCGCGCCATCTTGCGCGAACTGGACCGCGGGGGACAGGTGTTTGTCGTGCATAATCGCGTGCAGACGATTGATATTGTACGCAAGCGGATCGAGCGGCTGGTGGCGGATGCGAATGTCGTTGTGGGGCACGGCCAGATGAGCGAACGCGAACTTGAGCGCATCATGGAGGATTTTTCGGAAGGCAAGATTGATATCCTGATCAGCACGACGATCATCGAAAGCGGCCTTGACTTCCCCAATGCCAACACCTTAATTGTCGATCGCGCCGAGCAGTTTGGTTTGTCACAACTATACCAGTTACGCGGTCGCGTAGGACGCGGTACGCGGCGAGCCTATGCCTATTTCTTTCACAAGCCGTATCATGGGTTAAGCGCGGATGCGCAGGCGCGGCTGGATACCATTGCCGAGGAAACGCAGTTGGGCGCGGGCTATACCATCGCCATGCGCGATATGGAGATTCGCGGCGCGGGTGATATTTTGGGAGCGCAGCAGAGCGGCCATATCTCCGATGTCGGTTTTGACCTGTACACGCGCATGCTCAATTCGGCCGTACGCCGGCGGAAGGCTGAGCGGCGCGGGGAGCAGCTGCCATTGGAACCACTGGAGGATACGCTGATCGACCTGCCGCTTGCCGCCTATATTCCCACCGATTACGTGCCTGATTCCGGTCTGCGCCTGCGCCTCTACCGGCGCATGGCCGCGCTCGATTTAATGCCCGAAATCGAGGATATGGCGGTGGAACTGGCTGACCGTTTCGGCGAAATTCCCGACCCGGTGAACAACCTGCTTTACCAGCTGCGTGTAAAATCTCTGGCTTTGAAAGCGGGTGTGCCCGCCGTTGTGACGGTGAGCAGCCAGGT
>JBJYWX010000247.1:0-33346 GCA_046259695.1 Promineifilaceae bacterium (SeqCode) | reverse complement strand
ACAAGTGGGAGAACACGATGATCGGCGACGGCGGCCAGTCCGGCTTCGACGTGGCTATCCCCGAGTTCCGCTTCCACAACTTCACTGGCGCCTCACCTGACGTAAACTTCGCCAAGGGCGATATCGCTGAATGGATCTGGATCGGCGCTCCGCTAGGTGGCAACGCGAACGCGGGCAGCGAGTTCTACACGCCCATGATCAGCGATCCCGTGGTCAGCAAGACGCTGTTCTCCGGCACCGGCTTGACCGTTTACCGGACGAAGACCGCCGGCCTGGGTACGCGGACAATCGCCGAGGCGAACGCAATCTGCAACGAGTGGACCGGCACCGGACCGTTCGGCACGTGCGGCGACTGGGAGCGGCTCGGCGCCACGCCGCTGACCGACGCTGCCTTCGGCGATCGCAGCGGCAGCGCCATGGCGGCGATCGCGCGCACGACGGCCGATACGTCTACGGCGTGGGCCGCCACCACCAAGGGACGCGTCTTTATTTCAAAGAATGTGGACGCCGATCCGGCCTCGGCGGTGAGCTGGATACGGCTGGACGACGACACCTCGGCGAGCCCGGGACGGTTTGTCTCCGGGATTGCTGTGGATGCGGCCAATCCCAACCGGGCCTGGGTCTCCTACAGCGGTTACAACTCCAACACGCCAGGCACGCCCGGGCATGTTTTCGAGGTTGAGTACGATCCTAATGCTGGCACGTCGACGTGGACCGACTGGTCATATGACCTAGGCGATATCCCAATGACGAGCATTGCTTATGACGATGTCACCGGTGACCTCTACGCGTCGAATGACTTCGGAGTGGTCCGGCTGGCCAACGGCACAACGAGCTGGACGCTCGCCGCGCCGGGCATGCCTAACGTCGAAGTCGCCGGCCTGACTATCGTACCAGCCGAACGCATACTATATGCTGCCACACACGGTTTGAGCGCCTGGCGGTTGAATCTTACATGAGTTAGTCTGATTCACAGGGAGGCCAATAAGTGGTTGAAGCAGGCTGGTGGAATACCTGCCAGCCTGTTTCTTTCATATTATTTGGCCTTGGGGCACAGGTCTGGACACTACAGGATCGGCCTGTCGAGAAAGTCTATATACTCACATATCTATTTCTTCAGCAACCCAAACTGTAAATGGCGGCTCAGCGCCGTTTTGCTCAAGCATTGCCCAGCCATCAGGCGATTCCATCACATCCTTGTACTTCTGAGCCTCCTCCAGGGTGTTGAATGTATGGGTGACAATAACCGTGTTGCCATCATCCGTACGATAGGCGTGCGTCATGGTTCTTCCGCACTTTCAGCACAGTCATTTGATTTAACGCTGCGGCCGTTTCTTGATGACCTGCTTTCCTGCCCCAAGGCACAAGAATCCGGAACTAGCTGTACAGCCTGCCGGGAATATATTATCATAGCAGCACTTAGGTCTATGTGCTGACGAGTGCTTCCCATGAAAAGAAATTTGCTAGCGATAATCTGCCTGCTCGCGCTCCTTGTAACCGGCTGTGCCGCGCCGCAGGGGCCGGATTCGGCTCCCGCGGCTGAACCCACGGCCGCCGCCCCGCCCACGGCCGAACCCGCGCCGACCATCGCCCCTTCGCTAACCACAGCCCCGGCACCAACCACGGTCCCCACGGCCGCACCCACCCATACGCCGGTCCCCGCTGAAGTAGCGGTCATAAGCGACGTTCCCTATGCCGAGGCGCTTGATCCCGATCTGGGCCAGCAGCTTCTCGACATCTACTACACGCCCGGTATGGGCGAAAATAAACCGATCGTTCTCTGGGCCCACGGCAGCAGCCTGGATAAATCGACCGGCCGCATAATGGGACGCATCCTGGCCAAGGAAGGCTACGTCGTGATCCCGTTCACCTGGCTCACGGCCGAACCGGGCGAAGCCGTCGAAAAGGTGCGCGCGGCGACCGAATATGCGGAATGCGTCCTGCGCTTTGCCGCCGCTGAAGCGGGGCAGTACGGCGCCGATCCACAGCGCGTGATCTGGACCGGTTTTTCGGCCGGGTCCTGGCTGGGCGCCATTTTGGCGCTGAGTGAAGATGGCAGCGTGCAGGAAGAATGGGATAGTTACGCCGCGGCCAATGACGGCCCACCGCAGCAGGTGCGCTGCGCGGCCGCCGCCGAACCGGCGGCGATCACGGCCCTGGTTGCCGGCGCCGGCTCCTACGCGGATGAGTTCTGGCTAGATGGCAACGAAGTGCCCAGCCTCAAGGAGTGGCATGCTCCGCTGAAGTCGCTCGCCGCCATCGGCCACAACCCGGAACTGGTCGTGCGCCTACTGCACGGTAAGTCGGATCACAGCCCGTTTACCGACTTCGACGACGCCGAGCGTTTCGCCGCGGCGCTGGCCGAGGCCGGCTACGACGTCACTTTCCTGCCCCAGAACGGCGCGCATGAATCCTTCCAAACGGAGATCATCGAACAGGTCAAAGCGCTGCCTTAGCGGGGAATCCCTGTTTTCGTAAACGAGAACCAAGCAGCCCGGTAACCCCGCACGTAATCCACGTTAAAGATCTTCGGTCTGGGCGAGGTTATGCTCGCGCCAGCAGGCGCTGGCACATACGCACGCCGGTCATGGCGTCGTTTACCCAGTAGTCTGCGCCGACATAGTCGCAGACCTGTTCGTTAAGCTGGTTGCCGCCAATAATGACGGGCACTGCGGCAGTCACGGCATCGGCCGACTCGCGCAGTAGATCGACCGTTTCCTTCATCGCGTCATACGAACTGGTCAGCAAACCGGACAGGCCCACAATATCCGGCCGGTTCTGCTGCGCCTGGGCCAGGAACTCGGCCGGCGGCACGTCAATGCCCAGATCGATCACCGAAAAACCGTAACAGGTGAGCAGCATGCTCAGGTTATTTTTGCCGATATCATGAATGTCGCCCTTTACGGTGCCCAGCAGGATCGTCCCCAGTTCATTGCCGGTGAGCGTCTTCTTTATCACCGGCTGCACCCTTTCCATGACCTGGTGGAAGATTTCGCCGGCCATGATCAGGCCCGACAGGTAATATTCCTGCCGCTCATACCGCTCGCCCACCAGCCGCAGCCCTTCCTGGCAATCCTCTATGATCGCCAGCGGATCATGTCCCTGGGCAAGGCGCGCCTCAACAATAGCCAGGGCCTCATCTTCATCCAGATCGGCGACACGGGCGATGAGCAGCGGCCGCAGCGGATCAGGTTTGCCGTGCTTGCTCATGCCTTACCCTCTTGGATGCCGATTTGCGTGGTGAAGCGCAGCACATTGCTGCGGAAAACGAACCAGCCCCAACTGGCCGGCCGTTCGTCAAAGCCGTAAAAAAGGTGCTCCAGGTAGAAGGCGGACGCCGGCAGCGGGGTCTGGAGAATCCGCGCTTCCTCCTCGTTCATCAGCGTCGCTTCAATCGTCAGCTCGCCCCACTTGAGCATCTGGTTATCGGCCTGGCCCAGCAGCCCGCGCAGCGAGGTCACGTCCATCTCCGCCTCCACAATGGGTTTGGTGGGATCGTAAACCAGGTAAGCGCGGTGGTAAGAAATGGGTTCTCCCTGCCTGGTCAGCAGGCGCCGGATATAGATCGCATCGGCCCCTTCACAAATGTCCAGCTTGCGCGCCATGCGCTCGTCGGCGGAGACGATGCGCACGTCCAGCAGCTTCACGGCCGTATCCCCATCGTTTTGGAACAGGTCCTGCAGCTCCTGCAAATCGAAGACGGCCGTGCTTAGCTCCAGCGGCTTAACAAAAGTCCCCCGCCCCTGCGCCGTGCTCACCACCCCCTGATCCGACAGCAGGTTGATCGAGCGCCGCACCGTCATCGGGCTAATGCCATACGCCCGGCACAGCTCCGCTTCCGAAGGCAGTTGATCGCCGGGCCGGAAAGCGCCCTCCGCGATCTGCCGGCGCAGGATGTTGGCTAGCTGCGCATAAGCCGGCTCATAGGCATCGCGATCGATTTGTTCCCGGCGGATTTTTTCCGTATTCATACATCTTCCAGTCAGGCCTGGTGGGGTACTTTCCGGCCGTTTTGTCGCACACTACCCTTTCGCCCGCTATAAAAAAGCCCTTACGCTTGACAACTTCCCTATATAACTATACATTATGGCTGGGCATACTTCCCTATATAAGTGTATAACTTCCGGGTAGTTTGCACAATAGCCGCAAGGCTCGGGGAATTTATGGACAAGGGCCGCACCAAAGTTATCGCCTGCGCAACCGTCATTGAGGAGATGCTGCCCCTCATGCCGGGTGATTTTTCCTACGAGGTCTTGGATTTCGGGCTGCATCTGATACCCAAGAGCTTAAAGACACGGCTGCAGGAAGCGATTGATGCCGCCTGCGCCGAGTACCAGACGATTATCCTTGGGTATGGCCTTTGTTCCATGGCCGTCGTAGGCTTGGAATCACGTAACTGCACCCTCGTTGTCCCGCGCGTGGATGATTGCATCGCCTGTTTCCTCGGATCGAGCGCATTATATAAGGCGGAGCACGAGAAGGAACCAGGCACCTATTACCTCACCAAAGGCTGGATCGAAGTCAGCGATACCCTGCTGGATGAATACAATCGCACCCTGGAAAAATACGGCCCCGAACGGGCAGACCGTATCATGCGCATCATGCTGCAGAACTATAAACGGTTGGTTTACATCGACACCGGCACGGCGAACCAGGGTTATTACCGCGACTATGCGCGCCAAGTGGCCGAAAAGTTTGACCTGCGTTTTGAAGAGCTGCCGGGCTCAAACGATCTGATTTATCGCACGCTCTACGGCCCTTGGGGTGATGATTTTGTCGTCGTGCCGCCGGGCCGGACGATCAAGTATACCGACTTCAAGACCACAGCCACGACCACCAGCAACCTGAACCTATTAGCAACCACGCCGCCGGCGTCGCCCAAAAAGGACAAGGATGGCTGAAAATACGTCATTTGAGGTGCAGTTTCAACCTATAGGCAAACGCGTCGCCGCCCGGGCTGATGAGAGCCTGTTTGAAGCAGCGCGCGAGTCCGGCATCGACCTCTCTTCCGCCTGCGGCGGGGAAGGCAGCTGTGGACAGTGCCGCATCGTTGTCCTCTCCGGCGAGACGACGCCCCCTAATCTCGACGAGGAATTTATCCTCACCGAGCTGGAACTGCAGCAACGCGAGAGGCTGGCCTGCTGCACCTATGCTCGATCCGCTTTGACGGTACAGATTCCCCGCGACTCGCTTCTCACTGGGCAGCGCCTGCAAGTCGCCGCCGACCTGCACGAGATTGATCCTGACCCGCTGGTGCGCGCCTTCACTGTGGAGATGGCGCCCCCTACCCTGGAAGATGTGCGGCCTGACCTGACGCGCCTGGCCGACGCCCTGCAGGAGCGATACGGCCTGCGGGACCTGTTTGCCGGCCCGCCGGTGATGCGCGTTTTGTCACCGCTGCTGCGCGAGAGTAACTGGCATGTGACGGTTTTCGTGCGCGATCGGGAGATCATCGCCGCCCGCGGCGCCGGTGGCTCCGCCGGCGAACAACGGCCATTGGGGTTCGCTGTCGATTTGGGCACCACGAAGCTGGCCGCCTACCTGGTCGATCTGGAAAGCGGCGCGGACCTGGCCTCGGCCGGCGCGCCCAACCCGCAGATTGGCTACGGCGAAGATGTGATCAGCCGCCTCAACCACGCGGTGCGCCATCCTGACGGGGGAAAGACGCTGGCCGGGCGCGTGCGGGAATCGCTGAATGAGCTGCTCCACGAACTGGCCGGTCAGGCAGACGTAGACACGGCGCAGGTCGTTGAAGCATGCATCGTGGGCAACACGGCCATGACGCACCTGCTGCTAGAGCTGCCGGTGCAGCAGCTCACTCGCTCGCCCTACGTGGCGGCCGTGGGCACCGCGCTTACCGTGCCGGCAGTGGACCTGGGGCTGGATATGGCGCCCGGCGCTTATGTGTACGTGCCGCCGTGCATCGGCGGCTTTGTCGGCGCGGATCACGTGGCCATGATTCTGGCCAGCGATCTGGACCACCGGGATAAAGTCGTCCTGGGCGTAGACATCGGCACCAACACGGAAATCGCCCTGCACAAGCCGGGCGTGGCTTTTTTGACCGCGGCCTCCTGCGCCTCGGGGCCGGCGTTTGAAGGGGCGCACATCAGCGACGGCATGCGCGCCGCTGCTGGGGCTATCGAAAAAGTACGCATCACGGTCGACAGCATCGCCCTCACGACCGTAGGCGACATGCCCGCGGTCGGGTTGTGCGGCTCGGGCATCGTGGATGTCGCGGCGCAGTTGTTTGAGGCGGGCCTGATCAACGAGCGTGGACGGTTTGACAAAGACAACCCGCGCGTGGGCAGCGGCCGTTTCGGCCCCGAATTTTGCCTGGTGCCCGCCCGCAGCAGCGGCAGCGGCCGGGACGTCGTCATCACCCAGAAAGATGTCAACGAGATCCAACTGGCGAAGGGAGCCATAAACGCCGGCCTGCAAATCCTGCTGGAAGCAACCAACACCGACCCGGAAGAGGTGGAAGAGGTGATCATAGCCGGCGCTTTTGGCTCTTTTCTCGACGTCAAGAACGCCATTGCCATGGGCCTGTTTCCCGATTTGCCGCGGGCGCAGTACCGGCAGGTGGGAAATGCGGCCGTGATTGGCGCGAAATGGATGCTCATCTCGCGCGCCGCCCGCGAGCGCGCCGAGGCCATCGCCCGCAGTACCAGCTATAACGAGTTAACAACCTACCCTAAATTCGGACGCAAATTCGCCCTGGGGATGTTGTTCCCGCACCGCCGCCGGTAGGCGACGCCGCAAAGAAGTAAATGGTAAACAGATGAAGATAATCGGCGAAAAAATCAACGGTACCCGCAAGCGTGTGGCACAAGCCATCAGCGAGCGGGATGAGGCCACCATCACCGACCTTGCCCTCAAACAGAACGAAGCCGGCGCCAGCTGGCTCGACGTCAATGCCGGCACCCACCCCGAGCGGGAACCGGACGATCTGATCTGGCTCATCAATACGATCCAGTCAGTCGTGGATACGCCGCTGAGCTTGGACAGCGCCAATCCGGCGGCTCTTCAGGTTGCCATCGCCGCCGTAGACAAGACGCCGATGATCAACTCCATCAGCGGTGAGCCGGAACGCTTAAAAGGTATTCTGCCTTTGGTCGCCGAACATGACTGCCAGGTCATTGCCCTGGCCATGGATGAGAATAAAATCCCCGAGACGAGCGAGAAACGGCTGGACGTGATTCGCAGGGTTATCAGCGAGACACGCGCTTTTGGCGTACCTGACGATCATCTTTACATTGATCCGCTGGCGATGACAATTGCCACCAATACCGAAAGCGCCAACATCGCCTTCGAAACGATGCGCGGCGTGCGCGAGGAGTTTCCCGAGGCACACCTGACCATCGGCCTGAGCAACATCTCCTTTGGGCTGCCGGCACGCTCCACTATCAATCGTGGATTCTTGATGCTGGCCATGGCCGCGGGGCTGGACAGCGCCATTCTCAACCCGCTTGACCAGGAAATCCAGGCCGCCATTTTGACCGCGGAGCTGCTCCTGGGGCGGGACCGGCACTGCCTGAACTTTGTGCGCGCTTCCCGCAGCGGCATTTTTGACTAAACAAGATACCGTGCCGGGCCTCTTCCCAGCCCGGCACGGCGAAAATTGATACGGGAGAAAGTGAGTGAGGTGAAAAGATGTCTCAAGAACTAATCGATGCCATCACAGAAATGCGCGAAGAGGATGCGTTGGCTATCACCAACCAGATGCTTGAAGACGGCGCCGACCCCCTGGATGTATTGGAGGCGTGTCGCAATGCCATGGAAGTGATCGGCGACCGCTTCGAAGCGGGTGAATGCTTCATTCCGGAACTGATTCTGGCCGGCGAGATGCTGACCCAGATCTCCGACGTGATCAAGCCGCGCCTGAAGGAAGAAGCGGCCCAGGAAACGTTGGGCAAAGTGATCATGGGCACCGTTGAAGGCGATATTCATGATATCGCCAAAGACATCGTGGTCTTCATGCTGGAGATCAACGGCTTTGAAGTGACCGATCTGGGTGTCGACGTATCGCCGGCCAGTTTTGTGGAAGCGGTGCAGGATACGGGCGCCAATATCGTGGGCCTCAGCGGATTCCTGACCCTGGCTTACGATCCGATGAAGGATACCGTAGCGGCGATGAAGGATGCCGGTCTGGGCAACGTCAAGATCATGATCGGCGGCGGCCAGATTGACGAGCAGATCCGCGAATTTACCGGGGCAGATGCTTACGGGCGTGATGCCATGACCGCCGTCGCCCTGGCCAAGGAGTGGGCGGGAGCTTGAAATGGCTGAAACTCAAGAAGCAGTAGCACCGGAATTTGTTCCGTCAGCGGAGTTCCTGGCCCGCGACAAGCGGGTCAGCGACGCCGTCCAACTCAAGCAGCCTGATCGCATCCCGCTGATCATGGGCGCGGGCTATTACCTGGCTGAAATGGGCGGATTCAGTAAGCAAACCCTCTACGACGATTTTGAAGCGAGCCAGGCCATGCTGGAAAAAGCGGCTTTGCTCTATGAGCCCGACATGATCTTCGGCGCCTGGCACACGCCAGAACCGAGCAGGATTCTCGGCGATCGTATGACCAAGTGGCCCGGCCTGGGGCTGGATGAAGGCGGCTCTTTCCAGTTCAATGAACAAGAGTTTATGAAGGCCGCAGATTATGACGCCTTTATTGAAGACCCGGGCGACTGGACCATACGCGTCTACACGCCGCGCGCCTTCGCAAACTGCGAAGGGCTGGCTCTGCTGCCGCCTTTGGGTATGTTCGCCTACGGTTACTATAACGTCTTCAACTACCCGGTTTTAACCGCGCCGCCCGTCGTCGCCGCGTTTGAAACGATCTACAAAGCGGCGCAGGCGCAGGTGGCCTGGCTGGAAGAATCACTGGTGTCGGCCGCGCGCTTGGCGGAATTGGGATTCCCGCCTTTTGTCATGCTGGCGAACATCTGTGAGGCGCCTTTCGACTTCATGTCGGATACGCTGCGCGGCATGCGCGGCATCTTCCTCGATATGCTGCGCATTCCTGACAAACTGCTGGCCGCGGAAGAAAAAGTCGGCCGTTTCCAGGTGGAGCATATCAAGAACGCGGTGCAGGCAAACAACATTCCCCACGTCTTCATCCCCTTGCATCGCGGTTCAGATGGCTTCATGTCCCTGGCCCAGTTCGAAAAATTCTACTGGCCGCAGTTGAAAGAGATGATACTGGCGTTCATCGATGCCGGGATCACGCCCTGGGTGTATTACGAAGGCGTTTGGAATGATCGCCTGGAATACCTGGCCGAACTACCGAAAGGCAAATCGGTCGGCATGTTCCAGGACAGCGATATTTTCAAGGTCAAAGACGTGGTCGGTGACACGCTCTGCATTTTGGGCGGCATGCCCATTCCGATGTTGAAGAACGGCACGCCGGAATCGGTGCGCGCCTACACCAAAAGACTGTGCGAGGAAGTCGGCCGGGATGGCGGCTTTATCATGAGCACCAGCGTGTTGGAGCTGGAGGGCTGCAATCCCGAGCTGATTGAAGCCTGGACCAATGCCACGCATGAATTTGGCGCGTACTGAGGCGCGAGATAGTACCCGCTTAACGCGTTTTACCTTATCCCTACCTGGGAAATGGCGGGCCGTTATTTCCCGTTAAGTCTCACCGAAAGTGAGCAAGGAGGTTTGAAAAATGTTTATCAGGCCCGAAAACTGGAAGAAGTTATCGGCTAAAGAAAGACAGGAGCTGCGTCTGAACAGCTGGAAGTCCGTGGACGAAATGCAGTTTGCCAGCGACGAGGCCAGGGCGCGCTTCCAAAAACACACGCAGATGGTGGAGGATGTTTTACTGCTCAAAAAACCGGCGCGCGTGCCCATACTGCCCTGGATCGGAGTCTACCCGGCCGAATATGGCGGCATCACCGTGGAAGAGGCGATGTATGACTACGAGAAATTGGGCCAGGCTTTCACCAAGTTCAATAATGATTTTATGCCCGATAATTTGGCCAGCGCCGCCCTCATGGGGCCGGGTAAAGTGTTCGACATGCTCGATTACAAGATCTATCGCTGGCCCGGGCACGGCACGCCGCCAGACACGTCCTATCAATGCATTGAGGGCGAATACATGAAAGCTGAGGAGTACGATCAGTTCATTGCCGATCCTTCCTCCTATTTCATGAGATATTACCTGCCACGGTCGTTTGGCGCCCTCGCTCCCTGGCAGTTGATGCCGCCCTTTACCAACATTGTTGAGCTGCCCTTTGTGGGTCTGAGCCTGATTCCCGTTGGCATTCCTGATGTGCAGCAGGCTTTTAAGACCTATCTCGAAGCCGGCCTGGCGACGATGGAATGGATTTCGGCCGTTGGGCCAATTGACGGCGGCAATACTGCCACGCTCGGCTTACCCTCGACGATGGGCAGCTTCACCAAGGCGCCTTTTGATACGATCGGCGACACCATGCGCGGTACACGTGGTATCATGCTCGATATGTATCGCCAACCGCAGAAACTGCTGGAGGCCCTGGACCGGCTGGTACCCATCGCGATCGAGATGGGCGTAAGCAATGCCGACGGCGGCAACAATCCGTTCGTGTTCATACCCCTGCACAAGGGCGCCGACGGGTTCATGTCCAATCGCGACTTCGAGAAATTCTATTGGCCCACGCTTAAGGCCGTACTGCTTGGCTTGATTGACGAGGGAACCGTTCCCTATTTATTTGTGGAAGGCGGTTACAATCAGCGCCTGGACACCATTGCCGATCCCGACATACCCGCTGCCAGCGCCATCTGGATGTTCGATCAGACCGATATGAAGGAAGCCAAGAAAAAGCTGGAAGGCTGGGCTTGCTTCGGCGGCAATGTGCCCGCATCGCTGCTGAAAACGGGCAAACCGGAAGAGGTCGCAAACTATGTGAAGCGACTGATTGACGATGTAGCCGGGGATGGCGGCTATATCATGGCCAACGGCGCGGTCCTGGATGACACAACGCCGGAGAACCTTCACGCGATGATCGACACGGCCAAGGAATATGGCGTTTATTAATTCCTCCGTGTTAGAGGAGGCAGCAGCCGCTGCCTCCTCTTTTTTCAACCTCCTTACCTCATAGGGAAAACGAAATGAGCCAAGCGCAATATGAGCAGAGTGAAGGTTACAAGAACGCCAGCGTGCTGTCTTATGCCTGGGTGATCCTGGCTGTCGTCTACATAGCCAGCGTGGCCGCGGCCCTCAACCAGAACAAAGTGCCGCCGATCATGCCGGTGCTGATCGAGGGCTTTGGCATCTCGCTCAGCCAGGCAGGACTGCTGATGTCGATCTTCAGTATTACGGGCTTGGTGCTGGCGCTGCCGGCGGGCGTCATCTTGCAGCGCCTGGGAGCTAAAGTAACCGGCCTGATCGCTATGGCCAGTCTGGTGATTGGTTCGGCCTTGGGCGCGATGGCCGGCGGGTTGCCCATGCTGCTGACCAGCCGGGTCATTGAGGGCGTAGGCTTGGGCCTAATCGCCATCGTCGCGCCGGCCGTGATCTCATTCTGGTTCCCGCCGCAGAAGCAGGGTACGCCAATGGGCATTTGGGCTACCTGGATGCCTGTGGGCATTATCTTGATGCTGCTCATTGCGCCATGGCTGGGCCTGACGACCGGCTGGCAGTCGGTCTGGTGGTTTGGGGCCATTTTCGCGCTGGTCGCCCTGGTGCTCTACGCTTTATTGCTGCGGATGCCGCCCGGCATGGCCGAACTTGACGCGGCCATGGAAACACCGCCTTTGCGCCAGGCATTGGCTAACCGCGATATCTGGTTCCTCGGTCTGGCGTTCTGCTGCTTCAATTGGGTCTTTATGCCCATCACCACCTACTATGTGACCTTTTTGACGGAAATGCGCGGGTTCTCATTGGCCGGCGCATCCCAGGTGGTCCTCCTATCCACCGTTGCCGCTCTTATATCCGCGCCCGTGTCAGGCTTGTTGTCAGATAGGATCGGTTCGCGCAAGCGCTTCCTGACTATTCCATTTCTTCTGCTTGCCGTTATGCTGCTGCTGCCGTTCCGGGTAGAGGGCTGGCAAATCTTCGTCTACATGGCCATCCAGGGTCTAGTTGCCGGCGTTGTGCCCCCAGCAACCTTCGCCGCCGCCCCGGAAGTGATGAGCAAACCGCAGCTGGCCGGCATCGGCCTGGCCGTCGTCATGTTAGGGCAGAACCTGGGCATGTTTGTCGCGCCGGTCATCTTTGGCGCCATGGTCGAAGCAACAAGCTGGACCGTCGCTGGATTAGGGCTCATTCCTATGGCCCTGCTGGGTTTTTTCGCCGCGCGGCAAGTGCGCGTACGATAAGCCCGGCAACCTTCTCTCAAATCTGGAAACAGCCCCCTCACCAGCGCTAGCGGCCCCGGCGCAGATCAGCGCCGGGGAAGAGGTGTCGACAACCGTTCCTAAATAGCGTATTGTTGCTCCCGGCAATCACTCTCTTGTTTGCTATTCATCTCAAACAGCAGCAATCAGCTCAAGCTGGAGGCACACTCAATGGCATCAATTCGCGAAGGTAGCAAGAAAGCGCTGGTGATTGTAGACGCCCAGGTTGGCGTGCTGGCCGAAACTTGGGAAGCGGAACGTATCATCGAGAATATCGGCCGTGCCGTCAAGCGGGCGCGCGCCAACAACGTGCCCGTCATCTGGGTGCAGCATGACGACGACGAACTAATCTACGACAGCCCGGAATGGCAGCTAGCGCCGGGCCTGGCGCCTCGTGAGGGCGAGCCGGTGATCCATAAGCATTATAACTCTTCGTTCGAGGAGACCACGCTGGACGAAACGCTGGGCGATCTAGAAACGTCGCACATTATTTTGGGCGGCGCGGCAACTAACTGGTGCGTGCGCGCTACAGCCTATGGTGCGCTGGACCGCGGCTATGACCTGACGCTGCTGAAAGACGCGCACACGACGGAATCGATGGAATTTCAGGGCGGCTATGTCATCGAGGCCGAAAGCATTGTGACCGACCTGAATACGGTCATGCGCTGGGTCAGTTACCCGGGGCGCAGCAGCAGCGCCAGCGAGGTCGACGAGGTTGAATTTACATCCTAACGGGGAACTAACGGGAGAATAGACCATTAACAATCCCATCAGCATACTGTCTTCAGATAAAGCGCGCGATACGGCGCCGGCCGTTTCCGGTATCGAACTGGCGGAACTGGCGGCGGGCAACAGCGCCTTCGCCTGCGATCTCTATCGCCGCCTGGCCGCCGCTGGGGCTAACAACCTTTTCTTCTCCCCTTATAGCATCTCCCTGGCATTGGCCATGACTTACGCCGGAGCGCGAGAAGAGACCGAAGACCAGATGGCGCGCACGCTGCATTTTTCGCTGCCCCAGCCCAGCCTGCACCCGGCCTTTAACGCCCTCGACCTGACCCTGGCGGGCCGCGGCGCGCGAACCCATTCTGAGATTGCCGAAGGTGCCCGCCCTGAGCCTGCCGAAGGGGCGAACGAAAACCCGGCGTTCCGGCTGAACATCATCAATGCGTTGTGGGGCCAGGCCGGGTACCAGTTTCTGGCGCCTTTCCTGGACACGCTGGCCGAAAACTACGGCGCCGGCCTGCGGCTGCTTGATTTCGCCGCTGCGCCGGACCAATCACGCCTGGCCATCAACGAATGGGTCAGCGAGCAGACTGAGACGCGCATCACGGACTTGATCCCGGCGGGCGCCATCGACGCCCTAACGCGCCTGGTTCTGACCAACGCCATCTACTTCAACGCGGCCTGGGCCAAACCGTTCCAAGCGGGAAACACGGCCGATGGCCTCTTTTATCCGGCCCCAGGCGCTCGCCCTGAGCTTGCCGAAGGGGAGCCGCTGACCGTACCGATGATGCGGCAAACCGAATCGTTTCGCTACGCGGCCATGGCCGGCTTATCGGCCGTGGAACTACCCTATAAGGACCGCAAGCTGGCGATGCTCATCCTGCTGCCTGATGAAGGGAATCAAGCCGTGGTCGAGGAAACGCTGGATGCCGACCTTCTGGAAGAGATCCTGGGCGCATTGGCGCCGCGGCGCATCGAATTGACAATGCCGCGCTTCGAATTCTCCGCCGAGTTTATGCTCAAGCCCGTGCTTGCTGCCATGGGCATGCCGGACGCGTTCACCGAAGCGGCCGATTTTTCGGGTATGGACGGCGGTTTGACGCTGCAAATCGCCGATGTGATTCACAAGGCTTTTGTCGACGTGGACGAAGCGGGCACGGAGGCGGCCGCGGCCACAGCAGTGATCATGATGACCCGCGCCATGCCTCGCTTCGAGGAGCCGCTGCAACTCACGCTGGACCGGCCGTTTCTGTTCCTCATCCGCGATATGCCCACGGGCACGATTCTCTTCAGCGGCCGTCTGGCCGATCCTGGATAAGAAACGCTGAAGACCCCTATCCCACCCTCACGGCGGGAGCAGACCAGTACCGTGGTCGTAACAGTACCCTGTACCCTGTACGCTGGTAACAATACTGGGCCTACCCAATTAGCGCGGGATCAACCGCAGGCGTGGCCCCTCACGCCACCAGGTGGCCGGCTTACCCCGCCGGCCGGAGGGTTGTACTCGCCTCTGCTCTTGCCGCTACCAACTTCAGCTTTGTCCGGTTAAGCCACTTCACAAACGGGCCTGGTAAATGCAAGCCCGTCGTGAAAATGTAGACTCTCAATCCATTAGTTCGACGCGCCAGTTAGCCTCTTGAATACGCGTGTCCAACTCGCGATAGGCGCGTGCCAGATCATCGGCCGTTTCCCGTATCCCCGCTATGTCCATCGTACTCTCAAAACGGACCTCGGATTTGCTGTAGCGATCCTGGCGAATCAGGGCCGCATCCGCCGCGGCCGTATACACGCCGTGGCGCAGGCGCAAAATGTCGCGCTCGGCGATGGCGTCAGCGATACTCTGCCCCTTTTCTTCCAGCGGCGTGGCCGCATTGGTGCGGTTGATGCGCTGGATTAACTCCTTCAAATCGGCGGCGATTCGTTCCACTTCCGCCAGCAGGACATTCGGATCTTCCGCCGGTTCATCCCCTTCCTGCACACGCGCATTGGCTACAATGCGGCTTTTCAACTGTTCGATCCGCTTTTGATCATCCGCCCTTTGGATCAACCCCTCGGCTAATTTCATATTGCCTCCACACCATGCTCGCTAACTGATTGCGCTCAACGCCGAAAGATCGGCCCAGACACGGTCCCAAACAGCGTTGCGGCACTCAATGAACGCCTTTGGATCGGGCAGCGATTCGCAATCCTTCAAACCCTCACGCAGGCGCAAGTATAACAAGTCGATCTGCTGCGTGGCCAAGAGCGCCCGGTTGATGGCCGCGACCGGCTTGAGCACATAAACACCGGCCAGATCGACGACTGTCACGCCGCCAAATACCAGGGGCCAGACATTACTGTGCAAGAAAAGACCGGAGTAAATGGCCCCACCGATACCGATCAGCAAGATAAGGGCTAGGGCAGCCAGCAGGGTAACATTGAGCCGAAAGACATTTTCGATACGCCGCCGGGCATCGGCAAAGACGGCGTCGGCATCCAGGGCAAGGCCCGCGCGGGTGATCACCTGGCCCGCAGGGGAGTTAAGCGCGCTGCCCTTCTCCTCATCGACCGCGGCCCGCGACAGCGCCAGCGGCCCGTCAACAACGGCCAGGGACGCCAGGTCCAGCTGCGCCAATCCGGCGGGCATGGCCGGCTCCCCGGCAGGCTGCGGCTGCTTCTCGAGGGCCGCAGCCGTCTTAACAAGGGGAGCCGCGGCGGCCGTTAGAGATAAAGCGACCAGCTCCGTGCTGCTCATTCCGTCCATCCTTCCGCTGGCGCCGCGGCCAACGACGCTTCTTGCGGCCTAAAGGCGCGGATAATCAGGAAGCTGATCAACGCCGCGACGCCCAGCAGCGCTTCAATCAACAGCGGGTCCCACCCTTGCAGCGCGCCGAAAACGGCGACCGTGTTCGCCGCCGCGTGCCAGCCAATCGCCGCCAGCAACCAGATAATGCTGCGCCGCAAGAAGGCCTGCAGCACCAGGATCGACAGCGACAAATGCAGGATTAGGGCAAAGACGCGCTCCACGGCACCGAGAATAAAGGTGTAAAGAGGCGCATTGAGCAGCGCTTCGATCTGCTGCGCGGCAGTCGCGATTGCCTCGGCGCTGGCCGCGGCCTGGCCGGCCGGCACCAGCGTCTCGATCAAGCCGCTCTGGTAAATATAGATATTAATCAGGGTCGTCGCCGCCAATACACCGAGGATGATCGCTTCTACCCCACCCCAACCGGCGCCGAACATCAAGCCTTCGTCCCAGCGGCGCATGCTCTTCCTGAAAGTGTAAAAAAGATAGCGCGTTACCTCTTCAAAAACGCCGGCCGAAAGGCCCAACAGCAGGGCGGCAATGAAATGGGAAACGGCCGTTTCACCAGGGCCCATATAGCCGGCAATAAAGGGGTTCAGGACAAAGCGGTTAAATGGCAGGTGGCCGATTTGTGAAACAATAAAACCCGCCGCGCCAATAATGAACAGCAGCCAGCTCACCTTATAACGGTGCACCAGCCAGATGCCCAACAGCAGCGGCAGGACGATCATCAGCAGAAAATTGAGGGTCAGGAGAAAATAGATCATGATGCCGGCATCACCCTTTTTCCACGCTGTATTCTGACTGCACCAGGCCGTTTGCATAGGCCCGTGTCCGCGCATGCCTGAGCGGGATGTCTTGCTCCAGCGGGCCAAACAGCGGAATACCCTGGCCGATCAGCACCGGGATAGTGGTGATGGTCATATCGGTGATGAGTCCCTGGCGCAAGAACGCCTGGATCGTTTGCCCGCCGTCGACGTAGACACGCCGTACGCCCGCCGCGGCCAGCTCCGCCAACAGAGCGCCCAGGTCGCCACGAACCACTTCCGCCTCTCCTGCCAGCTCTACCGGCACGGCAAAATGGGGGTCGCGGCTCAGGACCAGCACCCGCTTACCCGTGTAAGGCCATTGTCCGAAGGTAAGAACTTTTTCGAACGTCTTGCGGCCTTGAATGAGGCAGTCAACCGAAGACCAGAAGGCATTCCAACCGTAATCTTCCGGCTCCGCCGCCGGTTCTGCCGCCGGTTCTGCCGCCGGTTCAGCGCTGATGTCTTCGTCCTCGCCGGGCAGCCAATCAATTCCACCGTCGGGCCGGGCGATAAAGCCGTCTAGGCTGGTGGCGATGTAAACAGAGACTTTCATCTGATTGCTAGCGCTCATAGCGCCACCACAGCAGTCCCGTAGTGAACCAATCGCGGGACCAGCCGGCTGCGCTCAGCAGCCCCATCAGCTCGCTCATGCTCATTGCTTTTTGAAATGATTTATCAAATAGAGCAGGCAGCCAGGAACGGCGAATGTCAGCCACATACAGCATGCCCTGCGGGGTGAGCACGCGCTCGAGTTCATTCAGCAGCCCCAGCGGATCGGGCACGTGATGGACCACATTGGTACTGATCACCACGTCGAAGCTGTCATCAGGATAAGGGATCGCCTGCACATCAGCCTGTTCAAAGCGGACACGCCGCGCCGCGCCGCTCACATCGGCCGCCTGGCGCGCCATGGTTAAGAGTGGTTCCGAGGCGTCAAGGCCCACACCGCTGGCCTGCGGGAAATGCTGTACAAGATATAGCAGCGTCCCGCCAAAACCGCAGCCGGCGTCAAGGATCGTGCCCTGGTCAAAGCCGCGCGCTGCCAGCTTACGTGCGTATTCCTCGCCAAAGGAACGCGCCATCTTCTGGTGCTTTTGCGCATAGCGGCGCGCAAAAGCCTCATCCGCAAAGGGATTCTCAGGCGCCATCGACAAGGTTCCTCAGAGCCAGAATTGCGCCCAGGTGTAGGCCCTCATGAAAATTATTAAAGGAGAGAGCGTCTTCAATGCTGCTCAGGGCAATACCGGTGGAAGTCGTGTAGGGTTTGAAGCTGGCCAGGCGACCGGCATCATAGTCTGCTTGAAGCTGCGGCGCTGTCTCCTCAAGAAGGACCAGCAATCGGCTGATATCCGGCACCTCACGCCAATCTGCCGGTGATGATCCCGTCTTGAACATGGCGATATCCTCGCGCGTGGTCACAGTGGGCAGCCCGCAAAGCCGGTAATGCAGCGCTTGCTGGGTGACAACGATGTGACCCAGGTTCCAGGCGATATTGTTGTCGTAGCCGGGCGGAATCTGCAAATAGGCGTCTTCTGAGAGACCTATCAGGGCCGCTCTGATGAGCTGCCTGTCCTGCATGAAGATATCGATCGCGTGCATATTTTGCTTCCTCAATGACACGTGCCGGTCGCCAGCGGCGTACCGTAGCATATCACGAATCCAGGAAGGCGCGCACTACGGCCAGCGTCTGCTCCGGATTGTCCCAAAACATATCATGACCCGCGTCGCCAATCACTTCCAGGCGCGCGTTGGGATACAACGCCGCGTGTTTTGCCTGGAGTTCGGGTCCAATCCAGGTGTCGCATTCGCCGGCCAGGAACAGAACCGGCTTATCGTAGCCCGCGGCGTGGTCGCTGAGGGAATTAAGATCGGCTTCCGTAGCGGCGGCGGGAATGGCGTTCCCCGCTACCGCGCCCCAACGCCAATGCGGCGCGTCAAATGGCTCCCCTGGGCAGTGATAGGGGTTGTCCGGATGGTTGGTGAAATAGGGCAAGATGCCCTCGCCAATGAGGTAGTCATCCGCGGCGTACGCATCCGGCCCATTCACGTGCTGCGCCTCAAAACCAGATCGCAGCGCGACCCACAGATATTCCGGCCCGCTTATCAGCGAGCTTTGGAAAGCCATCCAATTTTCGAATTCGGCTGCATTTAGAAAGCCCGGCTCGGCCAGTACCGCCTTCTCTACTTTCTGCGGCGCGTAGCCCAGATAGGCCGAGGCCAGCATGCCACCCCAGGAATGGCCGATCAGGGAAACGGGATCATTCTGACCATAGTAATCGACAAAGAGATCGAGGTCGGCCAGTGAAGAGTGCAGTGTAAGCTGCTCCGCCGGTACTCGCTCTGACAGCCCAGCGCCGAGCTGGTCGTAGAAGACGACAAAGTAGTCGTCGGCCAGTGCCTGCAGGCCCAGCAGGGAACGGTAATCGCCGCCCGGACCACCATGAAGGACGATTACCACCGGGTTGGCCGGGTCGCCATAGGTCTGGGTGTGGAACAGATAGCCGTCCAGTTCGACCCGCGGCAGGTCGGGATCATCGCTCACGGTCGCCGGAACTTCATAGTCTCCCGATGTCGCCAGGTAGAGTGTGACCGTGGCGATTATAGCGGTCAGCAAGATGCCTAGAATGACCAGCCCCACAATTTTTACAATGCGCATAGCTTTGCTCCTTTTGGCCTGAAGTAACTTGTATCATCGATGAGGAGACAGCTCTTTCAGAAGTCGCTTGCGTGCTTCCACTGGCGGCTCTTTTACGCACTGAATGATAGTAGAATCGGCGCCGGCTGAAAAGCAGAAACGGCCGTGGTGTGCGCGACTGAGCATACCACGGCCGTTCGTGGCCGGGCGGCTGGACACGGCGGCCAGGCCGGCGCTGATAAGCCTATTCGGCCAACGAATTGTCCGCGTAATAAACCATCGCCGGCAGCAAGAAGTCGGCCAGGCCTGGCCTCACCTGGTCGTAAAAGGCGCGGAACTCGTCGTTCGTCACGTACAGTTGACCCAGCCCGCGATACATCTCGGCCGAAACAGGATAAAACTGGTTCATCATTGCGTAATGGCGGGCGATTAACGCCTGTACTTCAGGATCGTCCGCTTCCCGATCCATCAGCAGCGCGAGGGCTGTTCGTATCTCCTCACCTTCGCGCTGCAAGGCCGCCCACTGCGCTTTAGACATATTACGCACGCGGCGGTTTGATTCGGCCACAATCTCCGGATCATACTTTTCGCGCACTTCGCGATCATACCGTTCTCTCTGCTCGTCCGTAAAACCGGCGTATAGTTCTGCATCTGTAACTTTGTCGTCCATATCTTGCTCCATAAGTTTTGAGAGTGTGTTATCGACCGTTTGCAAGAGACGATCAATGCGTGCTGCTCGCCTGACGAGCGCCCGCCGGTGTTCATGCAGCGCGACCAGCGGATCAAAACCGGGATCATCCAGGATCAGGCGAATATCCGCCAGGGGCACATCCAGCTCACGGAAAAACAAGATCTGCTGCAGGCGCAGCAAATCATCCCCACCATACAGGCGATAACCCGCTTCCGTGCGCTCCTGCGGCTGCAAGAGGCCGATCTCATCGTAATAATGCAGCGTGCGCACGCTCACGCCGGCCATATCTGCCAGCCGGCTGACGGTATAGCCCATCTCTTTCGTCTCAATGCCGCGCATTATAAACTATTACGTAACGTAAGGGTCAAGGGGGAAATGGATACGCAGAAGAGCCATTGATCGATGGGTCAGTAAATTATCCCCTGCCTCCGGCTAATCTCGCGGCATCAGGCGACCGCTGCAGCCGGCGCATGGCCCAGATGCCAAAGATGGGCCCAAGGGCCAGGATTGCAAACGCCCAGCGCCAGCCAATATTGTCGACCAGCGTCGGCACCAGGCGCACGGTGATCAATGTCAGTAGGAAACCCATGCTTGTTTGCAGGGTGAGCGCCGTGCCCATGTATTTGGGATCGGATAACTCGCTCACGGCCGTGCTGTACTGCGCCGAGTCAGGCGCGATGGCAAATCCCCACACCAGGGCCAGCAGTGACACCAGCCACGGGTTAAGCCCAAAAAGAAAGCCGATCAACACGGCGCAGCTGCCGCTAACGGCGAGAGAGACGATTGTAATGCGGGTCCTCCCCAGGCGATCGGCCAGCCAGCCGGCCAGCAAGCTGCTGGGGCCGCTGGCGGCAATAGCCAGAAATGTCATCAGGGAGGCGGCCGTTTCCGCGGACATGCCCAGGAGCTTCTCGCTGCCCGCCGCCTGGTAAGAGGCTAGCAAGAATAAGGATATCCAGGTCCACATCGAAAACAGCTCCCACATGTGGCCCAAGTAGCCAAAATTGGCCAGGCGAAGGCCGCGATCGCGCAAGATGTCAGTGGCGTAACGCCAGTTGAACATGGCCGGCGCTGACCGATACGGCCCGAGTTCTCCGATCCACAAGGCGATCAGCCCGCCAACTGCCGCCAGCGTCGCCGCGACGTAGAGAACGAATTGCCAGTTATTGATTCCACCCAAGGCGCGTATCAGATGGGGCGATGCGGTGCCAATCGCCAGGGCGCCGGTCAGCAGGCCTATGCCCAGGCCGCGATCCTCTTTCATCCAGGTCGCCATGATCTTCATGCCTACCGGGTAAACGCCGGCCAATACAAAACCTGTGACAAGTCGTAATACAACGGCCGCAAGGAATCCACTAGACAGCGAGATCAATGCCGTGGCCGCTGCACCAATCATGGCGCTGATGAAGAAAACGTAACGCGGAGGGTAAATATCAGCCAGATTGGTGAGCGCGCTGAGCACAGCACCGGCCACGAAACCGACTGTTACCGCCATGCTCAACCAAGCTACCTGCCCGCCATTCAAGCCCCATATATCCGCCAGCGTAGGCGTCACGGCCGAAGCGGAAAACCATAGGCCCATGGCCAGTAATTCCGCCAGCGACAACAACAAGACCGTGCGCCATTTGTGATCAAAAACAGCAGGGTCCACAGGACGCCGGTCTGTGTCCAGTTTTACTCGGTGCATCAGTTACCTCCGAAAGGATTATGGGGTACTCGAACGTGGGGCACTCGATTGTGGGGCACTCGAACGTGGGGTACTTGTTGCAATGGATATTTTATGCGTCTTGTTATGAACAGGTATAAGACCTGTTAGTGACGCAAATTTGTATTATATTAAACTTACCTCAAATCACGCTGCTTATCAAGCAGGCAAACAGCTAAAAGGGGCGGAACAGGATCCGCTGCCCACGCCATTTACACTATTGTTGAAGCTCGCAAAGGAATCTTTTCGAGGTAAACAGCCCGGGGCGCTTTTCCCAGTTCAGACAATTCTTGAGGTTCTATGACTACGCGAGTCAATTAGCGTATCAGATGTTTGCCGCGCACGTCCGCGTATTCGGCCTGGATGGCGGCCAGGTCCGCTTTATAGTCGCCGCTCGGCCAAAAAGTCGGGCCGAGGCGCATCACCTTGCGGCCGTAATCAAAAATTACCAGCACGATCGGTACGCCCGCCCCCTCGGCGATGTAGTAGAAACCGCTCCGCCACTCCTGGTTCGTGGTGCGCGTACCCTGCGGCATGATCGCCAGCACAAACGTATCACGGCGGTTGAATTCCGCCACCATCTGCTCCACAAAACCCCTGGACGTAGCCCGGTCCAGCGGCACGGCGCCCAGATAGCGCATCAAGGGATTGCCGAACAAAGATTGCTTCCCTACGTAATGGAGATCGCAGCCCAGAGAATACGTGGTAAGCATGGTAAAGAGATAGTCCCAATTAGACGTGTGCGGCGCGCCGACCAACAGCATTTTGGGTTCGTCCGGCACCTCGCCCACAATGCGCCAGCCGGCGGCATCCAAAAGCCCGCGGGCCATGGCGCGGCTGAAGCGATTGCCGCGCCGCGGGACACGCTGCCCGATTACAGGCTCATTCATTCTAGCGGTGTTTTCGATAGCCATAGATCCTTCGGGCTCATTCAGCTTCTAGATTCAATCGCGCGCTGCCGAGAGCCTTGAAGAGACTATAGCTTATCTGCTGCGCCCTTCCAACTGGTGACATTTTCCCTTTTCTCTAAAGTGGTGACAGATTCGCTGAACAATAACAGTAGCGTATCCTGCTGCTTGACAGCACTATGCCCTCTACTTTATCATCTGCTTAATTATTGGCTGTGGCCGGCCGGACCGGTCGATTCCTCGCTCCCCCTCTAACGCCTTCCCGGCATTGCGACTTCTTGGGGGTAGTGTATGCGGGCCCGGCAGGTCCTGTTTACTGTTTAAGGAGGTTATGGCAATGTTATTAGGACTTGGATGCGGCTGCTTGCTGGCCATGGGTATCGCCTTGGCGCCGCGCATCGCGCTCATATTGGCCTGGATCTTTAGCGACCGTTGGCCCCTGGTATGGCAGGGCGATTGGTTTATACCCTTGCTTGGCATCATTTTTGCCCCTTTCACGACCGTAATGTATATGCTTTCCTACTCCGTGGTCGATGGCGGCGTTACAGGCTGGGGCTGGCTGTGGGTCGCCCTGGGCGTCTTATTGGATATCATGAAATGGTCGGCGATAGTGAGATACCGCAAGGAAAACGAATACTATCCCGCCAGCATGCCCTAATGTAGACGTTGACCAGTAACTAACAACAAAACGGACTTCGTTCTGGAAACGAAGTCCGTTTTTCTTTGTGCCGTAAGAAGCGTCAAAACAAGCAAATGCTGTGCCTCTATATCGTTATTCCGCCTCGCGCGCCAGCAGTGCCGCTGTACGCGGCACTCCCCAGCGAAAGCCGCCCAACCCTCCATCCCCGCGTACAACCCGGTGGCAGGGTATGGCTACGGCGATATGATTGGCCGCGCAGGCTGAAGCCACGGCGCGCGCCGCGGACGGCTGGCCAATCGCCTTGGCCAGCTCGCCATAAGAGACGGTTGAACCGGCCGGAATTGTCTGCAGCGCGGCCCAGACGCGGCGCTGGAAGGCGGTGCCCTGGATATCCAGGGGCAGGTCCAACCCCTGCTGCGGTCGTTCCAGGAAGGCAATCACGCGCTGCACGTACCAGGCAAAGGTTTCTTCGCCGGCGATCAATGTTGCTTCGGGCAGGCTTTCGGCCAGGCGGGCCCGCAGCGCCTCCGGATCGTCGTCAAGATCGATGCGGCATATCCCCTGTTCGGTGGCCGCCACCAGGACCCAACCCAGGTACGACGGCACGATAGCGTAGCGAATCTCCATGCCGGTTCCTCCCTGTAAATAGGTCTTAGGCTTCATACCCAACGCGTCTCCGGCCGCTTCATAGAGGCGGCTGCTGGAGCTAAACCCCGCGTCGAGCATCGCTTCGGTCACGGCCGACTCTTCTTGCAAAGCGGCGCGCAGCCGCTCCGCCCGTTTTTGGGCCGCATACTGGCGCGGCGTCAGGCCGATGTGCCGCTTGAAAAGACGCTGAAAATGATACTTGCTAAAACCGGCCGCGCCGGCCAGTTCATCCAGCGACGGTGCCCGCTCTACCTCGTCGATGAGGCGGCAAGCTTCAATAACCGCGGCCAGGCCGGGATCGACCGCGTCTCTTTCCGGCGCGCAGCGCTTGCAGGGGCGAAAGCCCGCCGCCTCCGCCTGCGCCGCATCGTCGAAGAAACGTACATTCTCCCGTCTCGGCTGTCGCGAGGCACAGGTAGGGCGGCAGTAAATGCCGGTCGTGGTGACGCCGTAAAAGAAACGATTGTCTGCTTCCGGCAGCCGTTCGTTGACCGCCCGCCAGCGCGCCTCATCCGTCTCAAAAAGCGCTTCGTCGCTCACCACGCCTTTGTCCTTCGCCAAATCAACTATGCTCCATGCGACCGCTTCCGCCGCTATGTCTCTAAAATACGTTGTCATGAGAACCTCATCATAGGTGATATACGCCTATGATAAGGTCTGGACGCCGGGATTTCTCTCCGTTTCTTGCGCTCTAATTCGTTCAGGTAGTGTCGATCCCGCGAGTAGCGCCTGCTGCATGCGCGTCTGCACGCGCCCAACACGCGGCGGCAGAAAACTATTAGAGCGCTTGCTCCAGAATATGCGCCAGCTCATCAGCGGTCAATTCAATCGGATTTCCCTTCATGCTGCTCGCTATTTGAGACTTCGCAACAATGTCCGGGAAGTCAGCACGTACTACCCCAAATGCGGAGAGTCCAGGCACATCTAACTGGCGGCAGAGGTTTTGCACCCACTGTACCCCCTCTTCCAGCGCGGCATTCACGTCACCGGTTAAGATTTGGCTGATATCGCTGTAACGGGCCAGCGCCACCGAGCCGGGCGCGCGTGCTTGCAGCGCCTGCACGTTGGTCTCCATCACGAAAGGCAGCAGGCGGGCGCAGATAACGCCATGAGGCGCCGGGTACATCCCGCCAATAACGCCGGCGAAGCCATGCACGGCGCCCAGCTTGGCATTCGCCAGGGCCAGGCCGCCCAGCAGGCTGGCCAGGGCCATATCCTCGCGCGCGGCGGCATCTGAGCCATTTTCATACGCTTGCTGCAGCGATCGGCCGGCCCGCGCCAGCCCTTCCCTGCAAAAAGCATCGGTTAGAGGGTTCGCCTGCCGGGAAACATACGGCTCCATCACCTGGGTCAGGGCGTCCAGTCCCGTACTGGCCGTGACGGCCGGCGGCATGGAATGGGTCAGAACAGGATCGACTACGGCGGCGCGGGGCAGCATAAGCGGGCTGCGCAAACTTACTTTAACGCCGTGCTCCTTTGAAGCCAGGACAGCATTGCGTGTGACCTCTGCCCCAGTGCCGGCCGTGGTCGGAATGGCGATAAAAGGGGCGGAAGCCTGGGTAATAGGGCGCCCCTTACCGATCACTTCCAGATAATCCAGCGGTTCTCCCCCATTGGTCAAAAGGGCGGCAACCGCCTTGCCGGTATCGATAACGCTTCCCCCGCCGACGCTGATGACCAGGTCACTGTTCGCTTCCCGCGCCCGTTTGACGCCTTCCAGGGCCATCGCCGTAGTAGGTTCGCCGGAAACATCAAAGAGCGCTGTTTCGATGCCCTCGTTCGCCAGTTGTTTTAGCAGCGGCGCGGCGCGGTCGCTGCCGCCATCGCTGACCACAAAAGCCCGTTTGCCCAGGCCGGACGCCAGGGCGGCAACCTCGTTCAACGTACCTGGCCCGAAGAGTATGCGCGTTGCCGTGGCAAATTCGAATCTCATCTTCAGTCCCACCCATCCTCTGCGGGATAAACGTTATCATATTTGATCGACGAGCGCGGTTCAGCCATCATATCGGCTACTGTGTCGCGCCACGTCACATAATGGTCTGTTTCCTTGTGTCGCGCGGGATCTCCGGCCGTCCGGTAAACCTCTACCAGCACAAACCGGGTTGGATCATTCTGATCCTGGATCACATCGAAGCGCGCAATGCCCGGCTCTTGAACACTATTCCGTGCATTTTCGATCGTTGCGGTCTTGAAGGCGCCAACCTGGTCCTCCTTGACGTGGACAAAAACGTGTACGATTAACATGGCAATCTCCTTAGCTTAAAATCCTTCACCCGGGCCACTTTCCTATCTAGCCCTTGACGCCGGAGGCCAAAAACCTGGAATTCCGCCGTCTGCGCTAAATCCTGCATGGTGACCAAAAGGCTTCTCAGGCGATACCATGTAGTTTATCAGGATTGGCCATGGCCCAAACTTTGCGGATAAGCCCGTCGCCTGTTTCGACAGCGACAACAAGAGCGGGATGGTTCACAGCATCATATACAAGCAGCGCGGGACGGCCGTTCACGGTATCGATCCTGACCCGCGCGTCGGGCGGTGTGAAGCGCGCCGCCACGCCGATCAATAACCGCGCCACTGCTTCCCGGCCGGATACCGGCCGCGTGGCCGCGCCGCGCGCCTTGCCCCCACCGTCGGCCCACAAAGTAACCTCTTCGGCCAGCAGATCTGTTAGCCCTGACACATCACCTTCGGCCGTGGCGGAAATGAACTGCTCCAGGAGGCGCAAATGTTCCTCCTCACGCGGCTCAAAACGCGGCCGGTTCGCGGCCATATATCCTTTGGCACGGCTGAAAAGCTTACGACAGGCTCCTTCCGACTTGTCCAGTATGGCGGCAATCTCCACGTAAGGAAAATCAAACACCTCACGCAAAATAAATACCGCTCGTTCGGCCGCTGTCAGGTTCTCCAGCAGTACCAGGAACGCGATTGAGATTGAATCGGCGTCTGCTGCGAGGCGCGCCGGATCGGGCGCCATAACTGACTCGCTGCTGAGCACCGGTTCCGGCAGCCATGGTCCCAAGTAGGTCTCGCGCTGGACGCGCGCCGAATTGAGATGATTCAGCGCCAGGCGTGTAACGATGGTTGTCAGGTAGGCTTTTGGCGATTCTACTTCACCACGGGCAACGGCCTGGTAACGCACATACGCCTCCTGCACGATATCCTCCGCATCCATCGCACTGCCCAGCATGCGATAGGCAATCGCAAAGAGCAGGGGGCGATATGCCTCGAATTCATTCATACCCGTCCCCACCCTGGGGCAGCGGTTTTCTACCCGTTACTGCATGTGACTGTTCCGCGCCTGCCATTCGGGAGCGCTCGTAACGCCCCTTGCCCAGCCAGAAATAGAAGCCCGGCCAGCGTCGCTCCAATTTATAAAAGACAAGATACATCCATAAGAAGGCTCGTCGGACGGCGGCCGCTGTCTTGCCGCGCAGCACGACACGCGGCGGCGCTTCGGCGGGATAGGAGGCAAAACCGACCGCGTCTTCCGGGCCCAGCGAAATACTTTGTCCATAATAGGCAAAACTCAGTGGCGTTTGTTTCTGTCCTTTGAGCAGGGCAGCAATATTATCGGCCGCATGCGCGCCGCGGGTGATTGCCGTGTGCAGGCTCATACGCAGGGGGACGCCCGGTTCTTCCACGGAATGCGCGGCGTCGCCAACGGCGTACACATCAACAAAAGAGAGAGAACGGCCGTAGGGATCGACCACTATCTGATCGCGCTCGTTGACAATGAAGCCTGCCTGCCGCGCCAGGGGCAGTGCGCGAAAGCCGCCGGCCCATAAACAAAGATCAAATGGGATCGTACGGCCGTCCTCAAGTAATAAATGATGCGCATCCACCGCGACCACGCGCTCTCCTTCCTGGAAGCTAATGCCCTGCTCGGCGAAGGCATCGCGGATATGCGCCTCCACGTACGTGCCCTTGAAAGCGGCGAAACGGCCGGCGGTGACCAGGCCGACTTGTAAATCCGGATACCGGCCTTTGATCTCGGTTGCGCCCTCGATGCCCGTGGCTCCGCCGCCAACAACGATCACCTTGGCTCCCCGGCCGGCCAGCGTCTGCAGCCGCGCGTGCAGCGCCGCCGCGCCGTTAGCACCGTGGGGATTTAGGACGTAGCTATGTTCACGCACGCCCGGTACGCTTTCCTGGTCTACGACGCTGCCCAGGGCATAAACAAGGAAATCGTAGGTAGCAGCCTCGACGCCCTGTTTTGTTTGTATCTGAATTTCCTTCTGCTCGGGATCGATAGCCG
The DNA here is from genome assembly GCA_046259695.1 of Promineifilaceae bacterium (SeqCode). Lineage (GTDB taxonomy): Bacteria > Chloroflexota > Anaerolineae > Promineifilales > Promineifilaceae > JAACFF01. Next base: position 5,237 of record JBJYWX010000247.1, on the reverse strand, counting down.
TAATCCATCCTTGCCTCAATTCTACCGCTGTACCGCGCAGCAGTTTCGCCAGCGGAGTGCGCTGCACGTCCTGGCCCGTGGCCACGCGAGGCAAGAGCGGCCGCTGGTCGAAACGGTCGCTGCCATTGATAAGTGTAAGCTGTACATTCAAGCCGCGGGTTTTGCCCGCAAGGCGCTGTGCAGCCATCAGACCGGCATAGCCGGCCCCAACAATCACTATCTTTGTGCTTTGGTTTTTTGAATTCATGATTCACCTCGTTTGTGTTGTCCTCTACTAATGTAGACAAACGAGGCAGGTGTTTTGTGACGCCCGGCGCATCATGAAGCTGTCTGGCCCATACCACAGATTGGCCTACCGATTGGTTTTATGCAAGCGACTTGGACCAGGGCTCACCTCGCTCGTACTCGGTGAAGCCCATCGCTTCATACAGCTGGTGCGCTTCCAGCGAATAGGAGCCGACAGTGGCCATGGTCGCCCCAAGGCGCCACAAACGACGCAGGCCCTCGGTCATGACCGCTTTGGCCAGGCCGCGGCGCTGGTGCGCGGGCACGGTGCCTACCGGTTCAAAGGCGCCCGTGCGGGTCACATCGTCAAACCAGATGGTACAGAAGCTGGCTACAGCGCCGTCAGGGGCGACGGCCACCAGATCCAGGTCGCGGCGGTAAAGCGGTGCGTTTTGGATATGAAGGTACCAGCCAATGTCGGCGCGATTCTGCACCGCGTAGTTGATATCGTCGGGGTGGAAGGCCAGGCCGGAAGCGTAGGCGCGTTCCAGCAGTTCCGCTCCAACGCCCAAGGAGCGCACCGTGTAGCCGGGCGCGAGCGGCATTTCTGGGACGGGGCCATCCAACGGCCGTCGTCGCTGATACTCGGCCCATGATGCCTTCTTGTAACCACGGGCAGCCAGCAGTTCCTGGCGCATGGCGTCCGCTTCATTAGTCACTACCATAAGCTGATTGTCGCCTTCGTCGTTGGGGCGCGCCAGAAACGCCTCAGCCGTAGCAATCATTTCCGTCTCTAATTCCGCTGAACGCAGATCCGGATCAACTTGCAGGAACGCCTGGCCGTGACTCTCCTGGTTTAGCACCGCGGCGAGCCGTCCGGCTTCATCTTCCCAGAGAAAAATGTCCTCCAGGCGGCCGTCGCCAAGATTCTCGATGCCATGCCAGCGCCAATAATCGAAGCGATATGCCTGCCAGCTCCGCTCGCGGCGGCCGTTGCGCAAATAAATATCACGTAGAAAAGTGCGAATGCGCCAATAATCTTCGTCACCCGCATAAAGTCTTCGCTGCAGCATCCATTACTCCTTACAACTACAGGCAAATCAAGCTTCAGCGCCGCCCGGCCAGCCAGGCGCGCAGGCGGCGCTGCTGCTCATCGTTCAAAGTATCTATCAGCCGCCGCTCCACGGCCGCACGGGCATGCTGCAGGGCAAACAATGTCTCATGCTCCGCCACCGGCGGCAGCGCCTTTTCATCCAGACCGAATAGATCGGGCAGTTGGCGCAGCGGCGCGCGCTTGCGGCCCCACGTTGCCGTAGGTGCCGCGTTGCGGCCGTGCAGCACCTGCAGCCAGAGAGGCGGGGACTCGATGTTTTTGATCTGCGTAAACCGGCCCTTGATCGAGCTGTGCGGCAGGCATCCGACAATGGAACGAAACTGGCGCTGCGGCCCGATGCGCTCGATTAAAGAAATAAAAGGGTTCGTTTCCAGGGCCAAGGCATACAGTTTCCGCGTCTTCACATTGTAGCGCAGTCCGTGCAGAAAATTGACCAACTCAAAATCCTGCTCCCTGAATTGACCCTGGACCCGGGCGACGAATTCTCTGCCAAAGGCATCATCATTGTCCAGCGTCGTGGTAATCAGGTGGGAGGCTCCGGCGGGCAGTCGTTGACGCACAGCGGCGACCATGGCCACGGGATCCGGGCCCAGGATAAAGCATACCGTCAGGTTGGCGTAGCTTTCCTGGTAAGCGGCCAGGCGCGCGCGAAACGGATCCGGCGTGCGGCTGTCGGCGAATACCAGCCAGTGGAAGGAATGTGCGGTTTGGGCCTTGACCGAAGGCAGGCAGAACTGCTCAAAGAGCATGTGCCTTTCCTCGTGCCAGGCGGTATCCAGCGCGGCGCCGGGATACAAAAGATTAAAACGAGTGAGGATAAAATGAGGCGCGTTCATGTCCGGCGCTTGACCGCGCCAAAAGCGGCGAAGCTGCTGTTTTTGTGCAGCAAGTCGACCTGGGCAAAGCCGGCGCGGCGCAGCAGGTCAAGTTGGTAGGTGACCGGGCGCGGCGAGTCTTCCCTATCTATATAGGAAAAGACGCGGTCGCGGTACGCTTCTCCGCCCAGCTCGCGCAGATACCGGCCGTACCGTCCCCACATCAAATCCTGCACCGCGTCGTTCTCATGCCAGACCAGGTCGGTAATCCAGACGCTGCCGCCCGGAGCGGCCAGGCAGTACAGCTTGTGGAATGCCTCCTCCCAGTCCTGGTCGTCGCGCAGGTGGTGTAATACCGCCGCGGCCAGGATGACGTCGTACTGCCCGGCCGGCAGGTCAATCGTGCGGAAGTCGCCCTGGAAACTCCTGACCTGGCCGCGCGTGGCGGCGGCCACGCGCGCTTTGGCCCGCTCCAACATCGGCCCGCTGAGATCGAGCAAATCGCAGGCAAAAGGGCCGGCGCGTTCAAGCAGTTTTAAGGTATTGTTACCCGCGCCGCAGCCGATATCTAGCACGCGGCGGATACGCGGCGTTGCTGCCGCGGCCGCCGCGGTGATCAGTTCCATCGCCAGCGGCGCGTCGATGGTCGCCGTCTGTCCAGTTTCCAGGTTAGAGAAGCGCTCCACATCGTTATCGAAACGTTCGCGAATTTCGGCCGTTGTCGATTTTTCTTCCAACGGTGTCGCCATACGGCGCCTCCTCCAGCCAATAGCCTTGTGGATCAGTAGTGTAACGAAGAGCGCCGCCGCGGCCAATTGTCTATACAGCCGGCGGCTCGCACCAACCTGGGTTAAGTAACATATTGCTTTTTGCGGTGGGCAGTTTATGATTCAGTTATACAAACGGACAGCCGATAGCTCGCACAGCGCTGTCGGCCTTGCACCCATTGATCACTGCCAACCATTCCACAACGAGCTAACAAGGAGACCACCATGAATGATAGGCCCCGTGCTAACGCACTTTTTATCGACACGACTAATTCCGCCCGCAGCCAGATGGGGCAGGCCTTACTGCGCTACTATGCCGGCGATCATTTTAATACCTACAGCGCGGGCATCGAACCACAGGAAATCGCGCCGCAAACTTTTGCCGTGATGGAGGAAATCGGCGTGTCCATGGCCGGCCAGAAACCGGAGGGCGTGCGCACGTACCTGGGCCAAAAGCATTTTGGCTATGTTTTCACCGTGTGCGATTACGCCCTCAGCCAGTGCCCCTCGGCCTGGCTGCAAGCCCAGCATCATATGCATTGGAACATCCCCGATCCCCTGAAGGTGGAAGGGTCGGAGGACGAAGTGCTCGACGCTTTTCGCCAGGCGCGCGACGAATTGGACGAACATGTCAGGTCCTGGCTGGCCGACAAGGGGATCGAGATCGAATAACAATGGACCCGATTGCAATCTTTGGCGATATTCATGGCAATTTGCCCGCGCTAGACGCGGTCTGGACTGAAATGGAGCGCCGCGGCATTGACCGCCGCTATTGCCTGGGCGACCTGGTCGGCTACGGCGTGCAGCCCAACGAAGTGGTGGCGTTTATACGCCAGCATGATGTGCCCACATTGATGGGTAATTATGATGAAGGGGTGGGATATAACAGCGACGACTGTGGCTGCGCGTACCGCACGCCGGAGGCCCAGGCGCTGGGCGAACGCTCGATCGCCTGGTCCAACGCCCATGTGACGGCCGAAAACAAAGCGTACCTGCGCAATTTGCCCATGACCATGTCCCTGATCCTGGGCAAGCTGCGCCTGGCCCTGGTGCACGGCAGCCCGCGGCGGATCAACGAGTACCTCTATGAGGACCGGCCCGAAAGCAGCGTGGTGCGTCTGTTCGATCTCATCGGCGCCGATGTCATTGTCTGCGGCCACACGCACATACCGTACGATAGGCCGCTGCCAGGCAGCCGGCGGCTGATCAACGCCGGCAGCGTCGGCAAGCCCAAGGACCATGACCCGCGCGCGGGCTTCATCCTCCTCAGCGCAGAGGGCAAGGAGCTGCAGATCGAGTTCGCGCGCGTGGACTATGACATTGAGCAGGCGGCGCAGGCGATTGAAGCAACAGAAATGCCTGACGAATTTGCCGCGATGCTGCGCGATGGGGTGGGCTGACGACCAACACTTGACTACTTAGCGCGTGACCACCTGGTCGAGCTTGCCAAACGAAACACCGGTCAGTGCTTCCGAAACCTCCCACAGCCGGCGGGCGTCGGCGAGATTGTGTGAAGCGTCATTGGATTCTACCAGCACCGGATAGCCGCGCTGCTCCATAAAGCCGCCAGGGCCGTAGTACTGGCCACCTCTGGCCTGGGGATCCACCGCGGCGCGCAGCGTGGGCAGCGCACCCATGGCCGAATCCTGCATGTACAGCCTCATTAGGGGCATAAATGGTTTGATATACCAGTGTTCGCCGATCTCATCCTGCAAGTTGGTGTTGGTGCCGCCTGGATGCGCGGCCAGGGCCGCCGCATCGACGCCGGCGGCTTCGAAGCGGCGCTGCAGTTCGTAGGTAAAGAGCAGGTTGGCCAGCTTGGAACGGCCGTACGCGCCGGTGGGCGAGTAGCCTGCGCCGTTCTCATACAAGAGATTATCAAAATTCATGCTGCCCATGCGGTGGCCGACACTGCTCACAGTCACTACGCGTGCTCCGGGGGTCTCCAGGATTTTGTCCAGCAGCTGCCCGGTCAGGGCGAAGTGACCCAGGTGGTTGGTACCAAACTGGCTTTCAAAACCGTCCGCGGTTAGACCATAAGGCACCATCATGATCCCGGCGTTGTTGATCAGCAGGTCTAGCCGGTCGTAACTGCTCTTGAATGCCTGCACGAAGCGGCGCACGGAGTCCAGACTGGCCAAGTCGAGCTGCATCAACACTGCATCCGCGCCGGGCACGCGCGCCTTTAGCTCATCCAACGCCGCCTGGCTCTTGGCCAGGTTACGGCAGGCTAAAATGACTGTGGCCCCTTTTTCAGTGAGGGCTGCAGCCGTGTCCCAGCCAATACCGCTGTTGGCCCCGGTAACTATGACTACT
>JBJYWX010000246.1:0-4024 GCA_046259695.1 Promineifilaceae bacterium (SeqCode) | reverse complement strand
CGGCATCTACCCCTGCGCCAGAGAGGGGCGGGTACTACGAACCTGCGGCGGGCCGAGGAAAAGCGATGGACCTTGTTATACGCAATGCGCGCCTGGACCGTACTGGAGAAGCGGTCGAAATCGGCATCAAAAACGGCCGTATTTCCGCCGTTGAACCTTCCGGCCTACCGGCGGGCCATCAGGAGATCGACGCCGGCGGCGGGATGATCTCACCCGCCCTGCTTGAACCACACTTCCATCTCGAAAACGCCTTGCTGTGGGAAGGCGCGCTCAACCACAGCGGCACCCTGGGCGAAGCGATCGCCGTCTATGGCGCGATCAAAAAAGAGATGCCCCTCGACGACCTGGTGCGCCGCGCTTCGCTCGCCCTGGACGCGGCCATCGCCCACGGCGTGTTGTGGTTCCGCAGCCACGTCGACATCGACCGCACGGCGCAGCTGCGCCTGCTGCAGGGCAATGTCGCTGTGCGCGAAAAGTACAAGGGCCTGATCGATATCCAGCTCATCGCCTTTCCGCAAATGGGCATGGCCCGCGACTCCGAGGTGGTGGACCTGATGTGGCGGGCGATGGAGAACGGCGCCGATGTAGTCGGCGGTATGCCCCACGCCGAGCGGAACATGGATGACGCTGGCCGCCATATTGAGATCGCCTTCGAGATCGCCCGCACCTATGACGCCGACATCGACATGCACATCGATGAAACGGATAATCCCTACTGGCACAGCCTGGAACTGCTGGCGGAGCAGACGATCGAGAACGGCTGGCAGGGGCGCGTCAGCGCCGGGCACTGCTGCGCGATGTCGGCCTGGAGCGACGCCCTGGCCGAGCGCGTGATCGAGAAGGTAGTCGCGGCGCAGATCAACATTATCACCATGGCACCGATCAACCTGATGCTGGAAGGGCGCGGCGACCCGCATCCCAAACGGCGCGGCATCGCCCGCGTGAAAGAACTGATGGCCGCCGGCGCCAACGTGACCTGCGGCCAGGACGACCTGCAGAATATGTTCTACTCCTACGGCCAGATGGATCCCCTGGAAGTAGCGCTGATCACGGCCCACGCCGCCCATCTCAGCGCGCCGCAGGAAATCGAGGCCGCTTTTGACATGCCGCGCTACCACGCCGCGCGCAATTTCCGCCTGTCTGATTACGGCCTTGTTCCAGGCACGCGCGCCAACCTGGTCATCCTCGACGCCACCTCGGCCGTCGACGCCTTACGGCGCCGCGGCGACCGCCGCTACGTCATCCGCGACGGCCATGTCCTCTGCCAGACCAACACCCAGATCAAGCGCCACTACTGAAATGATCAATTGTCAAAAATTAATAATCAATGGGCTAGAGGAGCGGATTGATCAATGATCATTACCCATTGATCATTTCCGCCCGCCCCCTCGCCCCTTCACACCTTCGCTTCTGGCCTCAACGTAATTACCGGAATAGCGCGCGACGTCTTCTGGCGATACTCCTCAAACCCCGGATACACAGCCGCCACTTTATCGTACAGCCGCGTGCGCTCCGGTTCTTCGGTCACCGTGGCCATGGCCGGGAACTGCTCCGTGCCTACTTCCACTTCGACATCGGGATTGGCGACCAGGTTATAGTACCAGTCCGGGTTAGTCGGCGCGCCGCCTTTGGAAGCGATAATCACATAGCGATCCTCGTCGCGGATAGTCGCCACCGGGTTTACGCGTTCCTTGCCGCTCTTGGCCCCCGTCGTATGCAGCAGCAGCAAGGTCATACCCTCAAATGGGCCGCCGACCCGGCCGTCGTTGGCCCGGAACTCGTTGATTATTTGTTGATTCCAGTCATTGGGCGTGCTCATTACTATATTACCTCCAGATTCATGGATAGGGCTTTGCGCCGCAAATCAGCACCGCACTTGCTGCCATGCCGCCGCGCGCTTGATATAATCATACTATTTAGGGCAAAGAACAGGCATTGTCGAGCCCTTCTGGCCACACGCTTATCTTGTCCAAAGATTTAGGGCAGCGGCCGATAGGTAGCCGCCGCATGCCGTGCCAGGGCCACGTCATCCGCCTCCGGCAGGCCGCTGATGCCGATGGCGCCCACCACCTGCCCGTCGACCAGTACCGGCACGCCGCCGCCCCAGCCGGTGTAGCGCAAATCGCCAAAATTGGTCAGCGCAAACCGCTCGTCGCGCGCCGCCTGGCCCACCGCGCCCGACTCCTTGCCTTCTCTGGCCGCCGTGAACGCCTTGTGGATGGCGTTGTTGATCGAAGGCAGTGGGCAGCCCGCCGTGCGCGCGAAGGCGATCAACTCGCCATGGGGATCGACTACGGCTACCGCCGCGCCTTCCCCGTTACGCTCCAGCACCTCGCGCACATCATTAATAAGCAACATCGCCTCCTGCAGCGAGAGCTGCATCTTCCGATACATGGCCTTTCTCCTTACAGAACTGGTTACCTGGGTGGGAAACGGCCGCCCGGCCGTCCGCCGCTGCATTATACCGCGTAAGCGCTGTTTTCCGGGCCTGGCTCTTTTCCTTGACAAGCCGTTTGAAATTCCGTACCCTGTCGCCGCGCTGCTAATCAGCTTAACTGCCGCCATCCTAAGGACAGAGGTGACGCTTCCATGAACGAACAATCTACCAGCGATTTTCTACCGCTAGACGGCTTCGCCGGCACGCTCATCGGCCGCGCCTGGCTGCCAGCGCAGCTCACGGGGTCGATTCCCGGCCCCAGCCCCGTGCTGGTGGCGGCGGAAGGCGTCTATGACCTGAGCCCCTTGGCGCCCACCTGCGCCGAGCTGCTCAACAGCGGCTTCCGGCAAACGGCCGCCCATCTGCAGCAGCTCGCCCGCCTGGGCAATTTCGAAACGATCATGGCCAACACCATGCGCCCGGAACGCGACCCCGATTTGCCCACCTTCCTCTCCCCGGTCGATCTGCAGAGCGTCAAAGCGTGCGGCGTCACCTTCATGGTCAGCATGCTCGAGCGCGTGATCGAAGAGCGCGCCGGCGGCGACGCCGCCCGGGCCGCAGCTGTGCGCGAAAAAATCAAGACCCGCCTCGGCGCCGATCTCACAACCATCCGCCCCGGTTCGGCCGAGGCGCAAGCGCTCAAGGAACTGCTGCTGGCCGAAGGGCTCTGGTCGCAGTACATTGAGGTCGGCATCGGCCCTTATGCCGAAGTCTTCACCAAAGCCCAGCCCCTCTCCACCGTCGGGCCCGGCGCCGAGGTCGGCATCCTGGCCATCTCCTCCTGGAATAACCCGGAGCCGGAAGTCGTGCTGCTCGTCAACGCGCTTGGCGATGTCGTGGGCGCCGCCTTGGGCAACGACGTCAATCTACGTGATCTCGAGGGGCGCAGCGCCCTCTTGCTGGGCAAGGCCAAGGACAACAACGCCTCCTGCGCCATCGGTCCCTTCATTCGCCTGCTGGACGATACCTTTACCCTAGATGACATTCGGGTCATGGAACTGACGCTCACCGTCGCCGGCGAGGACGGCTTCCGGCTGCAAGAAACCTCGCCCATGAACCGCATCAGCCGCGACATCCTCGACCTCGTGGCCCAGACCATCAACGAAAACCACCAATACCCGGACGGCCTGGCCCTCTTCACCGGCACCCTCTTCGCCCCCACGCAGGACCGCGCCGGCGACGGCCAGGGCTTCACGCACCATGTTGGCGACGTGGTCACCATCAGCGCGCCCGCACTGGGCGCCCTACAAAACCGCGTCACCTACTGCCACGACGCGCCCCCCTGGCAGTTCGGCCTCACCGCCCTGATGCACAACCTCGGCCGTCGCGGGCTGCTCTAGTCTTTGGAATCCGGGGCCATTCAGCACACTCTGACAAACCGAAAGTCCCCTATTTCTGACTGCCGCTCTGTCCCACAGCCTCTGACTTCATACAGCCGACCCAACCAAGATTCTTGCTTACACTCCTCTACTCGAAAGATTGTTACTACTCGCTACCGCTGGTCAAAAACGAGTATTTGCAGTCCAAATCAATGTAATCAACCGTTGTACGCCACTAAGCCCCTACGCGCAGGCTGAATCCCGACTC
>JBJYWX010000245.1:0-3956 GCA_046259695.1 Promineifilaceae bacterium (SeqCode) | reverse complement strand
CCTGGTGGTCGACGCTACCCAAGGCATCGAAGCGCAGACATTAGCAAACCTTTATTTTGCCGTGGAAGCCGACCTGGAACTCATTCCCGTGGTGAATAAGACCGATTTACCCGCTGCGCAGCCGGAATTGGTCGCGGAAGAAATCGAGCGTATTACGGGCATTGATGCGGTGGAGGTGATCCCCGTCAGCGCAAAACTTGGCGAGAATATCAGCCGGGTGCTCGAAGCAGTCGTGGCCAAGGTACCCCCGCCGAAAGGCGACCCCAGCGCGCCCCCAAGAGCCCTCGTTTTTGACTCGCACTATGATTCCTACAAAGGCGTTGTCGCTTATGTGCGTGTCTTTGAAGGGACGCTCAGACATCGCGATTGGATAAAGATGATGTCTAATAATGTCACGGCCGAACCGATTGAACTGGGATTCTTCAGCCCGGACATGCGCCCCGTGAAGGAATTGAGCGCCGGTGAGGTTGGCTACGTCGCTACCGGCCTCAAGGAAGTACGCCAGTGCCGCGTTGGTGACACGATCACCGCCCGCGATTACCCGGCCGAGCAGCCGCTGCCCGGTTTCCGTGCCGCGAAACCGATGGTCTTTGCCGGACTGTACCCTACCGAAGGTGAAGATTATGGGCTCTTAAAGGAAGCGCTAGAGCGGCTGCAGCTTAATGATGCGGCACTTATTTACGAACCGGAAACCTCCAATGCCCTTAATTTCGGTTTCCGCTGCGGCTTCCTCGGCCTTTTCCACATGGAAATCATCCAGGAGCGTCTGGAGCGCGAATATGACCTGGACCTGGTTGCTACTGCGCCCAGCGTGCGCTATGAAGTAGCCACGGAGCCAAACGGCGAGATTCGCGTGGTAGAAAGCCCGGCTGATCTGCCTGATCCCTCCTTGATTCAAGAAATACGCGAACCCTGGATGCACGTGCAGATCTTTGCGCCGGAGGAATATTACGGCGTGATCATGGATTTATGTATCAAACGCCGTGGCGAGTTCACGGGGCAGGATTACCCCGCACCGGGTCGCGTGGTGCTTGAATTTGATCTGCCGCTGTCGGAGATCATCATCGATTTTTACGACCGCCTCAAGAGCAGTACGCGCGGTTACGCTTCGATGGATTATGAGTTTGCGGGTTACCGTGCCTCCGATCTGGTTAAGTTGGACGTACTTGTTGGCAAGCAGCCGGTTGACGCCCTGGCAATGATTGTGCATGAAGATATGGCTTACGCACGCGGACAGAAGCTGGTGACGCAGCTGCGCAAGCTCATTCCGCGCCAGATGTTTGAAGTGCCCATCCAGGCGGCCGTCGGCAGTCGTATTATCAGCCGCGCCAACGTCAAAGCGCTGCGCAAAGATGTCTTAGCCAAGTGTTACGGCGGCGATGTGACGCGCAAGCGCAAGCTGCTGGAAAAGCAGAAGAAAGGCAAGAAGCGGATGAAGATGATTGGTAACGTTGAGGTCCCACAAGAAGCGTTCATGGCCGTTCTTAAACTAGACGACGATTAGGGCCAGAATTCGGGCCACTTGGACGCTCTGTAAGAAGCTTAACCTGCATGAGCGTTCTTGCCTCCATCCACTGTCGCAGTATAATCCAGGTTCGGCTTGAGAGTACGACGTAATCGGCACGGCGGCTTGCAGGCCAGATAACCTTTTGGAGGAATAACAGATGCCTTTAGATGTGGCAAAGAAAGCCGAATTGATGGAAGAATTTGCGCTTCACGAGGGTGACACCGGGTCACCCGAGGTGCAAATCGCGATTTTTGACCGCCGGATCCGCGAACTGCAGGAACACCTTGCAGTCCACAAGCATGACGAAGCGTCCCGCCGTGGTCTGCTCAAGTTAGTCGGCAAACGTCGTCGTTTGCTCTCCTACTTGCGCAAACGCCACCCGGAACGGTATAGGGCGATCATTGCTCGCCTTGGTTTGCGGCGGTAAAGGAATATGAATTGGACGGGGGCAAGCAATGCTTGCCCCTGTTTTTTGGGATTTTGCGGCGTGGTTTAGGAATTGGCAAGTGCCGCGTACGGGGCCATCCGTATGCGTCAGCTGCCAGTCCCTAACCCATAATTAAGTCCCAATTTAGGAACAAGTAAAAAACAAGCGCATCGCTTTCACCATACCGGCGTTCGCCCGCCGCTGTACACTATCTACGGGTAGGCGCGGCCGGCGGCTCTGGCTCGTAGAAATGCCGCATGTGCGACACAGTGAGGCAGTGCGCGCGATATACACAGAGGTTAAGGATGTTACCTGAATACACGTTTACCACCACGGTAGGTGGCAAAGAATTGATTTTTAGCACGGGCAAACTGGCCGAACAGGCCGGTGGCGCGGTCACCGGGCGCATGGGCGATTCCATGGTCTTGGCGACGGCAACGATGTCCAAGCACATCCGCGAGGGGCTGGATTTCTTCCCCCTTAGCGTTGATTTTGAAGAGAAGATGTATGCGGCCGGGCGCATCCCTGGCGGATTCTTCCGTCGTGAAGGGCGTCCGACCACGGAAGCCGTGCTCGTCGCCCGCCTGACTGACCGCCCCTTGCGGCCGCTTTTCCCCAAAGGCATGCGTAATGAGGTCCAGATCATCGTGACGACCCTGTCCTCGGACAGCATATACCATCTCGATATCCTGGCCCTCAATAGCGCCAGCGCCGCCCTGCATATTTCTGATGCTCCCTGGAACGGCCCCATCGGCGCGGTACGAGTAGGCTATATTGACGGCGAGTTCGTCGCCGCCCCGACCATTCCCGAGATGGCCGAAAGCACGCTCGATCTGCGCATGGCCGCCAGCAAGGATGCCATCATCATGGTTGAGGCTGGTGCCAACGAGGTAGATGAAGCGACCTTACTGGACGCTTTGGCCTTCGGTTTCGAAGCGATCCAGCCGATTATTGCCGTGCAAGAAGAGATGCGCGCGGCCGTCGGTAAGGAGAAGCGCGAGGTCGAGCTGGCCGCCGTTGACGAGGAGCTGGCCGAGCATGTGCGCGAGCGTATAGGCGAGCGCATGTCCCAGATCGTGGTGGAAAATACCGGCCGTGATGACCGCAATGAGGCCGTTGACGCCCTGCGCGAGGAAATCGTGGACGGTTTCCTGGAAGAAGACGAACTGGCCGACGCCAAGGCGATTCGCGAGGTAATCGGCGGCGAGCTGAAGCAGACCATTCGTGATCGCATTCTCTATGAGGGCATCCGGCCGGATGGACGAGATTACACCACCATTCGCGATCTTTCCTCCGAGGTTGGGCTCAGTCCGCGGGCCCACGGCTCCGGACTTTTCCGCCGCGGGCAAACCCAGGTCCTATCAATTCTCGCCCTGGGAACACCGCGCGAAGCGCAAAAGCTGGAAGGACTTTATCCTGAGGACAGCCGGCGCTACATGCATCATTACAATTTCCCGCCCTTCTCGACCGGCGAAACCTGGTTCCTGCGCGGACCCAAACGGCGCGAGATTGGCCACGGCGCTCTGGCGGAAAACGCCTTACTGCCGATGATACCTTCCGAGGACGAATTCCCTTACACCATTCGTGTTGTTTCCGAGGTGCTATCGTCGAACGGCAGCACAAGCCAGGCCAGCGTTTGTGCCTCTACACTGGCTCTGATGGATGGCGGCGTACCGATTAAACGACCGGTTGCTGGTGTTGCCATGGGCCTTATCTCAGACGGCGAAAAATACGCTGTACTGACTGATATTCAGGGCCTTGAGGATCACCTGGGCGACATGGACTTCAAGGTCGCTGGAACCACAGAAGGTATCACCGCCATTCAGATGGACATCAAGATCGCCGGCCTGTCCCAAGAAATCATGGCCGACGCCTTAGAACAAGCCCGCGTTGCCCGGATGAAGATCATGGATTCGATGATGGAAACTATTTCCGCGCCGCGCGATCAGATGAGTCTCTATGCCCCGCGTATGCTGACCATCCACATTGATCCCGACAAGATTGGCGCGGTGATCGGTAAGG
>JBJYWX010000244.1:0-1964 GCA_046259695.1 Promineifilaceae bacterium (SeqCode) | reverse complement strand
TCTGCTCCTTTTCAATTAGCCGACAGTGAATTCGCTATTATTATAGTACTCGTCACGGGGACATGTGGCAAACGGCTGCTTGAGCTCGTCACCATGAGGCGCTGCTAAATACCATCCCGCCCTGGTTGCCGCTCGTTCCCTTCGTGTCTAGGATTATGGCATGTCTCTGCGACGTCTGCTGCGTGCTGGCCGGTTCTTGATCACGGCCGGAGTCTTGCTCCTGCTTCTGGCGCCCGAGTTCTCGGTCTATGCCAGTGAAGACAATCAGCTGCGCGCCATCGTTGGCCCACATGAATTTGACTATATGCTCTGGGAAACCGATGCGCTGCTCGAAAAGGGGGGCGCGGTTCTCGCATCCAGCCAGCAGTACCTCGATATGGCAACGCGCAAAGAGATCGTTCTCGATTATCTGGAATTGGTGCGCCGCGCGCAGTCATTGGAATCACACCTCAATCAAATCTACAGTGATCCCAACGTGCTCGACCCCGAGCTCGAAAGCCGTCCTATCCAGAACGAATTGGCACAGACTCGCCTGGAACTGGAGCGTAAACAAGAACTTGCTGAAGCGATCATCCAGGAGCAGGTGGGATTCATCCTGGCTGAACAGGGCTTCAGCCTGGCGGGACAGGCATGGCCTCCGGTGCTGATGCACGTTTCGCCCTTGCCCTCTTTATTGGTGATATCTCCTCGTGACCACATCGAGAAGATCAATGAAGTCTCTCTGCAGACGGGCCTATCTACGCCGGAAAAGGAAGTTCTTGAATCGGCCGTTCTTGATGAACTTGATCTCTCCGCCCTTGTTGTGCCGTTGGGCGGCATCGGTACCTATCCGTCGATGATCCGTGAGACCACCGATATCAACCGCCTCGCGGAAGTCGTCGTTCATGAGTGGGGCCACCATTGGCTCACTCTTCACCCCCTCGGCATCAGCTACCCTTTTAATCCCGAGTCTCGCATCATTAACGAGACGGTTGCTTCAATAATTGGGCAGGAGTTAGGCCCCTTAGTCGTCCAGAGTTTCTATCCGGAACTGCAACCAGAACAAATTCCGCAAACTTCCCAGGAAGAGTCGGAGACACCGGAAGCTGACGTTTTCGACTTTCAGGCCGAACTAGCGCAAACACGCATCCAGGCCGAGGAACTGCTCAGCGCGGGACAGATCGAAGAGGCCGAGCAATATATGGAGGATCGCCGCCTTTTCTTCTGGGACCACGGCTATCTCATTCGCAAGATCAATCAAGCCTTCTTCGCCTTCTACGGTGCCTATGCCGCCGAGCCGGGCGGCGCCCAGGGCGGCAATCCAATTGGTCCAATGCTGCGCGAAATTCGCGCCAATTCGCCCTCACTGCTGGCCTTTCTGCAAACTGTCGCACCGGTCACCAACTTCTCTGATCTCGTTGCAGTCCATGATCAGGTTGTACCGGCGCAGGCCGGCGGCTGAGTAAACCTACTCTCGGCTGGACAACCACCGCTCAAGCTGCATGGCCGCCGCCGCGCCCTGACCGACCGACGTGGCCACCTGGCGGTAAATCGGGTCCTGAATCTCGCCCGCCGCGAATACGCCAGGCACGTTCGTGCGCATTAACTCGTCCGTAATGACGTAACCATGCTCATCCATCGCTACCTGGCCGGCAAGGAAACTGCTGTTTGGATAATGGCCAATAAAAATAAACACGCCATCGGTCTTCACCAGCCGCTCTTCGCCTGTCTTCACATCCTGGACCTTGACCCCATTCACCGAGCCGTTGCCCACGATTTCGTCAATTACGGTATCCCAGGTAAAGGACATTTTCTCGTTTTCAAATGCCCGCTGCTGCAAGGTTGCCCCGGCGCGCAGTTCGTCGCGGCGATGTATCACTTCCACCTTGTCGGCGAACCTGGTTAGGAAAAGGCCCTCTTCCATGGCGCTGTCCCCGCCGCCAACAACAACCACATCTTTACCCCTAAAAAAGAATCCATCGCAG
>JBJYWX010000243.1:0-14865 GCA_046259695.1 Promineifilaceae bacterium (SeqCode) | reverse complement strand
AACGGTACACCGGATGAGGAATCCAAAAACGTAAATCAAATAATCAGAAAGGTGACCTACGACCTTATCAAAATCCCTTTCAAAGGAAAGGTCTTCCCGAGAGAAAAGACGACAAACTATGATATCACTTTGATAATAGATACGAAGAGAAAGTCTTGGGTGGATGCCGTATCCGTCAAGGTCGCGCTGTTGAGCCTTGATACATCCATTCAGTCCGTCCTCCCAGACCGCAAAAATGAGCTGCTCTTTGAAAATGTTCAGATCATTGTGTTCAGATATACAGTAGACGTTGGGATCGCCGCAAAGCGCCGGATCGCCGCCGCTGTGCCGCTTGCCATTCGAATAGTCGATGCCCAAGGCGACACTGGCCCATGTATTCGAGGGTGAGCCATCAGCTTCAAGTTCCGGCAGGATGTAGATATGCATTGTCCAGAAATCGACCGGCATATAATTGCCATGGCGCTGGATGTAAGCATTCCATACCGCGTCAAGGTAAGCCCGGCGGTGTGGGGTGAACTGCACGAGACCGGAGATACCTACTTGGGCTGTAGGATCGTTGCTCTTAATAAAGTGATATATGTCGTAGTATGCATCGGCATAAACTTCGGCGTGTGAGCCGTCCTGGGCGCCGAAGCGATCGACCTCGTTGCCGACGATATATTTTTTACCTGGATTGGCTTTGAGGTAATTGGCAAAATATTGATTTAAGCCGCCCGTCGGGCTTATGAAGCTGTAGGTGCCGTGGAAAATATAGTCGTCCGCACAATTGCACTGCTGGTCGGGATCAGTTACTACTTTGGTCGCGTCTTCGCGAATGCGAACCACGTGGACGAATTCAGCGCCGTTTGCCGGTGCCGTTGGCGCACGATAGAAGCCGAAGTTTAGATACCACCCGGCACCCATATCGCTGACGATAGATGTCTGCAATTCCTCGGTAGGTGTTGTGCCGTAGCGACAATTGGCGACTGCTGCCACGCTGCCGGCCGTTTCCTCAAGGCGTGCTTGCGCTTCTTTGGCTTCGGTTTGTCCTAACAATGGCTGGCTGCCAAGCACGATTGCCAGAGCTACTGCTGTCATTCCCAGCGCAAGCGCAACGCTGCGCGCCTTCATTCTTATCATAGTTCACCCCTATCGGATCGTTTTGGCGCCGGCTCACCCGAGATCTCTGATCTGCCTCTGCACCGCTGGCGCCAGCGCCATTCTACCTTACGATCATTGTAGATCAAACGACGCTATTTTGCTTCCCATGATGATTCCCCTCCGTCTTTCTCCCAGGACCACTCTGCGGCAAAGGCAACAAGGCCATCTGTCTCTTTCGTGCCGCCGGCAATGACACGAAAGGGGTACGCTTTTTCGTGAAAGTCATATGCGTGCGTAACTTGCGTATTGTGGATGGCCGCTGTCACCTGATAGCGTCCCGGCAGCAGAGGAAGTTGGCGAATGCGGTATCGTACCTTGCCGGCATCGGCAACGATACCGGTCTCCAAGCCGCCAAGCTGGCTGTTTGGGCCATTGACCTGTGTTCCGTTCTGGTGAAATATCGCCAGTCCAAATTCTGGTTTTGGAACAGGTTCATGGGCGACGTAAGCCATTTCCACGATCATTTCTTCCCCAGTCTGGAAATGGCTGCGTTCTTCGCCATTAGTATCGAGAAAGCGGACGCCTTCTATTTCGATTTCGCCGCTGCCCCAACGGTTGAATGACTGGGTTTCTTTGTCTTGCATCAACCTGCGGCTAACGGTCGTGTCAGACTGGTATCTATATTGCGTAGCCACATCTTCGGTGGGGCCGCTGGCACGCATCTGGCCATTTTCGAGCCAGATAACCTGCGAGCACATGCGCCGCACCACATTCAAATTGTGACTGATAAGAATGATTGATACGCCATTTTGGTGCAGCTCGTGAATGCGGTCGATGCATTTGGTTTGAAACTCCTGATCGCCAACGGCCAAAATTTCGTCGATAATCAGGATGTCAGGATCAACATGAATAGCCACGCTGAAGCCCAGGCGCATATACATGCCTGAGGAGTAATGTTTCACCGGCATGTCGATGAATTCGCCAAGTTCCGAAAACTCGACGATAGCCTCAAAATTACGTCCAAGTTCCTGTTCAGAGAGCCCCAGTACCGAGGCATTGAGGGCAATGTTTTCGCGACCGGTCAGATCGGGATGGAAGCCTGCGCCAAGTTCGAGAAGGGCGCTAACACGGCCGTTGACCGTTACCTGCCCTTCTGTAGGTCGCATGATACGGGCGACCAGTTTCAACACGGTACTCTTGCCGCTGCCATTACGGCCGACGATCCCCAAGGATTGACCCTGATACAGGTCAAAGCTCAAGTCCCGCAGCGCCCACAGTTCTTTCTTAGGATAGCGTTGCCCCCGTCCTAACAAGGAAATCATTGTTTCCTGGATCGACTGTGGCTGTTCGCGGGAGTAAGTGAAGCGTTTGCTGACGTTTTTGAAACTAATGGCAGGCTGGCCAATATTGCTCATAGCGAGCGCTCTCCCCTAATGCAGGGTATCGTGGCATTGTAGCGCAAATGAATGGGCCATCCAAGTGAGGCGAGCGCCCCTCTACAGCAGACTTAATTTCCGCTATACTATGATTTCGCCCGGCGGACATGCCCAAGCTGTCCCTTATGGCGTCGAAGATATGGACGAAAAATCATTACGAACATTGGAATTTCCCAAGGTCAAAGAAGTTCTGGCCGGCTATTGCAGCTTCAGTGCCGGCCAGGAATTGGCGCGCAGCCTCTTGCCCACTTCTGACCTGGATCGCGCCCGCCGCTGGCAGGCCGAAACGCGCGAGGCGGTCGCCGTTTTACAAGTCCATACCAGCCTCACTATCGGCGGCGCGCGCGATGTGCGCCAGGCGGCGGACAATGCCGAGCGTGGCTTTGTTTTACGCGCCGAAGATTTGCAGGCTGTGCAGTCGACCATTGTTGCTGCGCGCGATTTGCGCCGCCACCTGCTCAAGCTGGAGGAGGAGGCGCCGCATCTAGCCGAAATCGCTGCGCTCATAGAGGAATGCCCAGGTATTGTTTCAGCTATCAGCCGCACGATCGATGAGCGGGGTGATGTATTGGACAGCGCAAGTTCCAAACTTGCTAAGATCAGGCAGGAACAGCAGGTTGCCTACAGCCGCATTCAAGATAAGCTGCAGCGCTTGCTAAACAGCAGCATGGGCCAGTACTTGCAGGAGCCCATTATTACCATGCGCGGTGGACGTTACGTAGTGCCGCTGCGCTCTGACGCGAAGGGGCGCCTCAAAGGAATCGTACACGACCACAGCGGCAGCGGGGCTACCCTCTGGGTGGAACCCATGAATACCGTGGAGCTCAATAACGAGTATCGTGAACTGCAGCTGCAGGAGCAGGATGAAGTGACGCGTATCCTGCGCGAGCTGTCCAATCTCATTGGTGAGCAAGGCGCGTCGATCAAGCGTGTTGTAGAGCGCATGGCCGAGCTCGATCTTATCTTTGCCAAGGCGAATTATGCGTGGGCGACGGCCGCAATTGAGCCGGAGTTTGTGCCCTGGCGATCGTTTGCGCAGCCGCGGCCACCCAAACATGCTAACGAACGTGCCAAGTGGACGCCCCCGCCGCCCAATCCTCATCCGGGCTCAACGATCTGGATCAAGGCGGCCCGCCACCCGCTCCTTGATCCCCAGTCGGTTGTGCCCACCGACCTTACCTTGGGAGATGACATCTTTACCGTACTCATTACAGGGCCGAATACAGGCGGCAAGACGGTCAGCTTAAAAACGCTGGGCCTCATGGTGTTGATGGCGCAGTCTGGGCTGCATTTGCCCGCAAAGGAAGCCAGATTAACCGTCTTTGACGATGTCTTTGCCGATATCGGCGATGAGCAGTCTATCGAACAAAGCCTTTCTACCTTCTCTGCCCATATGACCAACATCGTACGCATTTTGCGCCAGGTTGATGACCGGTCGCTGGTATTGCTGGATGAATTAGGCTCTGGAACAGATCCTGCCGAAGGCGCGGCATTGGCCCAGGCAATTGTCAGTTATCTGCGTGATAAGGGGGCGACCACATTCGTTGCTACCCATTATCCCGAATTGAAGGTCTATGCCAGCCAGGTTACCGGCGCTACTAACGCTTCCTTGCTTTTCGACCTGGAAACGCTGTCGCCTACCTTCGAGATGACTATCGGCCTGCCTGGCCGTTCTAATGCTTTTGCGATCGCTCGCCGCCTGGGACTTGATGAGACCGTGCTCGATGATGCTCTGCGCCTGATCGGCGCTGACAGCCACGAGGCGGAAGATATGCTCGATTCGATTTACGCCCTGCGCGAAAAGATGGAAAGCGAGCAGGCGGGCACGCGTCTGGCGCTGAACGATGCTGAAATGACGCGCGACCGCCTGCAGAAACGACTCGAAGAGATCGAAGCAGAACGTGAACGTATCTTACAGCGCGCGCGCGAACAGGCGGAAATCGATTTGGAAGAAGTGCGCGACGAACTGCGCCGGGCGCGGCGCGGCATCCGCGATGCGGCATCCTTGAATGCGCTGAAGAAGGTCAGTAAGGATCTCGAAGAGGTCGAAGCAGGACAGGTGGCGCCGATCGTGCCTCATGTACAGGTGATCGACGGTGGGCAGAAAAAGAAAAAGGCGCAGCAGACGCGCCGGGCGCTGCAAGTGGGCGACACCGTCATGGTTACTTCACTTGATACGCAAGGCGAGATCGTGGAAATGGGAAAGCGCGAGGCATTGGTGGCCATCGGCCGTATGCAGATGCGCGCACCTTATGAAGACTTGCAGTTCAAGGGCCGCCCTGTCGAAGACGAACAAATACCCGGCGCGTTCACGACATCCGGCATTTCTTCGCCCGGCATGGAACTCGACATTCGCGGTCGCCGTGTTGAAGAGGGTCTGGACGAACTAGATCATTATCTCGATTCCGCCTTTCTAGCCCAGTTGCCCTGGGTCCGGATAATCCACGGTAAGGGCACAGGTAAGCTGCGCGAAGCGGTGCGCGACATGTTGTCGGCCAGCAACCATGTGCGCTCCTGGGAAGAAGGCAAAGATGGCGAGGGTGGCGCCGGCGTAACGGTAGCCAAGCTGGTCGAACAAGAGTGATGGTGAAAAAAGAGATAGAGGCAGTCATTTTTGATCTCGGCGGCACGTTAATTGAATATGCTGGTCCGTATGCTGTTTGGCCGGAGCTAGAGACGCCCGGCCTGCAAGCTGCCTATGCGGCGCTGCAGAACCATGGTGTGGCTTTACCGCCATTCGCGCAGTTTCGCGACGCGGCTTTCGTTACCTTGCCCGGTCGCTGGGAGGACGCGACCGCTGGCAGGCAGAACCTGCGTCTTGCCGCTTTTTTACGTGAATTACTTGGCCAGCAGGGCGTCAACGGTCTGGCTCAGGGGTGGCTGGAGAGCGCCTCCCGCGCCTACGAGCAGGCGGTTTGCAGCCAGGCCGTTTTAATCGACGGCGCACTTTCCACTGTGCGCACGCTTAAAGAGCAGGGGTATAAGCTGGCGCTTCTTTCAAATACCATGTTCGAGGGCACGGCTCACGTCGACGACTTGCACCGCTTCGGCCTCGACAGCTACTTCGATGCCATGCTTTTCTCGGCGGACGAAAACAAGTGGAAACCGTCTGCCGTGCCTTATTTGCATCTGCTACACCGCTTACAAGTACCCCCAGATCGGGCAGTGTTTGTCGGTGATTCACCTGAACATGATATTGTTGGCGGTAAAGCGGCCGGCTTAAGAACAATCTATTTTCGTTCTTCGGGCCGGTTCGCTTCGCCGGACGGTGTGCAGCCCGATGCGACAATAGAGCGCCTGCTTGAACTGCCCTCTCTTTTGTCGCGCTGGTCGCGTGAAGTCTAAGAGACGATGAGCCAACAGGAAAGCAGCGAACGCGCCGCGGCCGATTTGCGCCAGGAGGGATATGAACACCAGATGGCAGGACGGCTGGCTGACGCTATTATTTGCTACAAGCAATCAATTGATATTTACGCAACCGCCGAAACCTGCACCTTGCTCGGCTGGGTCTACAGCATGATCGATCTTTACGACGACGCCATGGCTATGTGCCGCCGGGCAATTGAGCTCGATCCTGGCTTGGGCAATGCCTACAACGATATGGGTGCTTATTTGATCGAACTAGATCGTTGGGAAGAGGCGGTTCCCTGGCTTGAAGAAGCCACTAAAGCACCGCGCTATGCCACGCCGGAATTTGCTTACACCAATTTGGGACGCGTATTTGAGCACCTCGGCGATTACTACCAGGCGCTCGGTTACTTCAATCGCGCCCTGGCGCAGAATCTAAGCTATTTGCCAGCTGAATGGGCGCGTAACGCCGTCCTGGGCAAGCTGAACTAAGTAGTGAATTTCCATTCAAAACGCTCCTGTGGGAGAAGGCATTTGTGAGCAACGGCAAAATGGGGCAGATCGTAGTCGCCGCCGTCGGCCGCCTGAAGAAGTCGCCCTGGAAAGTAGCGCAGGGCGACTATTTGAAACGTCTCCAGCACTATACAAACATTTCCCTGGCGGAAGTGAAAGACTCCGTAGGCCGCGGATTTCCCGATGCCGTGGCCATGCAGCGGGAGGGCGAGGCGCTCCTGGCGGCGACGGAGGGCGCTCAGCGCCTCATTCTCTTAACGCCGGCTGGTCGCCAATTTACCAGCGAACAATTCTCTGCTTATCTGCTGCGCGAAATTGAATTGTACGGCCGGCTCGCTTTCCTTATTGGCGGCCCATTGGGCTTTGATCCCGGCGTTGAAGCTGCCGCTGATGAGCAGATGGCGCTTTCGAGCCTGACCTTCCCGCACGAAATGGCGCGCGTTGTTCTGCTGGAACAACTCTACCGTGCCTTCACCATTTTGCGCTCCGAACCGTACCACAAATAACGACGATGCTGCGGAGCGCCGTCCTCATTTCCTCAGGCGCAGCACCAATCCTTCATGCGGCGTTACATTGAACGACTGCAGCTCAATGCGCCCGGCACGATCCATCTTGCTGGCAATGGCGATAGTAGCCGCGCCTCCGATCTGCTGCAGGTCAAGCATGTGCGCTTCGTCGCCAAAGTTTAAGACAATGAGAAAGTCATCTCCTTCTGCGTGGCGCCGAAGATAGCAGTAAACGTTCGGGATGCCGCTTTCGACTGCGGCATAGCCGCCTGCGTGCAGCGCGGGTTCGGCGCGTCTGAGATGGATCAGGAGCCGATATAGATTAAGTAGTGAAAACGGATCTTCCTGCTCGGCGGCGACATTGACCTCACGATAATTGCTCGCAACCGGCAGCCAGGGTTCGGCCGCAGGTACTGTAAAACCGGCGTTGGGCGAGTCGTCCCACTGCATCGGCGTCCTTTCGGGATCACGGCCGACGATATCAGCGATCTCCGGCTGCAGCACGGCCGGCGGATCCTGGATCTTTTCATGCGGAATGGGCACATTTTCCATGCCGATTTCTTCGCCATAGTAAACCGTGGGCGTGCCGCGCAGGGTCATCAGCAGGATCGCCGCCACGGGGGTTTGTTCGCGGCCGATCCGAGTCGCCAACCGTCTCTGGTCGTGATTGCCGAGCACCCAGTTGGGCCAGGCGCCTTCCGGCAGCACCGCCTCAAAAGCGTCGACTGCCTCGCGTATTACATCCGCCCGCCAGGGCAAATGGATGAGTTGGAAATTGTAGGGCATATGGCACTCATCATTCGCCTGCCCATAGTAAGTCACCAGGTCTTCGTTCGGCAGGTAGATTTCACCAATCATGACGCGCTCGTCGTACGCATCGATTACAGCGCGCATTTCGCGAATCAGATCGTGCACGCCCGGCAGATTCTGACAATGAATATGCTGCAGGCTCGCGTGTGGATTAATCCCGTTCCAATCGGGATTGACAGGTTCATCGCGCAGTTCTTCGTCTTTTAGCATGAGCCAGATAACGTCAACTCGAAAACCATCCACGCCTTTGTCCAGCCAAAAGCGCATTTGATCCAGCATGGCAGGCAGTACATCCGGGTGGCGATAGTTGAGTTCTGGCTGCTCTTTGACAAACTGATGCAGATAATACTGTCCGGTATGTTCATCAAAGGTCCAGGCCGGACCGCCAAAGAAGCTGAGCCAGTTGTTCGGAGGACCGCCGCCTGGGGCAGGGTCCCGCCAGATGTACCAATTTCGTTTGGGGTTGTCTCGGCTGCTGCGGCTTTCCTGGAACCAGGCGTGCTCACTAGAGGTATGGTTAGGAACCAGGTCGAGGATGATCTTAAGGCCGCGCGCGTGTGCTTCTCTGAGCAAGGTGTCAAAATCGGCCATCGTGCCGAAAAGCGGGTGGATGGCCGTGTAATCCGCCACATCGTAACCGAAATCGGCCATTGGCGAAGGATAAATAGGAGACAGCCAGATGGCATCGATACCCAAGTCCTCCAGGTATGTCAGGCGTTGGGTGATACCTGGCAAATCACCCACGCCGTCATCATTGCTGTCCTGATACGATCGCGGGTAAATCTGGTAAACGATGCCCGCCTGCCACCACCGCGGATTATTGGCCATTGTTATTCTTCCTCGTTTTACGGATGCTCAATAGGGGCCAGCCCCCAACGATTATACCATCGGTGATTGAGTTGCGACGGGCGTAGGAGGCATGTACGATACGGGGGAAGAAGTTATTGATTGGCTGCTGACTAAGCTATGAAACGAAACATCTATCTCGAAGATATTCCATTGGATCAGGCGCAAGACGTTTTGCTCAGGGCGCTAAGTGAAGCGGGCCTACACGGGCCACTGCCAGCCGAGGAAGTTGCTCTTTCTGAGGCGAACGGTCGAATCACCGCCGAGGCTGTTTTCGCCCGTATTTCGTCGCCCCATTACCATGCCAGCGCCATGGATGGCTATGCCGTTCGGGCAGCGGATACGGCGGGCGCTATGGAGACCTCGCCCCTGCAGCTGCAGGTTGTTGAAGATGACGAGCAGGCAGCGGCGGCGCTGCGCCCGGCACGGGCGGTAAATACCGGGCATTCACTGCCGGCCTGGGCGAACGCGGTAATCATGATTGAACATGCTCCCCCTATAACCCTGCCCGGCGGCGAACCTGGCATTGAAATTCGCGCTGCTGTCCCGCCTTGGCATCATGTACGTCCAATGGGTGAAGATATGGTGGCCAGCGAACTGGTGCTGCCTGCCAATCATCGTTTGCGACCCGTTGATCTGGGCGCGTTGGCGGGATCGGGTCACAGCAGTGTACGTGTGTATCGCCGCCCGCGCGTGGCGATAATCCCCACGGGCTCCGAGCTGGTGGCTCTGGAGGATGTGCCTCGCATTCAAGATGGCCAGGCTCGCGCCGTCGGTGCGGGTAAGATCATTGAATATAATAGCCTGGTGCTTGCCGCCCAGATCGAAGAGTGGGGCGGCATCGCGCGGCGCTGGCCTATCATCCCTGACGATCTTGGGGCTATTAAAAAAGCTGTAGAGTCGGCCGTATGTGACAACGACCTGGTGCTTGTCAACGCGGGCTCTTCGGCCGGCAGCGAAGATTACACGGCCCATGTCGTCTCCGAGCTGGGCCAGCTGCTGGTGCATGGCGTGGCGGTGCGACCCGGTCACCCGGTCATTATGGGCATGGTAAGCTGCCCAAAGGACAACGAGCAGAGAGCTGACTACCCTGCGCCTATAGTGCCGGTTATTGGCGTGCCGGGTTATCCCGTCAGTGCCGCGTTGACAGGAGAGATATTTATAGAGCCATTGCTGGCGCGCTGGCAGGGCCAGCAGCCGGCAGAACCGGCCACGCTTAGCGGCATGCTGACTCGTAAGATCGTCTCGCACACCGGGGATGACGACTACGTACGCGTTTCGGTCGGTAAGGTAAATGACAAGATCATGATCACACCCATCAGCCGTGGCGCGGGCGTCATTACGTCGCTGGTTCGCGCTGATGGCATCTTGCGCATACCGCGTTTCAGTGAAGGTCTGGACGCGGGCGATACAGCCGATGTCCACTTATACCGCACGCTGCGCGAGATCGAACACACGATCGTGGCTATTGGCAGCCACGACCTGAGTCTCGACCTGCTGGCGCAGCATCTGGCCGAGGGCCCCGGCAATTTGCGGCTCATGTCAGCCAATGTAGGCAGCTTGGGCGGACTGCTGTCGCTGCGCCGCGGCGAGGCACACCTTGCCGGCTCCCATCTCCTGGATATGGAAACCGGCCGTTATAACGACAGCTATGTGGCGCGCTATTTGCCCGACATGGATGTAGCGATCGTGACGCTGGTCGGCCGTGAACAGGGTTTTATCGTTCCGCGAGGGAATCCGTTCGATCTGGTCGCATGGCAGGATATCGGCCATCCTGACCTGCGCTTCGTTAATCGCCAGCGCGGGGCAGGCACGCGTTTGCTTCTCGACTTTGAATTGGAGCGGCTGGGCATAGACCCGGCATTGATTGACGGTTACGAGCGCGAGGAATATACGCACCTGGCTGTTGCCGCAGCAGTTGCCTCGGGTGCAGCCAATGCCGGGTTGGGCATTCGCGCCGCTGCTGAAGCACTCAATCTGGATTTTGTGCCTTTGGCGCATGAGCAGTATGAGCTGGTTATACCGCGCGACTTCTACGAAGGTGCGCTGCTGCGCCCATTGCTCGATATGCTCCATCACCAAGGGTTCCAGGAAGCGGTGGCAGCCCTGCCCGGCTATGACGTTTCAGTAATGGGCAGGGTGCGGTTTCCACAAGAGGTTGTAAATAACCCCGCATAAATGTAATCATAGAATTCGAGATTGTAAGTTTGATCGACATTTTAATCAGCTAAGGTTGGCGGGATCAATAATTCGCAGAGATAGGATTACCATGACATTACCTTTTGTTGCTGATTTACATAACCATACTGTGGCTTCTGATGGGGAGTACACCCCTACTGAGCTGGTCAGCCTGGCAAAGGATCTCGGCCTGACGGCTGTTGGGGTTACCGATCACGATACACTAGCTGGCCTGGACGAAGCATTAGCCGCCGGGGACAAGGCGGGCATCCTGGTTATACCTGGGGTGGAGGTCTCCCTGCGCTTCCGGCGCCCGTATTTTGTCGGCACGCTGCATTACCTGCTTTATATCCCCCGTGAACTGCTGGAAGATCCCGATTTTCGCCAGATGGCGACTGAGGTTTTCAGCCAGGGGCGCGGTAGCGGCCTGGTTCGTGCTCGCGTACAGGCGATCAACGAAGAATTTGGCCCCGAGGGCAAGACGCCGCTATTGGAGAGGGATCTAACGGTCGAAGAAATCGAGGCGCTGTCACCAAACGTTACCCGGCGGCATTTCGCCGGCGCGCTCAAAGATAACCATGGGCTGGACAAAGAACAAGTCAACATGCTGATCGGTAATGACAGCGTGTCGTATGTGCCATCTGGCATCGATCCCGCGCAGCTTACGCCCTTGCTACAGCGCTACCCGCAGCTGGTGCGCGTATTCGCCCACCCCGCGGCCGGTTCCTATCCGGGCGAGAGCCTCTATCGCGAGGTGCTGCCGCCGGTTGAAGTGGTGGAAACGTTGATGCCTGAATTTCTTGATGAGGACTTACTGGGACTTGATGGGCTTGAGGTCTTCTATCCCGGGCACGTTCAGGAACACCGCGAATTGGTCGCTGGCTGGGCGGAAAAGCACGGTTTGATTCAGACGGGCGGCTCTGATTGTCACGATCGTGTCGAGCGCCCGTTAGGGGTCGATGGCGTAAATAACGAGCGGCTGGCCATTTTGCTGCAGCGGCTCGGCGAGCAAGTGCCCACACCGTAGTAATACAGCGGGACCAACCTGTTTCAGGTTGGTCCTTTTTTGTTGTTTACGACCGGAAACTTTCGCTGCTATAAGGCGGTTATGACCGTGACAGAGTCGCTTACCAGCCTGCAAAATCCACGCGTAAAGCATATTGTGCGCCTGCGTAACCGCCGCCAGCGTGACGACTTCCGGCAGACGGTCGTAGAAGGTGAGCGTGAGGTGGCGCGCGCGCTGGCGGGCGGTGTTGTACCGCTGCAAGCGTTTGTCTGTCCCACCTACGCTCATCTGGACGCGCCCTGGTACGCGCAGCTCCTGGCGCTTGCCCAGGAACGGCGCACGCAGCTTTTCGATGTATCGCCGGCCGTGTACGATAAGATGGTGTACCGCTCCGGCAGTGGCGGCGTCCTACTGCTGATTCCCTATTTGGCGCGGACGCTAGACGATCTGGGGTTAGGGGAATGCCCGCTTCTGGTGGTTATTGATGGGGTGGAGAAACCGGGTAACCTCGGCGCCATTTTGCGCACGGCCGATGCGGCCGGAATCAGCGGCCTTTTGCTCACCGGCAGCGACGCCCAAGGCACCGATCTGCACAACCCCAATACTATCCGCGCCAGCCTAGGGGCGGTTTTTAGTGTCCCCGTAGTAAGTACCAGGCGGCAGGAAGCGCTCGAGTGGCTGCGCGAGCACGATATTACCACGGTGGCGACTTCTCCAGACGCTATAAAACCGTATACGGCCGTACCTTATGATCGGCCGCTGGCTGTTGTGATGGGCAGTGAAGCAGTAGGCCTGGACGAAACCTGGCTGGAGGCGGTGAACGAACAGGTGCGAATACCAATGGCGGGCGTTGTGGACAGCCTGAATCTCTCGGTATCCACGGCTGTATTGCTCTATGAGATCCGCCGCCAACGCGAACTTAAAGGGTGTTAGCGCTTTGGCCCTAAATGGCAGATAATAAAGTTGTTCCCACCTGGATCTAACGTTACCAATTTAGTTGTTATAACCCGGGACCGCGTACCCAGACAATTTCTGCCGGCTGGAGCGCTTTACCTGGGTCCACAAACCACTGTATAAGGAGTATTTCCCATGACCAAGCGAGTGAAAGTTGCTGTCACCGGCGCGGCCGGCCAGATCGGATACGCTTTACTGCCGTGCCTCGCTGGCGGTAGAGCATTTGGCCCAGATACCATCGTTGACCTGCAGCTTCTGGAGATCACCCCCGCATTAGAGGCACTTGAGGGCGTGGTAATGGAACTGAATGACTGTGCCTTTCCGCTGCTCGGCAATACGGTCGTGACCGATGATGCCAATGTCGCCTTTGACGGTGCGAACTGGGTATTAATGGTTGGCGCCAAGCCGCGCGGCAAGGGGATGGAACGCGGCGATCTGATCCGCGAGAATGGCCCGATTTTTGTCGGACAGGGCAAAGCGATCAACGCTCATGCCGCCGATGATGTCCGGGTTTCAGTAATCGGCAACCCGGCCAATACCAACTGCCTGATTGCAATGAATAATGCTCCCGACATACCACGCGAGCGATTCAGCGCTTTGACCCGCCTCGACCAGAACCGCGCCTATGCGCAGCTGGCCGCAAAAGCGGGCGTGACGGTCAATCACGTTTCCAATGTCACTATTTGGGGTAACCACAGCAGCACCCAATACCCGGACGCCGAGAACGCCCGGATCGACGGCCGCCCTGCCTTCGATGTAATCAGCGATCATGACTGGCTGCGTGGCGACTTTATCACGACCGTTCAGAAGCGCGGCGCGGCTATCATCCAGGCGCGCGGTAAGTCGTCAGCCATGTCCGCCGCTAACGCGATTATCGACCATATGTGCAGCTTCTTGTACGAGACTGAGGAAGGTAACTGGTTCTCCGCGGCGATCGCGTCCGACGGGAGCTATGGTATCGATGAGGGTTTGATCTTCTCTTTCCCCCAGGTCAGCGATGGGAATGGTAACCACAGCATCGTCCCGGATTTGTCATTGAGCGCCTTCGCCCAAGAAAAGCTGCAGGCCACGCTCGAGGAACTGCGCAATGAACGAGATACGGTCTCCGATCTCCTTTAGGGATTCGTAAGACAATTGTGAGACTTGGCGCAGGCAATAAAAGTCGCCTGCGCCCCGGTTCTGCCCAGAGCAGGTGGAATGACCAAACATTTCCTGGCGATTCTATTTGATTTTGACGGCACACTGCTGGATTCCTTTCCAGCGCACTATCAGGGTTATGAAGTGATGCTGGACCATTTCGGGATCGAGATGACGCCGGAGCTCTACAAGGAAATCTATACGCCGAATTGGTTTGCTATGTATGAGGCGCTGGGTATTTCCGAAGAGCAATTCGCGGAAGCGGATCGGCTGTGGCTGGCCGAAGTAGCGCGGCACGAACAGGCGCTGTTTCCTGGTGTACCATCTTTGCTGGAACGCCTGAGCGCCTCTTACCGGCTTGGTCTGGTAACCGCTGGCTCCGGCGCCCGCGTGCGGCGCGATCTGGCCGCGGCCGGTATTGGCGATGCCTTCGAAGTGATTGTAACCGCTGACGACATCACACAGCCCAAACCGGATCCCCAGGGACTGCAGATCGCCTTGCAGCGGATGGACCTGGCGCCGCAAGAGGCACTCTATGTTGGTGATGCCCGCGAAGATTACCAGATGGCCGAAGCCGCAGGCGTGCCATTCATCGGCATCACGGGGGAGTTCTCTACTGTTACCAGCGTCGACGGCTGCCCGCAGATTGGCGGCGTGGACGAACTGGAATCCTATCTAGAATCCTAGCGCCTTTTGCCGTTCGGCCAGCGCCGCTTCGATCAGCGCTCGCACCTGTGGCCGTTCGGCATCTGTTACAGAGTGCGTCTTGGCGTGGCGCAGATTCCTGCCGGTGCCTTCAAGGAGCCCTGCCGGATCAGGCAGGGCGGCGCCGTAGTAGAAACCAAGATTGACCCAGTTCTTGTGGGGCATGATATAAGCGTATCCCTCGCTCATCTTCTTGGGTCCAACGCCGTAGGAAGCCGCCCGGTCGCCCAGGCGCACTACCTCAACAGCCTGCGGGTCAACCGCCAGGATGATCTCTCGCAGCCGCTTCATGATCGGCCGCATTGGCGGCTCAGCCAATTCCAAGAGATCGTCAAAAGTACCGAAC
>JBJYWX010000242.1:0-4412 GCA_046259695.1 Promineifilaceae bacterium (SeqCode) | reverse complement strand
CCAGGTTTGCCAGTGGCCTGGCACAGTGACGATCCTTTCTTCGGCCGTGTACGGCTGTTGGACGATCTTTACAGCCTGGTCACGCGCAATGAGGTGGGCGAAGACGGCCGACTTTGCGAAGCTCCATCCTGGCAAAAGCAGCATACAATCACGGCCGTAGAGGCGCTGCATATGATGACGACGGGCGCCGCCTATGCTTTGTTTCGCGACGAGGAAGTCGGCCGTCTGGCCCCCGGTTATTATGCCGATCTGATCATCCTTTCCGATAATCCGCTGACCATAAACCCGAAAAGTATCCCAGAGATGAATGTATGGATGACGATGGCCGGCGGCCTGACCGCGCACTGCGCCCCAGGGCAGGAATCGTTGTGCCCGTGATTTCCCGGCCGGATCGGGACGGCCGACCCATGACAGCGGGACGCCGGGCGCGCTAAGCTGAAGACATCAAATCAACCCTTTGGAGGTCTTAGATGAACGAAAAACAGTATGATTGGTCCTTTGGTTTTCAATACTTTATCGCCTGCGCCGTTGGTGTGGCCCTCCTGGGCATGGTCGCCTTTCTCACGATGTGGTCAATTGGCGAGTTTATGATGGGTTTTGCCGGAGAAACGGCGGCCTGGATCACAGCCGGGTCGCTGTTCGGGTCGCTTATCGCCCTGGGCGCCAGCGTAGGCACGGGACTGCTCCTGGCAGGCCAGGGCGTGGAGGCCAGGAAATGGATTGGCTTCAGCGCTGCGGCCGGAGGCATTGGCGGCGCGCTGGGTTTTGGACTCGTAGCCACATTTTCTAACGTGGAAACGGTACCGGAAAGCCTTGCCGGCGTTATGATGGGCCTCACCGTCGGGCTGCCGCTCGGCATCGGGCAGTTGCTTGCTCTGCGGCAGGCGGGAGTAGCGACGAACGTCTGGCCTATGATCACGACCATCGCCTTCATCTTCGCTTTCTCTGTCGGCTTTGCCTTGGGCGGCGAAGGACGGGAATGGATCGCCTTGGGCGGGATGGGCCTGATCTGCGGGTCCATTACAGCCCTTGCTATGGTCTGGCTGCTGGGCAGCAAGCAGACGGCCGTCGCTGCCTGATTCTCATTTTCCGGGAAACTCGAGGTTTCCCGGAAAATGCCGCTATGGAGGCGTTTTAAAATGACAGCACCCACCGTTCACAAATCTGAAGCGCAGCTTCTGGACACAGCCGGTTTGTCAGGAAGACTGGTATGGGTTGGGCCGCTGGCCGTTGCCTTAGCGGCCCTGGCTAATGTGCTCTTTTACTATTTTGTAACCTGGGCTCTACAGATCACGATGGTCTTCCCCGAGCAGTTCCCACCCCCGATCGTGACGCAGCTGCCGGTGACAGAAGTCGTGCTCTTTAGCTTCATTTTTGGCGCTGGCGCAGTCATTGTTTTCTGGTTCGTGGCCCGCTTCAGCCGACACCCTGCAAAGACCTACCTGGCCATCTCGGCGGCTGTCCTGCTCATATCGATACTACTTCCGCTGAAGATACCTACTCCGCCGGTGCCCGTGTCCAGCAAGTATAGCCTGGTGATAATGCACATCATCGGCGCGTTCGTCGTCGTCGGCTTCTTAATGGCCTTGTGCCAGCCGGAGCGGCAGTCGAAAAGCTAACCGGCTGACCAGTTTTGTATGAAACCAGCACAGATACAACCGGGACTATGCTATGAGATAGAACGCGGATGGGAAATTTGGCATGCAACCCTTGTGGCCTGCTGTTTCCTGACTGCCGCAATCATCTATCAGGCCGGGAGAAAGTACGAAAAAGAAGGAAAAAATAGAGGTATTTTTTTCTTTAAGTTATAATATGATGATGGACGCAGCTCTGCAATATGAATCCACCACGCGATCTACCAGACTGCACGGCCGTTCTTTGTGGATCGTGCGCATCGCCTGGACGGCCGTCCTGCTGCTTGTTCTGAGCATCGTCGCTGCCAACCTGCCCCACCTGCTCGAGGACACGCGCCAGGAGTGGATGGTCGGCGAGGCGCTCTTGGCCGCGCGAACACTTTTCCCCAGCACGGGCGCCTTCGTTGCTTATGTCGCCGCCCTGCGCCTGATCGCCGCCCTGGTCTTTGTGGGCATGGCTCTCTTCCTGGCCTGGCGCAGATCCGATGATTGGATGGTGCTCTTCACGTCGGCCGCCTTGATGCTGATGATCTACCTTTTCGGCTTCACTCTAAACGTAGACGTGATTCGTTATCCGGCGCTTCTGGAGGAAAGTCTTCCGGCCGTTCACTTCCTCTTTCCGCTGCTGATCGTCGCCGCCATCCTGGGCCTCTTTTATCTCTTTCCTGACGGAGTCTTTTACCCACGCTGGATCGTCGTCTTCGCCCTCTTCGGCCTGGCAATCAGCGCCTTTTTTTTCTACGCCGCTTTCAACCATTCCTTTGCGGCCTCCTGGGACTCTTTCGAGGCCCGGAATAATTTGTCCGTCCTACCCGAAGAATGGGGCTGGTGGCTTTTCGTCTTCTCTTTGTTGGGGTCGATCGCCGCCGGGCTGCTCAGCCGCCTGCTCTACTTTCATCGCGCCGCCGGCCCCGTGGTGCGCCAGCAGATGAAGCTGGTTCTTCTAGGAATGGGTGCGCTGCTGCTGGGGCCGGTTCTCAGCGGCGTCATCCAGAGTTCAAATTTACTGGCCTACTCCTGGCGCTTTCTTATCTCTCTGCACATTGAAACCCTACTGCCAATCCTCCTGCCGCTTTCCATCGGCGCGGCCGTCCTGCGCTACCGTCTGTGGGATGTTGACGTGCTGGTCAACCGCACGCTGGCCTACGGCGCTCTAACGGCGGCCATCCTGCTGTTCTACGGTCTGGGCGTCGGCCTGGCAGGAGCCATTTTGCCCGTGGAAACGCAGTGGTTCATCCCTGCCCTCGCCCTGGTCATCGCCGTTCTACTCGTCTGGCCTGCACGCGGCCGCGTGCAGGCATGGGCCAACCATCTGCTGCCCGTAAACACAGAGAACACTGCCACCTCCGCTACGACGGAAGAGTCGCCGATGGAACGCCCGCCTTGGCCGATGAAACTGCTGCAAGCATTGTGGGTACTTCTGTTGGTCCTGCTGGCCTGGCAGATCCTGCAGCGTATTATGGAGACGGACGCCCTGGTGCGCTCTATGCAGGGTGAATGGCTGGTGCAGGAGAGCCTGCGCGCTCTACCCGGCGTCGACCCGGCCGATTTCGCGCGCATGCTCGTCTTTGGCGGCCTGTGGACACTAGCCATTAGCTGGCTGCTGGCCAGCTTTGTCTTCCGCCGTAAAAAAAATGATGGCATGGCCCTCTACGTGGCCTATCTGTTGTTGATTTTCCCATTCGGCGTTGGCCCGGGCACGCGCCCCACCCCGTTGATAGAAGTGCTTTCTTTCCTGGGTCTCGCTATGGGCGTCCTATTTCTCTTCATCTTTCCCGACGGTCTTTTTGTGCCCGAATCGCGCCGCTGGCGCAGCGCACTGGTCGCTCTCATTCTTCTGGCGCCGCCGCTCAGTTACATGTTCGCCCGTTTCCTGCGTCCTGAGGAGGCGCCCGATTTCTGGGGTTACGCCGCTTTTATTTTCACGATCACGACCGTAATGGTCGCCGGTGGCGGCGGTCAGCTCTACCGCTACCGCTATCTATCGGACGCCGTGGAACAAAGGCAGACACGCTGGGTCCTGCTGGCCCTGGCTTTGCAGATCTTCTTCTTTTTGTGGGTTGCTCTGTGGATCGGCGGCATCCCTGGTTCCCTGGGCATCCCCGAATCGCTGCTGGCCCTGATCACGTTGGGGATCATGTTTACAGCCAATGCCGCCCTACCGCTCTCCCTGGCCGTGGCCGTGCTGGTCGACCGGCTGTGGCAGATGGACCTGGTGCTTAACCGCACGCTCGTCTTCGGCGGCCTGACAGCCCTGGTGGTGTTGCTATACGTGCTGGTCGTCGGCATCCTGGGCAACCTCTTCCAGTCCGGCAGCAGCCTGCTGCTTTCCATCCTGGCCACGGGGTTAATCGCCGTGCTCTTCAACCCGCTTCGCCAGCGACTGCAGCAGGGGGTCAACCGGCTGATGTACGGCCAGCGTGATGATCCCCTGGCTGTCTTGTCCGAACTGGGCCGGCAGCTTGAGAACACGGCCGTGCCTGGCGAGACTTTACCGGCGCTCGTGGAGACGATCGCCGCCACGCTGAAGCTGCCCTACGTGGCCATCGAGACGGCCGGCGAAGATGGTGGACGGCAGCTCGTCGCCGCGTCTGCGTCCGGCGGCCTGCGCCCGGCAAAGACGATCGCCTACCCGCTTGCCTACCAGGGCAAGGCCGCCGGCGATCTTCTGGTCGCCCCGCGCGCCGCCGGCGAGATCTTTACGCCTGAAGAAGAGCGGCTGCTGAGCACTATCGCCCGCCAGGCGGGCACGTCGGTCTTCGTCGAACAGCTAACCGC
>JBJYWX010000241.1:0-4792 GCA_046259695.1 Promineifilaceae bacterium (SeqCode) | reverse complement strand
TGTCCCTGGCCCCCTGCCCACTGATTACTGTTCCCTGCCCACTGATTACTGTCCCCTGCCCACTGATTACTGTCCACTTCCTTCCTGCCTACTGTCCACTGACCGCTGCCAAAACTAAAACGGCGGCGGGGGCATGGCGTTAAAAAGATCGCGCGGGCTGCCGGGGACGTAGATGAAGAAGTAGAAGTAGAGGTCAGTGGCCATGATGGCCATGATCGCCGCAAGAGCGAGCGTCTGGTAGCCCCTTTGCCACAGCCAATGCAGGGGCAGAATTACCAGCCAGCAGATGGCCGGGATGACCACGACAAAATGGCTGCTGGAAGGGGCGCCGCTGATCAATATCCCGCCCAGCAGCACCGTAAGCAGGACCCAGGCCACCGGCAGGTAAAGCTTCTTCCAGATGGCCCAGAAAAAGCCGATGATGAACAGCGGCGCGGCCAGGCCGATCAGGAAGGGCACGTTTGGCCCGTAGAAGCCGGTGATGTCGACCACGCTGGTGAAAGCGCCGAAGTTGCGCCAGAGCTGGTAGGCGAGGTAGGCCGGCAAGTTGTACTCGCCGATGGCGGCGGTGATCACCTCCGGCTGCCAGCCAAAGACGATGCGCGTGCGGTCGAAATAGATATCCGGCTGGCGCATAGCGAAGATCAGGATCGGAGCGGCGACGGTGACGAAAACAACCAGCAGCTTGCCGCCGTGTACCAGCAGGCGGCGGCGGTCCTTATCCTTTAGATAGAGGGCAAGCGCGACGAGGGGCAGCAGCAGCAGGCCGATTCGGCCGCCGGCGTAGAAATACTGCGAGAAGCCGCCCGCCAGCCCGGCGATCACGGCGCCGCCGCTCCACTTCTTCCGCCAGCCCCAGGCGAAGGCGGCCAGCATCAGCGGCACCCAGACGGTATCCCAGATGTTGTTGAGCGCCAGGCGCGAGTATTGGATGTGGTAATGGTAGGTCGCGAGCACGGCCGCGGCCATCAGCGCCGCCTTGCGGTCCTGGAACACGGCGACGACGGCGTAGGTGGCGAAGATGGCCAGCGTCCCGGCGACGGCGCTGCTGATGCGCAGGGCGGTGATGTTCCAGCCGCCGAGCAGGAAGCTGAGACGCAGGATGTAGCTGTTGAAGGAGGGCTGCGAGACCCAGCCGGTGCGAAAGGGGCTGATGGTGCCGGGGTTGTCGGGCGGGTAGACGTGGCGCATGGCGAAATCGCCGAAGGCCATTTCATCCACGTGCAGGCCGCCGGGGATGGTTTCCAGCCACAGGGCGCGCAGCAGGAAGCCGGCCAGGCCGAGCAGCAGCAGGGGCCAGTAGGTGCGCAGGAGCACGGAGGCGGAGAGGCGGGGGAGCGGCCGTTCGGGCCAGGAAAGCAGCACGGCGGTGACGATGAGCACGGTCAGGGCCCAGGTCCAGATTTGCCAGCCGGCGATCCAGATCTCCTTGGCATAGATATAGCCGATGAAGATGCTGGCCAGCATACCCGCCAGGCCAACGACGATCTGCATCATGTTGTTGTCGTTGCCGGAAAGATCGTAGTTCCAGATGTCTTGCGCGGTCTGCCACCACGCGTTGGCCGCGGCGATCATGGCGCGGAGTTTAACATAAGAGAGGCGCAGGAGCGAGAGGCAGGAGGCAGTGGGCAGTGGGCAGTGGGCAGTGGGCAGTGAGCAGTGAGCAGTGGACAGTGAATCATTTCACTGCCCACTGCGTGACTGAAAACGGTCAGCTAATCGCTATTCCAACGTGAATGACACGGCGGTGGTGAAGCTGTCCCAAATATAGCCGGAGGCGGTGACGCCGCTCACGGTCGCCGTGTAGGCGCCGGGCGTTGTGCCGCCACTGCCCTTTCTGTTCGGCGCCTGCGTCTGCCAGCTGGCGTCGGCGTAGCCCGCCGTGTCGCTGGGGCTGCTGTTCAGGGTAACGGCCTCCGGCCCGCCGATGGTAATGGCCACCGTGGCATTCGGCACGGGCGCGCCGGACGCGTCGAGGACCAGCGCGCGGATGACAACCGTCTCACCGCGCGCGATGACGTCGCTTGCGCTAAACGTCTTGTTGGCACCCTTGCCGGTGATGATACCGGATTGCAGGCTGTTCACACCCACGGAATCGCCTGTCTGGCCCTGGTTCTGCGGCGTGGCGCAGACAAGAGGGGCCGAGTAGTCCGACTCACAGGTGGTGGTGCCGGACGTCGCATAGGCCGTCACCTTGTAGCAGTACTCCTTCCCGTTGGTAACGCTGGTGTCGATGTAGCTGGTCGCTGCGCCGGTATCGGCCACGAGCTGTGCCTTGCCCGCTTGGTCAAGATAGAGCTTGTAGCCGTTTGCCGCCGAAACGGAGTCCCAGGTTAAGGACACCTGGGCGTTACCGGGCGTCGCCGCAAGATTTGTTGGCGGGGCAGGCGGGGTGCAGGTCGCGGGCGGCGCGCCTGTTGTGGCCTGGGCCATCAGGTAGGGCCTGGCGCCGTCCAGGTTCTTGTTGTGTTCCCAAAGCTGCCAGATCGTGTCGCCCCAGCCGCGCAGGTTGGTGAAGAATGAATCGCTGCCGATGACGTAGGCTCCCGCGGGCAAGGTGCCGGCTGTGCCATTTATCTCATTCTGCAAGAACTGCACGTACTCGCGGCTGGTGCTCTGGTAGAAGAGGTTGATTTCAACGGCCGTGGCGCCCGCTGGCACGTTAAGGGAGACGTCGTCGTAGCCGCCGGCGTATTCGGCGGCGGTGAAATAACCGGCGTCCTCTATGCCGTTATAGACGGGCACGGACAGGCGCTCCAGCGCGCCATCTATATCAAAGCCCTTGGGCGGGATGCGGTTGTCCTTACTACGGCCGTTGCCCAGCACAAAATGGAAGGTGTGGTCCTCGCCTTCTCCTGCAGGACCGGTCAGCGTGCTGCTGGGGTGCATCTCGTAAACCAGCTCGTCGACATATACTTCATTATTGCTGAGCTGCGTATCGGGCATGCCCTTCAGTGTCCCGGCATCATAGTCATAAGGGTTCACTTCGTAGATCAGGCCGGAGCTATCATAGAGCTTGATATTGACGAACATGCGCCGCCCCTCGGGGAAGCCAGAGATCAGCTTGTGGCCGGTGTTGTTCTGGATGGTAAAGGAGAGCGCCCCACCTTCATAACTCACGTCCTTGATCGTCGCCGCCAGGTCAAGCTGCTGCCGGGCGCGATCGGCGCCGGCCAGCAGCGCCGCGGCATTGAGGCCTTCGCCCTGGGTCAGGTCCAGAGTCAGTTCCGCCGGTCCGGCATTGAGCAGGTCATGGTTCGTCTGATCGAAATTGGGCGAGCCGACCACGGCGCTGGCCAGGATGGTCGAAATCCAGACATTGCCGCCGGTCATGTCATGTAGGGGCACGCCGCTGTTAGGATGCTCAATACTCTGGTCGGGGCGCAGGACGGCATCGCGCTTGTTGGCGGCCTGGCCGGTCACATCGCGCATGTGGCAGTCCTGGCAGCTGGCGGCCACGGTTATGTTCGGCGCGCCTTGCGCCTGAAACTCAGCATTAGTCTGGGCGCCGCCTTCCTGGGAATAAGCCGAGAGCATAAACTCGGAGAAGGTGCGCTCGACGTGGAAATACTTGAAGGCGGATTGCAGTTCCGAAGTCAAGGGGCTGGTACCATCTTGGCCCACATTGGCCAGGGCCGGGTTAGAGACATCGTGGCAGGTTTCGCAGAAATACTTGCTCTTGTGGTAGCGGCTGTAGAGCATCTGGTGGCGGGCGGTGGCGTCGGCAAAGGAGGCCCGCTTTTCGCCGCTGGGGTTGATGAAGTACTGGCCGGAGCCGCTTTCCGTGTAGCCGGCCGGCGGTTCGTTGTTGGTGAAGAACGCGCTGCCGTTGAATATCAGGATGCTTTGGGCAATGGCCGCGTCTTTAGCGTAAGTTTCTTCAACTGCCGCTGCAGAGGGCGTCTTACTCTTGTTCGTTTCGTCCCAATCGTGACCCGGCTCACGTGTGCCCGCGTGCGTCGCCTCAAAGAAGGGATCAACCATCTGGTGGCAGAAGTCGCACTGCACGCCGTCATAGTCCGCGCCGGTCATCAGCGAGGCGTTGGTCGGATCAGAACGCCCTTCCAGCCAGCCCTGGGGGAAGTGGCAGCGCTCGCAGAGATCCGTGGCGTTGGGATTGCCCAGGGCGAAGATCGAATCCTGGGCGGCGACGGTCATCGTGGCCCAGAAAAGCGGGTCACGCGCGGCCTGGGCCATCATGGAGCCTTTCCAGTTGAAGCCGGGCTCAACGGCCGAGTCATACCCCTCGTGGCAGTTGAGGCAGCGCGTGGGCGCTTCCAGCGACGCCTGGCCGGGCTGCGTACCGGGCATGCGCACAACAGGGTCGTCCACTACCGGCTTTGGCGTATATGCCGCTGCCACACTAACAACCAATCCCGCCATGATCAACACGGCGGCCAGCCAGATCAGATTTTTCTTGAGCGTTTGCTTGGCCATGATTCTCCCTCACCGTGGTTACTGGACAATTGCGAAGCTATCCCTAACTGCTAGGATAAGTGCAGGCCGCCCGCATCTTCAACGCGCTTTGTCACCAAAATGGCAAACAAATGTCATGAATATCCGTAAATTATGCCTTGCGCGGTGCGGAGCGAGGTCTATAATATGACCCATCATGGGCAATTGGCGCGGAGCACCAGTACCCTCTTCTTTTCAAATGACGGGAGAAATCAAAATGCGCATACGGAATTTATTGATCCTGGCCGGCCTCTTGGGCGCGGCCCTATTTCTGTTTGGCGGCGTCCTGGGACTGGCCGCACAGCCCGGCGCGGCCCCGATTCGCCTGCAGGCGGCC
>JBJYWX010000240.1:0-4774 GCA_046259695.1 Promineifilaceae bacterium (SeqCode) | reverse complement strand
CATCAGCATCGCCGCCTTGATCACGCTGTGGTTGAAGGCGAAGATGATCGCTGCGGTCAGGGCCAGGGGCGTACCCCAGCCGATGCCTACCAGGATGAAACCGACCTGCGCCAGGGTGGAGTAGGCCAGCATGCGTTTGACGTTGTGCGTGCCGATGGCTGAAAGCCCGCCAAAGATGACGCCGGCCACGCCCAGTACGAGCAGGATGGTCCGAATCTGCGGTGCTTCATCCACGAAAAGCAGCGTGGTCATGCGCAAAAAGCCGTAGACGCCCAGTTTGACAACCACGGAAGAGAGCATCGCCGAAACGGCCGTCGGCGCCGCGGTGTGGAAATCCGGCTGCCAGAAATGGAAGGGGAAAACAGCGCTTTTAATCATAAAGGTCGTCAGCAGAAAAGCGATCGCCGGCCAAAGTAGTGGTTCCGTTGGTCCCGCTGCCTGGATGCGCAGGCCCAGATCGGCCATATTCAGCGTGCCGTAGGCGGCGTAAAGAGAGCCGATGGCCAGAAGCATAAAGAAGGAGGCCAGCAGGCTGATGTAAAAATACTTATAAGCCGCTTCCGTGCCGTAGCGATCGTCGGAAATGGCCGTGAGCACCGTGCCGGAGATGACCAGCAGCTCGGTGAAGACGTACATATTAAAGATGTCGCCGGTGAGCATTGCCCCTGTCAGGCCGCCGGCCAGAGTCAAAAAGAGCGGGTAGAAGGTCGGGTAGCGTACAACTTTATCTTTGCTGCCCAGGGCGTATACAATGCCGGTGAACATGATCAACTGTGTCATGAGCACAAAAAGGGCCGAAAGCATATCCGCGACAAGAGAGATGCCGAATGGCGCGGGCCAGCCGCCGGATTGGTAGACAAGCGGCTGGCCGCCCTGGCTGACGCTGATCAGAAGCCAGGCGCTAGCCGCCAGTCCGGCCGTCATGACTATCAAGGCCCATCCGGCCTGCCAGGCCCTTCGCTTGCGCAGCAGCAAGGCGATTGCCGCTCCGGCGAGAGGCAGGAGGATTGGTAATGTAACCAGAAAAGGATTCATTAACAGCCCCATTTCGGATTTCGGATTTCGGATTTCGGATTTATATCTCGCATCCCGTTTCCTTCGTTTTTCATCTTTCTACTCTGCCGCTCTGCTGCTTTGCCATATGCTGCGTGCCGCGTGCCCCTATTAATTCTTCAACCCATTTATCTCATCAGAATCGGCCGTTTTATAGCGCGAAGAGATAATATAAAGCATGCCCAGGACAAAAGCCGTGCCGCCCATGCTGATCACGATCGCCGTGAGAATGAGTGCTTGCGGCAGCGGATCGCTGATCGCCTCCGTTCTTGTCGTATAGGCCGGAGCCTCACCCTGGTATGCGCCGCTTGATAGCAAGAAAAGATTCACCGCGTTAGCCAGGATGATCAGGCCGATCAGCGACCGGATAACATTGCGCCGCAGAAGCTGGAAAATGCCGATGGCGAAAAGCGTGCCGACTGTGAGTGCGGTTATTAGTTCCATAATTAAATTGCGGATTGCGGGTTGCAGATTGCGGATTTGTTCGAATTCGCAGTCCTTCCACGCCGCTTTATTATGTGTCTGCTTCTCATGTCGATCCAGATCATGGCATTAATCTCCAGCTATTTTTCCTGTTGGTCATTGATTATTGGTTGTTGACTGTTGGCTATTGATTGTTCCTCATCCTCCGGGTGTCCCAATGTGCTCAACATATGTGTCGCCCCGCCGAGTACGGCCAGGCAGATAGCCAGCTCCAGCAGGAAGGAAGTACTGATGTGGAACCCCTTAGGGAGGAAAGTCCATCCCGCGGTGAAATCTATATTGCCCAGGAAATTTCCGCTGATGGCCATGGCAGTCAGGCCGGTGATGATCGCCAGTAAAATCCCGGCGGCGATAAAGAAGGTCGAGTGCAGCCAGGGCAGGCGGCGGCGCGCTTCTTCATAGCCATAGACAACATACCACAAGGCGATTGCCAGACTGATGATCACGCCCGCTGTGAAGCCGTCTCCCGGCTGGTCGTGACCGTACATAATCTGCGTAAATGCCAGCATGATCGAAATGGGCAGCGCCACAAATGCCGTCGTGCGGATGAAGGGCGAGAGCGGTTGCCCGCCGATGCCCAGGGTCGTGAAGGGTTTACGATCCGGCGCTTTCTCCGGCGGGATATGGTCATCATGAGTGCGCGCCGCCCAGGCCAGCAGGGTGGCGATGCCCAGGCCGGCGAAGCTGAAGACCATGATCTCGATCAGCGTATCCAGGGCGCGAAAATCGACGACGATCGCGCCGACAATGTCCGTAGCCCCGGTGGCGATTTTGGCGTTTTCTGCGTAATAGGGAGCGACAACGCTCTCTCGTGGCCGTTCCAGCAGATCAACCAGAGTTACCCCCGTGACGATAAGTCCCAACAGTCCGGCCAGCAGCGCCTGCCAGAACCAGGCGGAGATTCCTTTGGATTTCGGATGTGTGGCCTGCTCACCAATTACCCCTAACTGTTCACTGGTACCTGCCAACTGCTCACTGCCTACTGGTAACTGTTTCTTGAACAAAGATAGCCGTTGCTCGCTGAGAAACTGCGCCTTATGGCGCTGCTTGCGCGGCAGGCGCGTGAGAGCCAGGACCAGAATAACCAGGGAGAGAATATCGACCACAATCTGCACCAGCGCGACATCGGGTGCCGGTTCGAGGACAAAGATCAGGGCCATAGCCAGGCCGGAGGCGCCGATGGCCATGATCGCCGAAAAGTCGCGTTTGAGCAGGATGGTCGCCGCGGAAGCGCCGACGACGAGCAGCGGGGCCATCAGGCGTAAAATAAGCAGCCCGCCCAAAAAATCGAATGTCGGCCAGGAGAGCGTTCTGAAGTCGGGCCGCGGTTGGGTGATACTCAGGCCGATGACCAGAATGGAAACGGCAATCAGCATGATTGCCAGATACGGCCGTAATTTGCCCTGCTGCAGGCGCGTGGCCCAATAGGCGGCGCGGTCGATGCCCGTGAGCATCCAGCGGTACAGGGCATTAAATGTGAGATCCGGCAGAAGCTGCTGCTGCCAGGCGCGGATCGGGCTGCGGAAAACAAAAAGCAGCATGCCTGCGCTAATAGCTACAATGGAGAGCAGCAGCTCGACCGAGAGGCCGTGAAAAAGCACAAAGGAGACTTTGATTGGTTCCCCAAAGGCGTCTTGCGCCGCGCCGGAAAGCAGCGCCGCCTCATCTTTGGGGCCGGGCAGAACGCTGAAAATGATCGACAGCGCGGCGGGAATGGCTGGCGCCAGCCACATGGGGATGGGCGCTTCATGGCCGTGTACGTCCGGATCTTTAGGTTTGCCCAGAAAAGTCTCGTAGACGAATAAACCGGCTTGGGCCAACATGAGCGCGCCGGCGGCAACAGCGCTCCAGCGAATGATGCTGGCGGTGAGTGGTGATATGGTGGGGAAAACGGCCGTCGTATAGGCCAGCAGCGTCTCTTTAGCCAGGAAGCCGAACATCGGCGGCAGACCGGCCATGGAGAGACCGGCTACAAGGGCGACTACGAACGTATAGGGCATGACCTTGGCCAGCCCGCCCAGACGTCTCAAGTCGCGCGTGCCCGTTTCATGATCGACAATGCCCGCAACCATGAACAGGGCGCTCTTGTAAAGAGCATGGGCCAGGATACCGATCATCAGCGCTTTGTATGCTTCGGGAATATCCTGGCCGATCAGCATCATCAGCACCCCTAACTGGCTGATTGTCGAATAGGCCAGCAGCGCTTTGAGATCGTTTTGTTTTAGGCCCAGATACGCTCCGGCAACCATCGTAATGCCGCCGGCAATAGTCAGCAGCCAGAACCAGGTCTCGGTAAAGCCCAGGGCGGGATTCATCCGTGCCATCAGGTAGATGCCCGCCTTGACCATTGTCGCTGAATGCAGGTAGGCGCTGGCCGGGGTAGGGGCGCTCATGGCGCCGGGCAGCCAGATATGGGCGGGCCACTGTGCGCTTTTGGTGAATGCGCCGAAGGCCACCAGGATCAGCATGACGGTATAGAATTCATTGCTGCGCAGCACGTCCCCGCTGCTGAGGATGGTGGCGTAATCCGTGCCGCCGGCAGTGATGCTGACAAAGAGCAGCCCGGCCAGCAGGGCAATGCCTCCGCCGCCGGTGATGATCAGCGCCCTGAAAGCGCCGTAACGCGCATCTTCTGAGCCTGTTTTATAGGCTACCAGCAGGTAGGAGAGGATGCTTGTACCTTCCCAAAAAATGAATAGGGTCAGTACATCGCCTGCCAGCACAAGGCCCAGCATGCAGCCCATGAAGAGCAGCAAGTAGGTCAGAAAACGCCAGGCGCTGTTGTCTCCTTTGAAGTAATACCCCGTATAGATAATGACCAGCGTCCCGATGAAGGTCACCAGGAGGCCGAAGAAGAGAGCCAGGTCGTCCACGTAAAAACCGAGACTGAGGCCCAGCGTAGGCAGCCATTCCCAGCGCAAGATGTCGATAACGCCCGCGTTGGCTGCGGGTACGCGCGTGACCAGAAGAATAAAGGCTGCCAGGGGCGCGATGGCCAGCAGCCAGCTTAATTGAGTGATATTGAGGGTGTGCGATGGCGACTGTGAAATGTCGGAGGCGCTTTCCGCTTCTCGCCTGTTAACTACATAACCATAAACGGCCGCCAGGAGGGCGGCAGCGAAAATAATGAGGAGGGGCAGAATAATAAAAATAGTCAAGTGCCGGTTTCCAATAACCA
This sequence comes from Promineifilaceae bacterium (SeqCode), assembly GCA_046259695.1. Lineage (GTDB taxonomy): Bacteria > Chloroflexota > Anaerolineae > Promineifilales > Promineifilaceae > JAACFF01. Next base: position 60 of record JBJYWX010000240.1, on the reverse strand, counting down.
ATACTTAATTATTAATGATCAATTGTCAATATTGCAAGAAGTTGCAGACTTGTAAAGTAA
>JBJYWX010000239.1:0-3236 GCA_046259695.1 Promineifilaceae bacterium (SeqCode) | reverse complement strand
GCGATTGAGTCGGGAGCTGAATTTCAAGCTGGGGTGGTGAAAGGCCCACTGCTCGAAGACGGCCGTGTGGCCGGCGTCCAGGCACAGCTTAATGGCAAAGTAGAATCGATTCGCAGCAAGATGGTCGTCGGCGCTGATGGGGTCACTTCCGTAGTTACCCGCGCCTTGCGACCTAAGGAAGAACAGCATCTTGACCAGCACCGCGCTATTGCTCTTCGCGCTTATGTTACGGATGTGGACATTCATCCCGGTGATGTTGAGTTTTTCCTCTACAATGAGGTGCTGCCAGGCTATGCCTGGATCTTTCCCACCGGGGAAAATGAAGCCAATATAGGCTTGGGCATGCGCTTAGACATTTTTCGCGCGCACCACGGCGATCTAAACGTCATGCTGCAAGATTTCCTGGCGCTGCCGCAAATCAAGAAGCGCCTGCATGAAGATACCCGGATTGAGGCTATCCGTACCTGGCAGTTGAATTTTGGATCGCAGAAGAATCTGCAATACAGCTTTGATGGCGCGCTGCTGGTTGGCGACGCCGCGGGCCTTATTAACCCTGTTACTGGTGGAGGGATTCATAACGCGTTGATCTCGGCCGAACTGGCCGCCGAGACGATCGATGAGGCACTGCAGGTAGGGGATACTTCGCGCGAACAGTTGAAAGTCTACGAGCAGCGGATCCATGACGAAATGTGGTCCGGCATGCAGCGTTCTTATTTCTTTCAGCGCCTGCTGATACGATTTCCTTCCCTGGTTGACGCGCTAGTTAAACGCGCGCAGACGAATCGCGCCATTGTGCAGATCTTTCTTGACAAGCTCTAGATGCGCCGGGCTTAAAGCGCTAAACTTGCCGTTTCGCGTGAACCGCCCCCCGTTTGAGAAACAAGAAGCCCGCATCGCGGGCTTCTTTCTACCAATACAATTAAAACCGGTACAGACTACCGTTACGAAACTGCTTCTAAGCGTGGCGGGCCATCACCTTCTGGGCCTGTGGTCCCTTACCGCGGTCGACCAGATCAAACTCGACGCGGTCGCCCTCGTATAGGTTGCGATACCCTTCCCCTTCAATCGCCGAATAGTGAACGAATATTTCTTGCCCACCATCGTCGGGGTTGATGAACCCATACCCTTTCAGACGGCTGAACCACTTAACGACACCAGTTTCTCTACTCATTTCGGCACCTCCACTACTGTGCTGAATAGATTAATTACGGCCCTTGGGCCCACGGTAAATTGATCAACAGCAGCTGCAAAGCATGCGGCGCGCAGGCGCCAAAATGCTCCGGCTGCTAGCTACCAATACAAGACCTATTTCGAATTCCGATACAACTAATAAGCTGGTATCAAGTTAACATGTGGGGGAACAAAGGGCAATCAGCGCCAAAGGTTATTCACGCCTACTTCACAGCGCGTTCACGCAATTTTCACGCTATGGCGCGGCTCCCAAGAGGGCATACAGTGGGCGCTAAAGCCTATGAGGCAGGTTGAGTTAGCGTGCTTAATTGAGCCGCTCGCGGGTAACGGCCTCAAAGAGCTTGCGGCGAATGCCCAGATCGGCGAAACCAACGCTTTCGGCAAGCCGCAGCGAAGGCTGGTTCGCCTCACTCACGGCGTATAAGGGCGTACGACCACTATCGAGGATATGTTGGCAAAGAGCTGCAACTACGCTTTTGCCCCAGCCCTGGCGGCGCTGATCCATCTCCGTGAAGACGGAAATATCAGTGAAATCGGGCGTCTGCCAATTGATGGCCGCCGAGGCAACAACACGCTCCTGGCCGTTACGTGCGCGAATGATAAAGCGAGGGTACCCGTTTGACGAGACATCCTGTGTCACCAGTATGTTGATTACAGGTTCATATCGCCCCCGGTCCAGTACCAGGACGCGCAGCGCGTCTTCTACCTGCACCTCGAAAAAAGCTTTGATCAATGCTTCGTGATCTGGCGGGGCGTAAATAATGACTGGCGCGCCCGGCGGCAGCGCAGCAGAGATCAGGTCGGCCGTGGCCGTATGATTGTCTATGGGCAGGCGCATTGTAACCAGGGGACGAAATATATCGAAGCCAGTGCGCGAAAGCGCCATATATCCTGTCGCCTTGTTTCCGTCCGCAGGGTAAATGGTAAGATTTGTTTTCTCATCAGGATGATAGAAGGCGTAATAAGAAGCCAGCGCATCGGCCGGACGCCGGCGATCAATGAGGTAGCGAATAGCGCGTCGTTTTTGAGCAAGGTCCATATCTAGCAACCTTTGGCCATAGAGCGGATCCGGCCGGCGCGTCCTCAGGCCCTGCCACTGGCAGACAGTGCGTGCAGGGCGCTTGCGATGGCAGCGTTTACTGCATGAGCGACGCTGTCACGGTGAGGGCGGTAGGTATCGACGCTCTCAAGCTCCTGCAGCACATTGCCATCAACGGCCAGAATGGCAGCGGCGCGCACGCCGCGTAAAGCGGCCACAGTGAAAATCGCCGCGCACTCCATCTCCACGGCCAACACGTTGGCCCGCGACATAACGGTATAGTCGGGCCGGTGCGGCGCGGCGACACCATTGTAAAATGCATCGCGCGTGAGTACGATGCCGCTTGACACGGGCAGATCGCCCGCCACGGCAGCCTCTTCAAGGGCGATAGTCAGGCGCGCATCCGCCACGGCCGGATAGCCCAGCGGGGCAACCTCGCGCGCATAGCCACTGTTCTGCACAGCGGCCGTGGCGATCACGAGGTGTCCCTCACTAATGGTTGGTTGCAGGCCGCCGCAAGTGCCGACGCGAATCAGGCGCCGCGCGCCGGCTACGATCAACTCCTCAAAAGCGATCGCTGCACCAGGCGCGCCGACACCATGCGAACAGACAGTGATAGGCATCCCCCGGTAGATACCTTTGTAGCTACGATATTCGCGTTGGTCGCTTAACAGCTCGGCATTTTCCAGGTAGCTGGCTATCCTGGCGGCGCGCTGCTGATCGCCGCAGACCAAACCATCCTCGCTAACGGTGCCGGCCACCAGACCGGTAATGGGCAATGTCTGACCCGCCATCTCTTGGCCTACTGAAACTCGATGGGCTCGGGCTTGTTGTCCAGCACGTCTTCGATGTCTGCCATCACATCGTCGGTCAAGAGTTCGATAACATCTAGCGCCGCTAAATTGTCTTCAACCTGCTCAGCGCGTGACGCGCCAAGGATAACCGTGCTTACGTTGGGGTTCTTTAGGGTCCAGGCTATAGCTAGGCGGGCCATATTCGTGCCCAA
>JBJYWX010000238.1:5738-27692 GCA_046259695.1 Promineifilaceae bacterium (SeqCode) | reverse complement strand
CCCCTGCGCGTCCCATCCCCGCCCCTATCCGCGTTCCTCCGCGCCCGTCCGCGTCCTGTCCGCCCCTCCGCCCCAAAAGAGTGAACAATTGCCTAGCACAAGTGAAGAGCTGCCGCCTGGCCGGCCGGCAGCTCTTCTTGAACGGCTCGCTAGTTTTCAGTGACGGCTTTGAGGTTGGCAAGGACGATTTCGGCTTCGTTTTCGTTTATCTTGCGCACCACTTTCTCGGCCAGTTTGCCCAACACGGGCACCGGCACCGTGTACTCGACTTCCAGGTCGACCTGCGTGCCTTTTTTGTCAACGTGGTAATCCCAGACAAATTTGCTCGGGATGCCTTCCTTGTTCTCGACGACGACGTGTTCGTTGGGTACGAATTCGAGCGTGGTGGTGTGGCCATGGAAAGGCAGGCCGGCCATCTTATATTCCCAATCATAATCCTGCCCGCCTGTAGGCGACAGCTCGATATTTTCGGCCTTGATCATGCTGGGCCAGATTTCGGGTAAGTTTTCAGGCTCGGTAGCGAATTCAAAAACCTTCTCTACCGGCGCATTTATATGGATCTGTTTCTTGATCTTAATCATGGTCTTACTCCTGAGCAGCTAGCTCGGAACCGGCAGGCAGACCTGCCGGCATAATCGGGCGCCTGGAGCGCCCGGGCAATCTGCGGGCGGGCCCCGTGCTTCACCAAGGGCAACACAGCGGCCGTCCCTACAATTGTCGTTCCAGCCATAGTCGGGCCATAAGCATCACCTCCCGCGAATAGTAAGCAGTAACCAGTAATCAGAAAGGTGTGACCGGTCAGCGGTTATGAGAATGTCCAGCAGGCGTTTTTCAGGGACAACGGAGCAGGCCATAGTGACGGCTGTGACGCCGTGCGGCTGTCGTGCGATGTACGGTGTGTGATCCCGTTCAATATCTCAGTATAACACGGCTCATAAGCCAATGGCTGAATTTCTAAATTGCTAGATAGGTAATGGCGCTTTCTCCTGCGCCCCCTCGCGTCGTCAGCAAAGCTGGCGCCTGCGCCCATCCGCGCCCTTTCCCTGCTCCTCTCCGCGTTCCTCCGCGCCTCTCCGCGCTCGTCCGCGTCCCATCTCCCCCGCCCCCTCGCCCCCTTGCTCCTCCGTACCCCCTTAATCAGTGATCATTGGCTGTTGATCATGAACCATTTTCAATCCAATCCGCCCCCGCTCGCTGTCCACGCTCTCTACCGCCACGGCAATCACGTCGCCAACCGCGAGCGTCGTACCGCGCGGGATCTGGCTGCGGTGCAGCAGGCCGTCCTGCTTCACGCCGATGTCGATAAAGGCCCCGAAGTCAACCACGTTGCGCACCGTGCCGTTCAACACCATGCCCGCCTGCAGATCGGCCATTGAGAGCACATCGCTGCGCAAAATAGGCGGCGGCGCGTCCTCGCGCGGATCGCGGCCGGGCCGCTGCAGCTGCTCCACGATGTCCGCCAGCGTTGGCAGCCCCGTGCCCAGCTCCCGCGCCAGCTCGGCCGTGGCCTGCAGCCCGCCCGGTCCCGCCTGGCCCGCTTCCGGTGTTAGCCCGGCCCGCCGCAGCACGGCCGCCGCCACGTCGTAGCTCTCCGGATGAATGGCGCTGGCGTCCAGCGGATTGTCGCCGTCGCGCACGCGCAAAAAGCCCGCCGCCTGCTCGAACGCCTTCGCCCCCAGCCCTTTCACCTCCAGCAGCGCCGCCCGGCTGGCAAAACGGCCGTGCGCTTCGCGGTGGGCCACGATCTGCTCCGCCAGCTTCGGCCCGATGCCCGACACATAGGTCAGCAGCGCCGGCGAAGCCGTATTCACGTCCACGCCCACCTGGTTCACCACGCTCTCCACCACGCCGCCCAGCGCTTCCGCCAGCTGCTTCTCATTCACGTCGTGCTGGTACAGCCCCACGCCAATCGCCTGCGGATCAATCTTCACCAGCTCCGCCAGCGGGTCCAGCACCCGCCGCCCAATCGACACCGCGCCGCGCAGGCTCACATCCAGCTCCGGCAGCTCGGCCCGCGCCAGCCTGCTCGCGCTGTAGACGCTCGCGCCCGCTTCATTGACGATCAGGTAATGCACGTTGGCGTTAGTCCGCGTCAGCTCGGCCACCAGCTGCTCCGTCTCGCGCGAGGCCGTGCCGTTGCCGATGGCGATAAGCGTCGCGCCGAACGCGGCCACCAGCCGCCGCAGCGATTCCAGCGCCTCTTCGCGCTTGCGCTGCGGCGCGTGCGGGTAAATCGTTTCCGTCGCCAGCAGCTTGCCCGTTTCGTCCAGCACCGCCACTTTGCAGCCCGTGCGGTAAGCCGGATCGATGGCGATCACCTTGTACCCGGCCAGCGGCGGCTGGCTGAGCAGCCCGCGCAAATTCTTGGCAAAAACGGCGATCGCGTGCGCCTGCGCCTCCTCGCTCAGCGCCCGCCGCACATCGCGCTCAATAGCCGGCAGCAGCAGGCGCTGCGCCGCGTCGGCCATGGCCAGCTCTAGCTGCTCGCGCAGCGGCGAGCGCCGGTCGGGGCGAAAGGCGGTGCGCATCGCCAACAGCCAGTCGCGCTCAAAAATCTCCACCTTGACCCGCAGCACCTTCTCCGCCTCGCCGCGGTTGATCGCCAGCACCTGGTGCGGCCGGATACGCTCCACGCGCTGCCCGTAATCGTAATAAAGCTCGTAGCGCCGCTTTTCATCGGCGGCGTCCTTGATGCGGCTGGCCTGGATCGTGCCAAACTGCAGCGCCTTTTCGCGCGTCAACTGGCGCACGCCGGCGTGGTCGGCAATCGTTTCGGCCACGATATCGCGCGCCCCGGCCAGCGCCTCTTCGGCCGTGGCCGCCTCGGGCGACACAAAGGGCGCGGCCAACTCGGCCGCCGTTTTGCGCGCCAGGGGCTGGGCGATGATCAATTCCGCCAGCGGTTCAAGCCCCTTCTCCCGCGCCACCGAGGCCCGCGTGCTGCGCTTCTTCTTGTACGGCTGGTACAAATCTTCCAACGCGGTTTGCGTCGCCGCGGCCCGAATCTGCGCTTCCAGCTGCGGCGCCAGCTTGCCCTGCTCGGCGATCGCCGCCAGCACCGTCTCGCGCCGCTCATCCAGCGCGCGCTGCCGGCCCAGCAGCTCGCTGATAGCCCGTAACTGCTCCTCGTCCAGGCTGCCCGTCTGCTCCTTGCGGTAGCGGGCGACAAACGGCAGCGTATTGCCGCCGTCCAAGAGCTCAATAACCGCCGCCACCTGCGACGGCCGGATATGCAACTGCGGTCCAATGATTTCTGCGTAAGACATAGGGGCGAAGTGTAGCCAGGGGCCGGCGAAGGGGCAAGGGAGCGGAGATGCGAATGGGCGCGACAGCCTGTTCCAGTAAACGGCATAAGAAACTTTGCTCTGCTCTGGCCACTCTCTAGCCATCAAGGCTTTTCTCTCAGACTACCGAACTGGGACCAGGAACTACTCGTACACTGCATACTGTCCTCTGCCCACTGCTCGCACACGCAGTGGGCAGCGGGCTGGCGTCTCCTTGTCATGCCGAACCCTCCGCCTGTCATGCCGAGCCCTCCGCCTGTCATGCCGAGCCCTCCGCCTGTCATGCCGAACCCTCCGCCTGTTATGCCGAACCCCCCGCTTGTCATGCCGAGCCTTCCGCTTGTCATGCCGAACCCCCCGCTTGTCATGCCGAACGAAGTGAGGCATCCCTGAGGCCTTGCTCTAACCGAGCCAGTCTCCACTCGTATGGCCACAGGGATCCTTCAGGCTGCGCCTTCAGGATGACAATTCTAGCGCGGCGAGTCTCACCCTGAAATGGACTAAACGTCGTCGTCCATTTCCTTCCACTGACCACTGGGAAAGTAAACGGCATAAGGAGACTTTGCTCTGCTCTGGCCAGTCTCCAGCTATCAAGTTTTTTCTGTCAGGCTACTCCCAGTTAACTGTTAACTGTTAACTGTTAACTGTTGTAACCCCTTCCTAAGCCCCACGTCAGCAAATCGTAATAACTCCCCGTTACCCTGGCTTCATTGTCAACCGGGCGTTACGGCCGTCCACCCGGCCCCCTTTCGCCCCTAGCTCTCGCGCGCAAAGCCGCGCGAAGGAGGCATCCCATGAAGCGCAAGTCCACCCTACTCACCCTTCTCTTCTCTCTTCTCGCCGCGCTGCTTTTCGCCGGCACCGCCCTGGCCGAAGGGAATGACCCTGATGGCGGCAAAGTTGTTGTCGCCAACCGCAACAGCGGCTCGATCTCGATTATCGACACCAACACCGATGCCGTGATCGCCACCATCAACCTGCCCGCCGGCGACAACACGCCCGAACCGATGTACGTCGTCTATTCTCACTTCGGTGACCGCTTCTTTGTCGGCGACCGCGCCAATGACCGCGTCGTCGTTTTTGACGCGGACGACTTCAGCGTCATCGATACCATCTCCACCGGCGCCGGCGTCTTCCACATGTGGGCTGACAGCCGCGGCCGCCAACTCTGGGTCAATAACGACGCCGACAACACCGCCACCGTGATTGATACCAAGACGCTGGCCGTGATCGCCACCGTGCCCATGCCCGCCGACCTCGTCGGCCTCGGCGGCAAGCCGCATGACGTCATCCTCGACCGCAGCGGCCGTTTCGCCTGGGTCACCATGCTCGGCTTCGGCGACGGCACCGGCTACGTCGTGCAGTTCAGCACCCGCACCTTCGCCGAGGTCAACCGTGTCCAGGTCGGCGACGACCCGCATCTCTCCCTCGCCACGCGCGGCCGGGCGCTCTATGTCCCCGTGCAGGGCAGCAGTGAAGTGTCTGTCTTTGACCGTTACACCCTGGCCCCGATCACGGCCATCGACGTGCCCAACGCCCACGGCGCCGGCATGCGCGCGGACGGCAAAATCTTCTACACCACCAACATCGCCGGCGGCGGCGCGGACGGCATCTTCACCATTGACACGCGCAGCAACACGCTCGTCGGCCAGCCGGTGGACACCCCCTATCCCACGCCGCACAACATCGCCCTCACCCCCGACGGTACCAAGCTCTACCTGACCCATTCCGGCGCCACGGCCGACCAGGTCACCATCTACAGCGCCTCCAAGCAAGCGCCGGTCCCGGTCTATCAGGATGAAGTAACAGTAGGCCTCAATCCGTTCGGCCTGGCCTATATACCGTAGAGAGCGGCCAGTGAGCCATGATCAACAATCAATGATCAACGCGGAATAGGACGCGGATAAACACGGAAAAACGCGGGCGGGCGCGGAAATTGGCAGGGTCTTGGCCCTTTACAACTCCGCGCCCGCCCCTGGTCATGCATAATGCCGGACACGCGGGCGCCTCGGTCAGGACCTGCAGACGGAGCCATAGCCGCTCACTGTCCACTGCCGCTGACTACTGGTTAACGGCCGCTGTATCGACGATCGCTACATCGTCGATAAAGACGTTGCTGTTCAACGAGCCATCCGTCTCTACTATGAAACGCAGCGTAACATCTTCTCCCGCATAGCTGTTTATGGCGATCGACACCTTCTGCCAGCTGTGGGTGTCCAGCGGATCGCACAGCTCCTGGAAATGGATCTCGTCGCTAGAGGACCCTACTTGCAGCTCCACGCGCATAGTATCGAACGAACACTGCGGTTCCTGCGAGCCCAGCCAGTTGTAAAATTCAAGCCTGGTAGCGGTCAGGGGCACCTGGAAGCTCTGCTCGATGACAGAGACCTCGTTCAGGTCGCCGCCCAGCCAGGCCAACCACGCTCCACTGTGCGGCGTTGGGCTGCTCGCATAATCAGCAGCGAGCAGAATGATATCGTTGCCATTGCTGGACGATTCCGACCAGCCCTGCAGTCCCGCTTCAAAATCACCATTGGCGATGGGATCGCTGAATGGCGGCGGCGGAATATGCATGGCGACGGGCAGGTAGACGTTATTTCCATCTTGGGCGAATAGGGCAGCGCTGCTGAGCGCCGCGAGCAGGAGAGCGACGAAAACGAATACTTTCTTCATGCGCGGGCCTCCGTGACGGGCAAGTGGCCAATGGGCCGGGGCGAGTCGTAATTATCATATTACATCATTCAAGACCGCCTGTCTAGCGGGTGGGCAGCAGTGCCTCGTGAAACATTTCCCGATGTTGACATGGGATTGCCTGCCTTTACACTCTTAGAATAAGGAATCTTGCTTAAGGAAGGCGCCTCATGCCCATCCCCAACCCCGACCGCTGCTGCGTTTACAAAATTCAAGAAAATACCCAACAGGAGTTCCTCGGCGTACGGCCGAACCCGCCACCGTATGTCATCCGTTGGGCGGATAACGACCACATCGACCAGCGCTGGATCATTGTCCCCGAAAGCGCCGAGGCCTGCCGCATCGTCAACTGCGAAAATGGGGAATATATGGCCATCGGCGACGATGGCTGGTTTGTTCGCTGGGAATACCTCGACGAACCAGGGCAGATATTTAGCTTTGCCAACCGCGCAGGCGATTGGTGGAACATCCGCACCGGTGACGGCCGCTACGCCACTGTACGCGAAGGGTGGACTTCCGCCGGGCTCACGGCCGAGGCGCTCCACCGCAGCGGAGACGACCAGAAACGCCAGCAGTTCCGGCTGCTTGCCGTCAACGAACGGGCGAAACCGGTGCTTGAGCAAGGGCAGTACCAGCCCGGCCAGATCCCTGACGTGCCCCGCTTGGCCGGCTATGGCCAGCACCCGCCCGAACAGTCCCCGGTCTATTTCATCGCCGAGACAATCCTTCCCGCCACGATTGTCCATGACGCGGGCCTGCCTGACATGGTGCTCCGCGTGCAGGTATCTCCCTATTACATCCTGCGCCGCGAACAGTATTGGGACCGCACCCGCTGCAGCGGCGGCGATCCCTGCCTCTACGAGCATGATGGCCACACCACCAAGCATTATGAGACTGAGATCACCTATGGCTATTCCAGCGAACATGCCCGGAGCATGGAGCAGGCGACCAGCACGAAGCTGGATTTCGAAGGCAAGTTCGTCTTCGGCGATAAAACCTTCGCGATCAAAACGACCATGCAGCGCGAGCTAAAAGTAGCGGAATCTACCAAGACCAAGTACGAAGAATCCACCCGCGCCAAAACCACGCTTGATATTCCCAAAGAGCGCTTCATCGTCTGCAACTGGGTCCTGGTCAACCGCTACACGCTGCTCAATATGAACCGCGAGGAAGTAGACCGCTGGGACGTCGTGCAGTACGGCGTGGGCATTTCCGATGGCTACCCGCGGCCCCTAGAGGCGACCGTGCGGCCGGTGAAGAGCGGGCAGTAGGCAGTAGGCAGTGGGCAGTTTCCAGTTCCCAGTTCTCCATCGCTCCCGATCATGTACCATCCAGGAGTCCGCTCTCCGCACAAAAAAACCCCGCCTGGCGGCGGGGCTTTGTACTCGACTGCTTCTGCTGCGGTCTAACCGCCGCCCGACTCCGGCAGCGGCTGCTGCACCGGCGGCAGGTTTGGCACCCTGGTCCAGGGCGTCCCCAACATCGGCAGCAGCCAGCGATCCAGCCCATACCAGCCTGCCACCTTCCAAGCCAGAATAATCAGAACGGAGAGTAGGAGCATCAGGCCGTTCGAGCTGGCGGATCCGGCCATGATAAAGTTCAAGTTCATAAAACTGCCGCCAAAAGCGGCAATGCCGGTAAAGGCGCCCAGGATCAGCGCGATGCCGACCAAAATTTCGCCGTACATGATCACGTCGGCGAACCAGGTGTACGCCTGGGCGTCCAGCATCATCTGGATAAAGCCGCGATACCAGTCAAACGTGATCGGCGGCCGTCCGCCTTCGGGGATGCTCACCGCGTTGGTCCAGAAACCACGCAGCGGCTCGCCGCCAGCCCAGGCCGGGTTAGTAAACTTCCCCCAGCCGGAGCTCAGCCAGCTGTAGCCAAGATAGACGCGGATGATCAGCCACAACCAGGCGAACTTCGTGGTCTGGAACAATGTCCGCGCTATCGGCGGATCGGGGATCAGGATCACGCCTTGATCGTCTACAATTCTTTTGTCGTTCATATCATCTCCTTATAACAAAAGGATCTATATATAGGTTTAGTCTATAACTTTTCAGCAGCTCAGTACAAGTTTGTTTAGGATTTCACAGAAGGTGCAGGCAGCGAGCGAGCAGTAAGCAGTCAACGGCCGCCGCTCGTGCTATACTGGCCGTGAAGCTGCCGGCCGTGCTGCCGGCAGCCTATCTTGGTCAGCAGCAAGGAGTATATTTCATGGTCAGTGCAGTTGTTCTACTCAAAACCGCACCCGGGCAAATCAATGAGATCGCCGAGGAACTATCGGCGATGAACGGCGTCACCGAGGTCTTTTCCGTTGGCGGCCGTTATGACTTGGTCGTGATCGTGCGCGTGGTTGAAAACCACGAACTGGCGGTGCTGGTCACCGAAGAAATGCTCAAAGTACCGGGTATCGTCGATTCCGAGACGCTGATCGCTTTTCGCGTCTTCTCCCGCCACGACCTGGAGCGCATGTTTTCGATCGGAATGGACGATTAGCGCGGCTGCAGGAGATAGGTGCGCATCGGGCCCTTGCCCTTGATCTCAATCGGGCCGCGCGCCTCAAAATGGTAGAGCCCTTCCAGCCGCTCCTTGACGGCTTCCGTGACCTGAATCTGGTTGCTCAGCCCGTATGATTCCATGCGGCTGGCCACGTTCACCACGTCGCCCCATAGATCGTAAATAAATTTCTGCCGGCCAATGACGCCGGCAACAACCGGGCCGCAGTTGATGCCCACGCGGATGCGCAGCGGCTCGCCGTCCCAGGCCACGTGCCGCGCCAGGACATCCACCATTTCCACAGCAAAAGCAGCCACGGCCCGGCAGTGGCCGGCGCGCGGCTCAGGCAGGCCGCCGGCAACCATGTAGGCGTCGCCAATCGTTTTGATCTTCTCCAGGCCGTGGCGGGCGGCCAGAACGTCAAAATCGCTAAAGATCGCGTTGAGTTTTTGCACGACGGCCACAGGATCGGCCGCCGCGGAGAGGGGCGTAAAATCGACGATGTCGGCAAAAAGGACGGTCACATCGTCATAACCGTCGGCGATCGTTTCCGAGCTCAGCTTCAGCCGCGCGGCGATCGGCGCGGGCAGGATATTGAGCAGCAAATCATCGGCGCGCCGACGATACTGCTCCACGCGATTGAATAGATAGAGGCCCGAGCCGAGGATGATCAAGCCCATGAAGATGAAATTGAAGGTGGCCTGGGCCGTGGCCACCGCCGGGCTGATGTCGCTGAGCTGGGCGCGCGCCGCCGGCTCCAGCAGCCCCGCCGCCACGACGCTCGCGATGTAGGCGATGGTGAGCCAGATCATCGCCCGCCGCCCGCCAAAGAGGGCAACCCACACCGGCACGGTCAGCACCCAGATAAAGAACTCGAAACCGGAGGTATAGCCGCCGGCATAATAATTTCCGGCAACATTGGTGACCAGGATCGTAAGCAGGCAAACGATAAACCACACCTCATACCACGCGGGCAGGGCGTAACTGAGGGCAAAGATGATGAAGAACGCCACCGTCAGCAGCAGGAAACTCAGGGCGGTGCCCGTCAGGCCGATATTGAGCAGGTGCAGGATGAGCGGGATGTTGGCGAAGGCGGCTATCAGGAGCAGGGCAGAGGCCAGGCGGCGCTGCGAGGCGCGTGTTTCGCTTTCGCCTGGCAGCAGTATTCGTTGATCGAAACGGGTGAGCAAGCGCATGGGGCGGGTACCTCCTGAGCAGTGAGCTGGTAGTTAATCATGATCGCCGGCGGCCATCTTGTCAATAAGGGGGAGTAAGGGCGTGGGGCAGGCTCTTTACATACCGACATCTTATGGTATGATAATTTTACGATTTTCCCGCCTGCCGATGGATTGGTACATCGTGACCCTAAATGACCTGCTGGCCTGGTATGATGAGCCATACAATTACGTCACGGCGATCTGCGAAACCACGGCTAACAGCCAGGCGCGCAGCGCCGGCGCGGAGCAAGCCGTTTTTACCCTGCAAGGAGGCGGCATGGGCTTTAGCGCCCCCGAAGCGGCTTGGCGCTTTGAGGTACGCACACCGCTCGCGGCGGTGCGCAGCAATGGCCGCAATCACTTCACAACCGCCCATGACGCCCCATCCGGACAAACAGAGGTGCGCGTCTACGGCGGGACAGTGCAGGTGGCCCCCGCATCAGGAGGCTCAACATGGGCCAGCAAGTGATAGTTGACGGCGAGGGCGCGAGCCCGGTTATAGACCTGGCGCAAACTTATCTGCCCCTGGCAGCTAGCGATTAGGCCTTTCTTCTAGGAGCCAAAGCATTATAATTCTTCGTTGATGCAAGATACAATCCTCGACCTCGAATCCTTGCGCGCGGCGGCCGGCAGCGGACCGCTGCTGATCTTGCCCCACGATAACCCCGACCCCGACGCACTCGCGTCGGGCAAGGCGCTGGCCGAGCTCTTTGCCGCCTGGGGCATCAAAAGCGACCTGCGCTACAGCGGCCTTGTCTTGCGCGCCGAGAACCGCGCCCTGCTGACCCTCTTGACACCGGAGTGGGAACGGCGCATCGCCTATATCGACACCACCCCCTACTCGGCCGTAGCCCTGGTCGATACCCAACCGGGCGCGGGCAATAACTCTCTGCCGGCCGACGTGATTCCTAACATCGTTTTCGACCACCACAACCCGCGGCGTGACGCCCTACACGACGTGGCATTCGTCGACGTGCGTCCTGACATAGGTGCCACGGTGACGATCATCGACGAATACATGCAGGCCGCCGGCGTCGAGCCGGACCCCAACCTGGCCACGGCCATGTTCTACGGTCTCAAAACCGATACACGCGGCCTCTCGCGCGGCGCAACGGAGGCGGATGTAGCTGTATATCTGCGCCTACTGGGCCAGATCGATCACGAGCAGTTGATTAAGATCGAACAGGCCGGCCTGCCCGCGGAATATTTCAAAGCCTTTGCCCAGGGGCTGGGGGCCGCACGCGTCTACGGCCGCGCCATCGTCGCCTACCTGGGTGACGTGCACCGGCCCGACCTGCCCGCGGAGATGGCCGACCTGCTTATTCGCCTGGATCGCACGCGGGCCGTGCTCTGCCTGGGCGTGCACGAGGACACGCTGCATCTTTCTATCCGCACCAGGCCACTAAGCCAGGATGCCGGGCTGCTCGTGCAGCAGGTGATTGTTCCGCCGGGTAAAGCGGGCGGGCACGGCATGATGGCCGGCGGGCAGGTGCCGCTCAAAGGCCAGGATGTAGGCCCGCTTGTAGCGCAAATCACCGACCGCTTCCTGCAGGTCATGGGCGAGGAGGGGCAAGGCGAGCCGCTCACCTGAGGTCAGAGGGCAGTTGATTGGGGGCGGTTGAAGGAGTGCCGGTATGTTTCCACGCATGCGTGTAGCGACGTTTAACCTCTATAACCTGGTTCTGCCGGGCGTCCCCTACTACGAGTCGGACCCCTATACGCCGGCCGAGTATCAGGAAAAGACTATCTGGATCGGCCGCCAGCTCGATCGTATGGCCGCCGATATCGCTGGTTTCCAGGAAGTATTCCACAAACCGGCGCTGCAGGCCGCGTTGGCCAACAGCAACCGGTTCCAGGACGTGGAGCCCGTGGTGCTGGCCACCAATGAGGAAGAGTCGCCCGCGCAAACGCCCGCCGTGGGCCTGGCTTCGCGCTTCCCGGTCGTTTCGGCCGAGTCGGTCACTGCCTTCCCGCCCAGCGCGATTATTCTGCTCCCGGGTGCGGCCGGCGCGCCGGTGACGGTTCCAGTCAGCGGCTTCTCGCACGCGGTGCTCAAGGCCCAAATCGCGATCACTGCGGAGATAACGATTACCGCTTTCGTCGCCCATTTGAAGTCCAAACGGCCGCTCTATTATGAGGGCGAATCGGGGGAGAACCCGCTCGACCGCACCTTGGGCGCCGCGCGCTCCCTGGTGCGTCGCGCCGCCGAAGCGGCTGCCCTGCGCGCGCTCATCCTGGAGGAAATTGCGGCCAACCGCCGGCCGGTCATCGTCCTCGGTGACCTCAACGACGCCACGCTGGCCGTAACCACGCAGATGGTCGCCGGCGAAAAACCTTACTTTCGCTGGCCTCAGGCGCGCAAAGAGCCCTATTGGGACACCCTACTTTACAGCGCGCAGGAGATCCAGGCCCGCGCCGCCACGCGCGACGTCTATTTCACCTATATCTACAACAGCTTCTACGAGGCGCTGGACCAGATCATGGTCAGCGAAGAATTCTACCGCCTCAACCCCGACCGCATCGCCGAGGTCTACTACGTGCAGCTCTTCAACGACCACATCATCGACGCCGAGCAAACTTACGAGTCGGCGCCGCGCACAATGTCCGACCATGGGCAGGTCGTGGCCTGGCTGCGCGGGAACAGTTAACTAGGGACTGGGCACTGACGCACTGCCCCTGACCTGCTGCCAGGCGCAATCGTTGAGGACTATAGCTCAGGCTTCATTGATTGTCCTGGCCGCGGGCGAAATCGGAGTGTTCGTGCTCTTCGTCGCCTTCGTCCTGGCCGCGGGCGAAATCGGAGTGTTCGTGCTCATCCTCTTTCTTTTCACGCTGGCCGCGGGCGAAATCGGAGTGTTCGTTCTCTTCCGCTTTTTCACGCTGGCCGGCAGCGAAATCGCCCTGCTCAGAATCTTCGAAGTCAGGCTGTTTCTTTTCTTGTTTCTCGTCGTTCATCGCGCGCTCCATGGGGAAAATATATCTGGGCAAGTAAGCGGCGAGCCACAGCAATGGCAGCCCGCCAAGTTAAATATAATATAGGGAAGTTTATCCATTTTCGCAAGAGCCTGGCTGAGGAAAATGGGGTGTGAGCAAATGAAGACTGACGGCAACTAAAAGGTATGGAACTAGTAGACTACCGATCACATGTGAAAGTTTTCGCGATTTATAATAGACTCGCGGCCAGCGGCATTGCTGAATGCAGATTGCTATTTACTGTTTGCCGGGCGCTGCGCTAGACCCAATCTTATTGTGGGGCCCTTACACCCTCGCGTAGACAGTGGATACTATCTTGGCGCGGCAGTTGCAGCGAATAGAGCGTTGTTCCTCGTGCAGATGCCGCATCCGGCTGCGAGGCAGTATTAGCAAGTAAAGGAGTCATTTTTATGGCACAAACAGTTCTGGTATTGGGCGCGACGGGCATGCTTGGCGAGCCGGTCGCGCGCCATTTGCAGCAAGCCGGGTTGGAAGTGCGCGTCTTGGCCCGCAATGAAGATAAAGCACGGCGCGTGCTCGGCGACGCATGCGAGATCAGGCCCGGAGATGTGACCGACCTGCCTGGCCTGGAGGAAGCGATGGCCGGCTGCGACGCGGTGCATATCAGCATCAGCGGCGAGGCGGACGTGGTCTGTGCCGAGCAGGTAGCGCGGCTGGCGCCGCAGACGGGCGTGAAGCAGATCGGCTACGTCTCTGGTTCTACCATACGCGCCGAAAACGCCTGGTTTCCAATGACCGCCCAGAAGATGCAGGCGGAAACGGCCGTAACCCAGTCCGGCGTGCCTTACACCATCTTCCGCCCCACCTGGCCGATGGAGCAGTTGCCGAACTTCGTTAATAATGGCCAGGCCACAGTCATCGGCGACCGGCCGCTGGCGTGGCGCTGGTTTGCCGCCGATGACATGGGCCGCATGGTGGCCAACGCCTACCAACGCGAGGAGGCGCTGGGCAAAACCTTCTATATCCACGGCCCGCAGTCGCTGACCACCAACGAGGCGGTAGAAAGGTATTGCCGCGCCTTTTATCCGGAAATCGAATCGGTAACCATGATGCCCATCGAAGTGGCTCGCTCGGTGGCCGCGGCGAGCGGCAATGAGATGCTGGGTGGGTTCGACGAAATGATGGCCTATTTCCAGCAAGTGGGCGAACCCGGCGATCCGGCCGAGGCCAACGCCCTGCTGGGCGCACCGACGATAACGCTGGACGACTGGATCGCCCGCCGCCAGGAGGCCGCTAAGTGAACCTGTCTCTGCCTTTCCTGAAGCGGCCGCTCGCGGTCGCTGATTACTGAAAACCGCCCACTGCTCACTGATATTGAGCGAGTACGACATCATCCCCTTCCCGCGCGGGCGGGAAATCGTTGTCGACGCAGGCTACCTGGGCGCCGGCCGGCACATCATCCACGGGCTGGTGGAGGTGGACGTCAGCCGCGCGCGGGCGCTGATCGGCGAACGGGCGGCCGACACGGGGCAAAAACTTTCCTTCACCGCCTTCATTGCCGCCTGCCTGGGGCGGGCCATTGCTGCCAACCCGCGCGTCCAGGCCTACCGCGACTGGCGCGGCCGTTTGGTCATCTTCCACGAGGTGGACGTGGTGACCATGATCGAGCCAGCGGCCGGCGTGGTGGCCATCCCGCACATTATCCGCGGCGCACAGGAGCGGGGCGTAGCTGACATCAGCGCCGAGATCCGTTCCGTGCAGGCACGCCCGGCCAGCAGCGGCCAAAACAACCGCCTCATGCAGCGCGCGCCGTATCTGCCGCGTGCTCTGCGTATGCTTGCCTACTGGGCGATCAAGAAAAGCCCGCGGCGTTTCAAAGCGCTCGAAGGAACGGTCGTTATCACCTCGGTGGGCATGTTCGGCCGTGGCGGCGGCTGGGGGCTTGGCTTCTTGCCCATGCACACCCTCGGCCTGACCATCGGCGGCATCGCCCAGAAGCCCGGACTGGACGATGGCCGGCTCGTGTCTCGTGACATCCTGCACCTCACCGCCAGCTTCGACCACGACATCGTCGACGGCGCCCCCGCCGCCCGCTTCACGCGCCGCCTGGTGGAGTTGTTGGAGAATGCTCAATTGCTGATTGATACTTGATCAGTTCCCCGCTTAACACAGGAAGGAATCTATGCGCGCCTTGTTTATTTGCCTCTTGGTAACCCTATCCGCGGTCGCCTGCGGGCCGTCAGCGGAGCAAATCGCGCTGGCAGTCGCTGAAACCAGGGCAGCCGAGCCTACAACGACGCCAATTGAGATTACAGTCATCCACACGGCCGTGGCCGATGTGCCCGTGACCGTACAGGTGACGCAAGAAGTCGAAGTAACACGGCTGGTTGAAAAACCGGTCACGGTGACATTCACCGCCACGCCGCTGAATTCGCCGACGCCTTCAAGCACGCCAACCGCATCGCCCACACCGACAGCCACGTCGGTACCGACGGACACACCTATCCCCAGCGATACCCCACCGCCGACGGCGACATTCACGCCGACCCCATCCCCTGTCCCAAGCGCAACACCCGACATGGCCGCCACAGAAACGGTACAGGCATACGGCGCGCTCGCGGAGCCGAAGGGCAGCGGCTTCTACACCGTCGGGACCGAAATCCTGCCCGGCAAATGGCGTTCCACCGGAACCGGAGACGACTGCTACTGGGCCCGCCTTGATGCGGCCCAGGACCTGCTCGACAATCATTTCGGCTATGCCGGCGGCACGGTAAATGTCCAGCCTGCGGATTATGAGGTGCAGTTCGACGGCTGCGGCACCTGGATCTATGTAGAAAATGAACAGCAGGTTATCGCTGCCGACGCCCAGGCGCCGAAGGGCGATGGCTTCTACACTGTCGGGGTTGAAATCGCGCCGGGACGCTGGACTTCTACCGGCAGTGGAGATAGTTGTTATTGGGCCCGCCTGACCGGCAGCCAGGACCTGCTCGACAACCATTATGGCCTGGCCGGGGGCACCATGACCATCGCCGCGGGCGATTACGAGGTGCAGCTTGACGGCTGCGGCACCTGGGAGTACCTTGGACCCTAAACTGCACTGCCCGTGGTATGCTCGGCGCAGCCCAAAGGAACCAACCCGTGGCCAAGAAAAAACGGCGCGAAGGTAAGCTGCCACCCCATTGCCCATGTGTACGACTTAATGGAGATCGTGCGCTATGATTTCGAAGATGAGCAGCTGCGCACTGGATGGCCGTTAGAAGCATGGTGAGAAAGCAGCGGGCTACAGCTTATTCGGCAAGAGATATGGACGCAACGAAAAACAGCTCTGATCCCGATCGTGAGCGGCTGCAGGCACTGGCGGCATTCTTACCGCTGTTTGAAGCTCCCGGGTTCGAGTTTGGCGTCTGGCAGGGAAGCCGGGAGCTGGGCCCAGGGCATTATACTATGCCGTATTTTGAGCCAGGCAAGACGGCCCTCGCCTTTGTGCAAACCACCTATGCCCAGAACTGGGTGCTGCGGGGCTGGGACTGGCCGGCATGGACCCAGACAGAAGAGGCGGTGAGGCTGCGCGATGACCCGGCGGCGCTGGCGGCCGCTTCGGCCGAGCAACTGGCGAAATTATTAACGGTTCTCATCCGCCAGGATCGTTTCGTAGAAGGCGGGCTAGACAGCGCTTTTGAATCAGGTCTGCTGACGGCCATAGCCCGTCGCGCGACCGTATTGGCGCAAGGATAGGACCGTATTTATGACCAGCAACGGCATCGGCACGCTTAACGAAAAACCGCTGCACGCGGCGCTGAAGGAGTACTGCGCGCGGCCGGGGGACAGGTTGGAAGCGCCTGTTGACGGCTATGTGATCGATATCGTACGCGGCGGACTGCTGATCGAAATCCAGACGGGCAACTTCACGAAGATTAAAGCCAAGCTTGCCGATCTCGTGCCGCGCTACCCGCTGCGCCTGGTCTACCCCATCGCCGCCGAGAAGTGGATCGTAAAAGAAGCCACGGCCGGTTCGCCCACCGTGCGCCGCAAATCGCCGAAACGGGGCGATGCAGCCGACCTGTTCGCCGAACTGGTCCGTTTTCCGGAACTGACGGCCGAACCGAATTTCTCGTTACAGGTGCTGCTGATCCGCGAAGAGGAGGTGCGCCGCCGCAGCCAATCGCGCCGCGCCTGGCGCCGCCGCGGCTGGGTGACCGAGGAACGCCGCCTGCTGAACGTGCTACAAGAACAGCTCTTTGAAAGCCCGGCCGACCTGGCCGACCTGCTGCCCCCTGGCCTGACCGACCCGTTCACGACCAAGGAGCTGGCCGCGGCGCTCAGCCGTCCGCGCCGCCTGGCGCAGCAAATGGCCTACTGCCTGCGCGAAATGGGCGCGTTAGCTGTGGTGGGGAAGCGGGAGCGGTCGATAGTGTATACGCGAACGCGTGACTAAACTGTCGCTATACGGTTGCTGAGCGGCAGGACGATCGTGAAGCGAGCGCCGCGCTCGGGGGGCTCGGCGCTGGCGGCGGCGATCGTCCCGCCATGCGCTTCCACGAGCTGCCGGGCGATGGCCAGGCCCAGGCCGGCGCCGGCGCCCCCTTCATGGCCCCGCGCCTTGTCACCGCGCCAGAAACGGTCGAAGACATAGGGCAGATCCTCGGCGGCGATCCCTTCGCCTGTATCCGTAACGCGGATGCGCACCGCACCGTTTTCACGGCCAGCTGCCAACGAAACATGGCCGCCGGGGGGCGTGTGGCGCAGGGCATTGGCGACCAAATTGCTGAGCACCTGGTCCAGGCGGTCGGCGTCGCCCTCGATTTGCAGGCCGGCGGGATCACCCTCGACGGCCACCTTCAGCTCTATCTCGCGCGCCGCGGCCTGACCGCTAAAGCTGGTCTCCACGTCGGCTAGCAGGTCCGGCACGTCCACCGTCTCCCAATGCAGGGAGAGCTGGCCCGCTTCCGCCTGGGAAAGCAGGTGCAGATCGTCGACAAGACGGCTGAGCAGGCGCGTCTCATCCAGCGTGGCCTCTATATGCGCCGCGTCCGGCGCATAGACGCCGTCCAGCACGCCCTCTAGATTGCCCTGGATGATATGCAGAGGCGTGCGCAGCTCATGGGCCACATCCGCGGTCAGGTTGCGGCGTACTTTGTCGCTGCGCTGCAGCTCGGCCGTCATGTGGTTAAAACTGCGCGCCAGCCGCGCGAACTGCTTATCTTCCCTCTCCTCGTTCACGCGCACGGACAGATCGCCCGCGGCCACGGCGTCGGCGGCGGCCATTACCTCTGCCAGGGGATTGGCGATGCGGCGGAAAGCACGGAAGGCGATCGTCACGGCCAAGATGGGCAGCGCCAGCCCCAGGCCGCAGCCTGCCACCCAGACCGCCAGCGCGACTTGGTCACTACCGCCGCTGGCGCGGGTGAAAAGCAGCGCCAGAGCGGCCATGCCGCCCAGCACCAAGAGCACGACTAGGCCAAAAATAAGCAAAAAGCGTAAAAAGAGCGCGCAGCCTGGCCCATTCCACTCGTCGCCTTTGTGCCGCTTCCATGTCTCCCACTGCGCTTTGTCCCAGTGGCGGTCATTTCGCTCCCACGGCGGGACCCAGCCTTCCTGTTCCCACGGCGGTCGTTTTGTCACCCCACCACCTCGTCATTAAATCGGTAGCCGATGCCGTAGACGGTGAGGATATAGGTCGGTTCGGCCGGATCGGGCTCGATCTTGCGCCGTAGATTCTTGATATGGGCGTCAATGCTGCGGTCGAAACCGTCGTGGCTGTGCCCGTGCAGATGGTCCAGCAGGCGCGCGCGGCTGAACGCCTGCCCGGGATGCTGGGCCAGGAATGCCAGCAGCCTAAATTCGCTGCGGGTCAGATGCAGCGGTTCGCCGTCCAGCATAGCACGGTGGCCGTGCAGATCGATCTCCAGCGCCGCGGCGCGCAACCGACCGGGCTGGTGCAGACCGCCTTGGGCGCGGCGCAGCACGGCGCGGGCGCGGGCGACGAGCTCGCGCGGCGAGAACGGCTTGACAATATAATCATCTGCGCCTAGCTCGAGGCCGATTAGGCGATCCGCCTCCTCCACGCGCGCGGTGAGCATGATGATCGGCACGTCAGAACGGCGGCGCAGCTCGCGGCAGACGTCCAGGCCGTCCATGCCCGGCAGGTTCAGATCGAGAATGACCAGCGCCGGCTCTTCGCTGCGGGCAGCGGTCAGAGCAGCACGGCCGTCGGCGGCGCTCATGGTGCGGAAGCCGCTGCGCTCCAGGTAGTCGCGCGCCAGCTTGACGATTTTCGGTTCGTCATCGACGATCAGGATCAGGTCGGACATTGGATTCTTGTAGGGGCGACCATGGGGGCGTCCCTGGAAATGTGTGGGGCAACCACAAGGGGTTGCCCCTACCAATTATGCCGCTCGGGGAGTGCAACCACAAGGGCACCCTGCCGTTGCGCGGGATCAGGCCTGCATCACCGGGCCGTACGGCCCGTCGTCGATGTCCTCCGGCGATTTCTCATGCGGTTCGTCATCCCATTCCTGCCATGGTTTACCCTGCCAGGTCCCATGCTTCCAGGCGCGACGGCCGGACCCGCATGGTCCCCACATACCGCGATGGTGATAGCGACGACCGTGACGGCCGAATCCCAGCGCCGACAATCCAAAAAAGAGCAGCGGGATCATGCAGAGCAGGAAGGCGAAAGGCGGCAGGAAGAAGCGGTGGTCGCGCACGTAGACCAGCGCGCCGGGCGCTTCGGCAACCGACTCAGGCGCGGCTTTCGACGCCTGGGACGATTCGACGGTCGTGGCGGTTCGCTGCCCATCAATGAACCCCTGGCGGTAGGCGGCGCTGTCATTGCGGTCGAATCCGATGAAAAGGCCGTACACCATAAGGATAACGAATAAGGCAACCAGAATTTTCCTAAAAAACATGTCACTATCTCCTTTGGGAGCCGGCAGCTGTTTGCTGTCAGCGTTCAGCTCTCAGCTCTATTGTTCTTTACGCAACGCGTGTAGCTGAAGTTGTGAATAGGTAACGCGTTCTGAGAAGCAGTATCGGCGAGGAGTGTGTAGGAATTGTGAATGTCAGGGGGAAAGATCGTGAATAATCAACGGCTGTGCAGCCACATCGTTTAGCAGCGGGACAGGATGGTGGAACGCAGACGAGCGCCGCAAAACGCGGATGAACGCGGAACAAAAAATGCTGCTCCCCGGCAAGGCAAAGCAAATCCATGCCCCTCCGCGCCCTATTCTTGCCTACTGGTCGAGGTAATGTTTGTCCGGCAGGTCGCGCAGGCGGGCGGCGGCTTGCTCGGCCGTGATATCGCGCTGCGGCTCGCCCAGCATCTCGAAGCCCACCATGAACTTCTTAACCGTTGCCGAGCGCAGCAGAGGCGGGTAAAAATGGGCGTGAAGCTGCCATGGCGCGGTTTCGCCTTCCCCACCGCCAAAGGGCGCGCCGTGCCAGCCCATCGAATAAGGAAAGGATGTCTCAAAGAGATTGTCGTACCGGGTGAGCAGGCGTTTGAGGATGCTCGCCAAGGCGTCGCGCTCGGCAGCGGTCAAGTCGGGCAGGCGCTGTACATGGCGCCGCGGCAGCAGGAGCGTTTCAAAGGGCCAGACAGCCCAGTAAGGCACGACGGCCAGCCATGCCTCGTTCTCCACGACAATACGCTCGCCGGCTTCCGCTTCCAGCTCGGCGTAATCGAGCAGCAGCGGTCTGCCATTGGCCTCGTAATAGGCGCGCTGCTGTTTATTTTCGGCGGCAGGCTCTGTGGGCAGCTCGTCCAAGGCCCAGAGCTGGCCGTGCGGATGCGGGTTAGAAGCGCCCATCACCGACCCTTTGTTTTCAAAAACCTGCACCCAGCGGTAGATCTGTCCCAATTCGGACGTTTGCGCCGCCCACATATCCACTACGGCCCGGATCGCCTCGACCGGCATCTGCGGTAGGGTCAGATCGTGGCGCGGCGAAAAGCAAATCACGCGCGCCGTGCCCGCCACAGGCTCCGCTCGCAGCAGCGTCTGCCGCCCCGTCAGCGCGCCTGCTTCTGAAGGCACGTCAGGCTTATCCGGCAGCACGCTGGGAAAATCGTTATCGAAGACGTAAACGCTGCCGTAAACGGGATTACGTTTGCCGCCGGCGCGTTCATTGCCCGGGCAAAGGTAGCAGGCGGGATCGTAGGCCGGGCGCTCGTCAGGCGGTGTTTTTTCCACCTGGCCCAACCACGGCCGCTGCAGGCGGTGCGGCGAGACGAGCACATACTCGCCCGTAAGCGGATTATAACGACGATGCGGGTGCTGGGTAGGGCTAAAAAGCATGGTGAAATTGTCAATGATCAATAAATAATTGTCAATTGAAAACGGGTAGGGTTTGGACAAGTCGATCTATTCTAGTTGAAACTCGGCTAACCTGTGGATTATAGCCACATATGGTGTGGCTGGACCGAGAAACCCCTAGTGATGGGGCGGGGCGGCAAGCTTGCACTAAGTTTGCCGAAGTGCTGCAAGTTGCAGATGGCCAGGTGTGGCGGTGTGCTGGATGGCGTATAATGGGGTCGCCGTTTGAGAACGATGGCCGGATTTTGGGAGAAGTTTTATGGATGAGGCAGGTGGTTATCTAGATTACGCCTTCGTGGCGGAGCTTTATGATTACGTGACGCCTTACGCAGCGCGGCCCGATGTCGATTTCTTTGTCGAGGCGGCGCTGGAGGCCGGTGGGCCGGTGCTCGAGGTTGGCTGCGGCACCGGGCGTGTGCTTATCCCGACCGCGCGCGCGGGCGTGCCCATAACGGGTATCGATCTTTCGCCGCATATGCTGGCTGTCTGCCGCGAACGGCTGGCCGCCGAAACGCCGGACGTGCAGCAGCGCGCCACCCTGGTCGAAGCCGATATGCGCGACTTTAGCCTGGACCAGACATTCGCCCTGGCCACGATCCCTTTCCGGCCGTTCCAGCACCTGCTAACGGCGGCTGATCAAATCGCCTGCCTGGAGACGATCCACGCCCACCTTGCTCCCGGCGGGCGCTTGATTCTGGACGTTTTTAATCCCAAGTTGGAAGCGTTGACGGCCGATGATGTGGGCGTGGAGATGCCGCTGGAAGAGGATTTTGAGCTGCCGGACGGCCGTCGCGTGCGGCGCAGCCACAAAACCAACGGCCGCGATCTTTTCCGGCAGATCCTTGACTTGGAGCTAATCTATTACATCAGCGGGCCGGACGGGCGCGAAGAGCGCCTGGTGCACGCTTTCCACATGCGTTATCTCTTCCGCTTTGAGGCCGAGCACCTGCTCGCCCGCTGCGGTTTCACCATCGAGGCGCTTTACGCCGGCTACGACAAGAGTCCCTACGGCAGCCG
>JBJYWX010000238.1:0-5638 GCA_046259695.1 Promineifilaceae bacterium (SeqCode) | reverse complement strand
CTCTTGACATACACAGAACATACGTTCTAAAATCGCGGGTATAGGTATCCGGTTTCCCGCCGCGGCGGGTTATTTCCTTACCCAACGAGGTTATTACTATGTATCCTGATCCAGACTACGGCCGTGACCGCCGTTATCGCAAAGAGATTTCCGAAGAGCAGCTGCGTACCTGGTACCGGCGTTATTACCAGCATGGCATGTCGCTGCAAGAGATCGGGCGGCGCGTGGGCGTCAACCACCGCTACCTGTCCAAGGCCTTCAAAGCCGCCGGCCTGCCCGTATCGCAGCACGTGCACGAGCGGGTGATGGAGTGAGGGAGATGGGGAATTCGCAAGGCGGCGG
Organism: Promineifilaceae bacterium (SeqCode); assembly: GCA_046259695.1. Taxonomy (GTDB): domain Bacteria; phylum Chloroflexota; class Anaerolineae; order Promineifilales; family Promineifilaceae; genus JAACFF01. Next base: position 5,296 of record JBJYWX010000238.1, on the reverse strand, counting down.
GCCGGCAATGGCGGAGAGAAGTGCCCGCGTTCCCAGCCTAGCTGCGCCTGTAGACGGTGATCCGGTCGCCGAAGCTGCGCAGCGGCGTGAACTGCTGCGCCAGGTAGTCAAATAACGCCTCTGTTTCCTCCGGCGTTTGCTGCCAAAACTCCATACTGTCTACAACCACATAATCCGCCTCCGCCAGCAGGGCCAGGTTCTCGGCCAGCGGGCGTGGGTAGAGGAAGACGTAGTGCAAGCCGGCGTAATAGCCAACGATGGGGCCCTGGCGCACGACGGCAATCAGGCTGTCTTGTGGGGCGGCCGCCGCCAGGTAGTCGCCGGCTTCCTTAACCGGGGCCAGCGCGGCGTCATTGCGCAGCAAGCGCTCTCCGTAGAAATAATCCCAGCGCGCGTCCGGATCGGCCGCAGTCAGGCGCAGGGGCGAGGCGCTGATCAAAAAAAGGGTGGCCAGCGGCGCGGCGAGCAGCAAGCGGCGGCGATCAGCCGCCAGCCATGCCCACCAGTCCGACCAGGGCAGCAGCAAGCCCACCAGCAAGCAAAAAGTGGGGATCACGGCCATCAGGTGGCGCATCTCTTTCAGGCTCATCAGGAATGAGGCGCCCACGGCCAGCCCGGCGTAAAAGAGGAAAAGCAGCGTGATAGGCGCCGGGCGGCGGCGGGCGATCACGGCGTAGCCCAGCGCAAATAACAACAGCAGTGGCAGTTCCCAGCCAAAGAGAAGGGTAAGCATACTCTCCAGCCAATCCAGCGAGACCAGACCCAGGCGCGGGTCGACGACGGCCGTGCCGCTGCCGAAGGCTCCAGTCCAACGGTCGATCGTGACCTGCAGCTGTGCCGGATCGAGATGGTTGGCCCACAACAGCCAGCCGGCCGTGATGGCAATGCTGGGTAAAGCCAGGACAGTCGCGGCAGCCAGCCGCGCCCGCCAGCTATCGTAGACAAAAAGCAGGTACAGGGCAGCCGCGGCCAGAAAGGCGAAGCCAATCTCTTTGAAGAGCACGGCGGCGGCGGTGGACAGGGCGGCGGAGAGCAGGTAGGGCCAGGCGCGGCTTTGCTGCAGGCGCAGCAGGCTGTAAGCGGCAAACAGAATGAAGGCGGTGAAAGGGACTTCCTCGCGAATGAAGTAAGCGTATACGGCGAAGAAGCTGTTCAGCGAGAGCAGCAGCGCGGCGACAAAACCGGCGGCGCTGTCCTGGGCGCGGCGGCCGGTGAGATAAGCCAGGATCACCGCCCCGGCGCCGGCAGCCGTGGTCAGCAGGCGCAGCAGGCGCTCGTTTTCACCAAAGACGACCGTGGCACCGCTGAGGGTGTAGACATAGCCTGGCAGGTGCTCGAAATAGTAACGGCCGTCCAGGCCCACGCTGCGCAGCGGCTCGCCCAGCTCGCGAATATTGCGCGCCACGTCTAGATAAATCGCCTCGTCATATTGGGCGATATTTACATTCCGCAGCAGCAAGAACTGGAAAAGTAAGAAAATGACCAGGGGAATGGCCAGCGGCCAGAGCGGCGCGGCAGCAGAGTCGTCCGGAGGCGAAGAGGTGGTCATATGGGGATTGTAACGAAAAACAGAAAACAGAAGGAACGGAAGGAACAAAAAACAGTAAACTGGGAACTGTCTACTGCTTACTGTCTACTGCTTGCTGCCCCCCTGCTAGCCGCCGATCAGGCCCAGCAGGCCGTGCCCGGCGGCTAGAGCGCCGGCGATCAGGACGCCGAAGTAAATCGTCGTGGCGATCAGCAGCAGGTAGCCGAGCAGGATCAGCACGCCGTCGCGCTGCAGCATGCCGGCGGAAAGCATCAACAAGGCCCAGGCTGGCAAAGTGTTGCTGAAGGGCACAAAGCCAAAGGGGAAGAGCAGCAGGATGTTGCCGTAGATGAGGGCCAGGCCGTTAACCAGGTTCATCGTTCGGCCCTCGGTCAGGCCCGTCACGCGCGGGTGCGTAAAGCGGTCGATGCGCTGCATCAGGCTTTCGCCGCGCTCAAACGCCTGGCGCATCTTTTGCGCGTCGAGAGTGCGGTCGAGGAGGAAATCGGGCAGCCAGGGCAGCCGGTTGAGCGTGATGCTGGCCGCCATCAGCAGGCCAACCAGGCTGAAGACGGTGCTGACGCCGGGAATGGAAATCGGCACCAGGAAGGGGATGGTGAGGATCATCATGCCCAGCAGCAGGCCCTGTTCGCCGGCCAGGGCCAGCAGTTCACGCACCGTAATCGTTTCGCCCTCAATCGAGGCGGCGAGCTGCGCCAGCGTCTCGCTCAGCGAGAGCGTCGTATCGGCGAAATCTACGGTATTGTCTTCTTCGAACAGTTCATCGGACATGCTGTCTGCCATTCTTCATCCTGCTTGCGCGGCCAATGCGCCACGGATTAGCAACGGAGAAGTATAATGCGTCCGCGCCAGCGGGCAAAACGCATCAACAACGTATCATGTACGGTTTATGAACCGGCAGCGTGTCCTGGCCCGCTCCTTTCAGGTGAGGCACTTGTCATTATGAAGGCGCAACCTGAAGAATCCCTCAGGCCTTGCCCATTCTCAATCGCTCTTTTGGTGTAAGGCTCTAGGGATTCCTCCCTGCGCTCGAAATGGCAACTATGACGCGCTCGGCAAACAGGTGCGCGCCCTATACGCCCGCAAACGCGCGCTCCAGGGCCGCGACGTCGATCTTCTTCATCTGCAGCATGGCCTGGGTGGCCCGCTCCGCCTTCTCCCGATCCGCGGCGCCGAGCAGTTCAGGCAGGCGGCGGGGGATGATCTGCCAGGAGACGCCGAATTTGTCCTTCAGCCAGCCGCACTGCTGGATTTCGCCGCCGGCTGCCAGCGTGTCCCAGAAATAGTCAACTTCCGTCTGGTCGCGGCAGTCGACGATGAAAGAAATCGCCTCGTTGAAGGCGAAGCCGTGCTCCAGGTTGCTATCCTGGGCTGAGAACGGCTGCCCGGCGAGGCGGAAAACGGCGTGCAGAACGGTCCCTTCGCGTTCCGGCGCGGCATCCGGCCCGTAATATTGCATGGCGTCGACGGCCGAATCGTCAAAGAGGTTAGTGTACAGGGCAATCGCTTCTTCCGCCCGGCCGCACTGCGCACCAGTAAACAGCATGGCCGGGACAATTGCCCCACCGCCTGCCGGGTTCAGGTTAAGCTGCCAGGTAAGCCCGTAGCGATCCTGCACCCAGGCGAACTTCTCGCTGAAGGGGTAGGCCTGCAGCGGCATCAGGACGGCGCCGCCGGCCGAGAGCCCCTCGAACAGAGCGTCCACCTCGGCTTCGTTGTCACAGTGAACGAAGAAGGAGATGGAGGGATTAAACGTGAAGTGCGGCCCACCGTTGAGAGCCACAAACTGCAAGCCCTTGAGGGTAAAGGGAACGGTCAAAACGCTTCCTTCCGCCTGGCCGGAAACTTCGGCGGCGGCCTGGCCGTAATGCGCCGCGCTGCCTGACGCGGCCTGATCAAAAAGGGAGACATAGTAAGCGGCTGCTTCTTCAGCCTGGTTATCAAACCAGAGATTGGGCGTAATCTTCTGCGTGGTAAATTCGCCTGTCATTTGCTGCATGCTCCTTGTTTGTTGTGGTGTAGGGTGGTTTTCCGCAGCGGCCGGGGAGGCGGTGCTCGCGGGCGCTTTAGTCAGACCATATGATGACACATTTGTTCTAGCCAGTCAAGCACAGCGGCGCGGATCTTCAGGGGGTCATCAGGATCCGCGGCGCCCGGTAGCAGAGCCGAAGCGCTTGCGTTTTGCTGGGCGTTCTGTTATTATGGGAACGTTCCCATTACCTCAGCAGGAGCACACCGTGAAAAGGCACCCTACCATCATCGATGTCGCTAGGAAAGCCGGGGTCTCCAAGACCACCGTCTCGCGCGTCGTCAATGGGCAGGAAGACAGCGTGCGCGAAGAAACCTACCGACGCGTACAGGAAGCCATTGAGGAGCTGGGCTACACCCACAACGCCGTGGCCAGTAGCCTGCGCACCGACCGCACAAATACCATCATGTTCTCCCTGCCCGATATCGCCAATCCCTTCTGGCCGGCCGTCGCTCGCGGCGTGCAGGACAGGATGGAGGAAGAGGGCTATGCCGTCGTCTTCGCCAATAATGATTGGGACTCGCAGCGCGAAAACACGTTCTTAGAAATGGCGCAGCGTTATCGGTTTGACGGCATCCTCGTCAACCCGGTCAGCGTGCGCAACGATCAGCTTAAAGCAGCGCACATCCCGGCGGTACTTATCGGCTCCCATGAAGATTACCCCGACTTTGATATCGTCGGCTCCGACAGCTATGGGGCGACTATGATAGCCTTGGAGCACCTTTACAGCCTGGGCCACCGGCGTATCGGTCTAATTCGCGGCGAGCGCAAGAGCAGACCCGGCCACTCGCGCCTGCGTGGCTATGAGGTTTTCTTGCTCAACAAGGGCCTGCCGCTTGATAAGGAGCTGATCGCCTGCGCGCCGTTTGAAGAAGCGGGCGGCATGCACGCGCTGCACCAGCTTTTATCCCTGGCCAATCCGCCAACTGCCGTACTTGCCGCCAACGACATCCTGGCCATCGGCGCCATGCAGGCCGCTCATGCAGCGGGCCTTTTTATTCCGGACCAGCTTTCCATCGTCGGCATGGACGACATCATGGCCGCACGGGCCACCAACCCAGGGCTGACGACAATTGCCAAGCCCAAATATGAAATAGGGCGGCAGGCGGCCGATTTCCTGTTAGACCGTTTGGCGGCACGCTCGCAGCCTGAGCCGCGCCGCCACCTGTTCACCTGTACACTGCGCCAACGCGGCTCAACCGGGCCGCCGGATATGTAACTGGAGAGATTAGCATCAAAGGGGCAAAGGGCCTCTCTTTTTATTACAGAATGAAGGGAACGTTCCCATAGATCGAGCAGGCGACATGATTACAAGAGCTGAACTGATAGCTGAACCATCCCTCTACCAAAGTCGCGCGGTGGGATGCCTGGTTGGACTCGCCGTAGGCGACGCTTTCGGCGACCTTGGGCGCAGCGATGCCCATCGCCAGCGCTATGGCATCATCACCAACCTATATGATGGCGCGCGCAGCACCGATGATACCGAGTTTGCCGTGCTCACCGCCCAGACGTTAATCGACTGCCGCAGCGATTTGACCCGCGAAGCCGTATTGTCTTCATGGCAAAAATATATCCTCGATCAAGGGGGCTTGTTCGACCGCGGCGGCCGGCCCCTGTACGGGGCGGTTGAGAATTTGCGGCGCGGCATCCTGCCGCCGCTGTCAGGCCAGGACAATGTCCTCAATGATGACGATGGGGCAGCGATGCGCATCGCCCCG
>JBJYWX010000237.1:0-8105 GCA_046259695.1 Promineifilaceae bacterium (SeqCode) | reverse complement strand
CGCCTGGCTGGCGATGTAAGGCGTAAGGTCTACCTGGCCGTTTCCCCTCAACTGAGCTTCAAACAGACTCAGTGTATCAGAGGGGTGCTCTCGCATCTGCTCGTAAACGCGCGCAGCCTGCCTATCCGGTGATTGGAACTGGCGATAGTAGACTATGGCCAGCGCCAGACCCAGCATAATCAGGCCAGAGATGGCGAGCGGCATCAAGTTTGCCAAGGGTGAAGCCGCCTCGACGGCCGGACCAGGCGTAGGCGTGAGTATGCCACTGTGCGTGCCTTCGGTGTAGCTTAAGCGATAATGCAGGCCATCGGGGCTTGTGACAGGTGACGGAAGCGCCCAGAATAGGGTACCGTTGCCCTCCGGCAAATGCTGTTCTTCGTCAGCCAGCCAGGCGCCGGTTTCAGGATCTAGCATCTCAAGGGTAACTGCGACATCGTCACCTTCGACATCCAGAACGTTGACGCTGATACTATACTGGCCGCGCTGGGACTGGGCGATGGGCTCGGTAAGAAGTGGAGAGCGGTTCTCCTGGTCGCGAAAAAGTTGGATCAGGCCGTTGTTGCCAACGACCATCAGATTCGGTATGGGGCGAGATTGACGTTCGAGACTAGCAATATCAAATACCGCACTGTTAATGTCAAGCGGCGTGCCTATTCGCCGCGGTTCGCCCTCTTCCTGCAGATAGTAGAGCTCAATGAGCCCGTCCTGATTGCCGACTACAGCGACATCCGGCGAGCCGTCACTCGTTTGGTCGTACCAATCTATGTCAGTGATTTCCCCCTGGCCCACCAGCTCCCAAGCTATAGATGGACGGCCGTCCTGGAAGGTAATACCGAGCAGCTTCCCGTTGCGCGTTGAGGCCAGTAGGACCTTGTCTTCGAGGGTTTGGTTGCCTTCCTGTGAAGTACCTGCGAGCGCCAAGGCAGTGATCTCCGAACCAAGCGCGACCGGCCATTCCAGACTAGTCAACTCATTGCCTGCACTATCCAATCCGTGCAGCAAGCCGTCTTTAGTGGCCAGCAAGAGCCGCACACCCGTGTCCGCCCCGTCGGGCTGATCCACAGCATAGAGTTTACCGATTTCCCGCGCGAACGAAGCAATGTGACGCGGTGGCAAGGTCCAGTCCGAGGCGTCCAACGCCATCAAGTCATTGAGCCCAGCGACAACTATTTCTCCCAGGGGGTAGGTGCGGCTGTTGAGGAAGGCCACGTTCTTCACCGCCTGTCCGGAAGGGAGAACGACCATCTCAGCCAGGAACTCTCCCAGGTTTGAAAGCAATATCAGGGTGCCGGAATCGGTGCCTAATATGATTTCTTCATCATCGCCATGCAGGACATCCGCGACGGCCATCGCCGATATAGCGCTGCTTGTTTCATAATCCCATAGTCTTTCACCACGCGCGTCGCGAAGCTGAACCCAACCTGGTTCGCCGCTATCATCCTGACTATTGCCGGCGACAACCAGGCTGATGCCGTCATCGTCGTGATGTTTCATGGTGGCAATATGCTGAATTGCGCCACCCGTGTCATGCAGCCAGTTAATGTTCCTTTCTTTGCTGAGGCTGTGAACACGACCGTCAAGCGTGCCAACAATCATCTCCGCTATGCCGTCGCCATCGAGATCGGTGACCAGGGATGCGCCGGGCGCGGCGTTCAGCGAGTAGTCCCATTCCCGGACCATTTCCATATTGCCCGCGCCCAGGCCGAGCAATTCCAACGTTGCAAAGCGGGACACCAGCAGTTCGTTTTTCAGGTCGTGATTGCTGTCTATGAACTGGGTGAAGCTGCGGTTGTCCACATCGCTAAGGCGGCCGGCAGGGATTCCGCGCCCATCGAGCAAAACCGTGCTGGCGGTGTTATTCTCGCCGGGATCTTTAAGGGTTACGGCAAGGGCTGCATCCCGATCGCTTACATTAACCGGGGCCGCGGACAGAGCAAGTACAGACTGGCCGGGCTCTTCGCTAAGCACTGTATCCCACACGCGCTCTCCTTTTTCATCAAAGGCGGCAACGCGTCCGGAATCCGTACCCACGGCGAGCACAGTGCCGCTTGGCAAATCGACCTCCACCATTTCAGTAATGGGTCGATTTAGGGTGCGCAGCCAATGCTGGCGCCGCAGCTGATCGTAAATCTGTACATGGCCCGAAGTAGTGCTGATGGCGATGAGCGGCTGATCCCCGTCGCCAAACTCCACAGCCTCCAGATCCGTGACGCTGCGCGAGAGCGAAAGGTCCCATAGAACCTGGCCATTATCGATGAATATGACCTGCCCAAAGCGGCGCGGATGGAAAACGGATAGGACTATCTCGTCGTCCTGGTCGCTGTCAAAATCGGCAACAACGAGCTGTGGGACGGCCGCTGCGTTCTCCGCAGTCAGGTAATCAGCGTAACGCCAGGTACGATTGCCTTTCTGGTCGAAAGCGAGCAGCTCACCGGTGGTGAGCAAGACCAGGATTTCCTCTTCTGCCGCACCATACCGTTTGAGTGGTTTGATAGCCAGCGGAACGGACTGATCTGCTTCGGCCGCTGCGCTCTCGCTATCAGGTTCGGCGACGCCGGATGGGTTGGACTGTATATCCAGCGGCTTTATGGCAATGTTCCACATTGTTTCTCCTTTGTCTGACAGGAGAATCAACTGGTTGGAAAGACCGAGGACAATGGCCGGCACATTTCCATCAACGTTACTCACGTTGACGATCCCAAGGGCCGTCACTTCTCGGGGCGATACGTAGCTCCAAAGCGGTTTGCCAGATGCGCTGATTAATTCAAGGTGGAAGTTTTCATCAAAGACCAGAAATTCATCGACGCCATCACGGTCGATGTCTGCCGCTAGCGCGTCGAGCAAGCGGCCCGACGTAGCATACTGCCAGTAGTTCGGAAATTCTGATTCAGATTGCGCCCTGACCGCTGGCGAAAGAGTAAGAAGAAGCCCAAGCAGGATGGCAGCGATCCGCACGATAAGGTGCAGCCGCGGATTCCTGATTGTGAAGGAGCGTGCGGTTTTGTTCATATTTTTCACCGCCGCAACAGGTTCATAAGCTCATCGGCGGCAAGGATCGGCGGTTATTGAGGGGCGCGCAGGGCGTATCCCACACCGCGCTCACTTATAATCCAGTCATCATAAGGCGCTATCGCACGCCGCAACCGCTTGATGAGCGTCTTGAGACGGTCCGGATCGTCCACTAACACTTCTCCCCAAACCGTTTCTTCCAGTTCTTCGCCATGAACAACTTTATCGGCATTCTGCGCCAGGCGGACAAGGATGCTGAATTGGGAAATTGTCAGGTTAATTGGCTGTCCTCCGGCCCATACCTGGTGACGTTCCAAATCGACAACAAATGGTCCCGCCTGAATAATTCCTGGCACTTCCTGCCGTCTTACATAGCGGCGCAGTAAATCACTGGTGTACTGGTAGCCGTTGTCACCACTGCTCAGCAGAGACTGCAGTTCGAGCTGGCGCAAGACGTCAATGGGCCCTTCTGTTAGAGCCAGACTGTAGCGTTCGTCCTCGCTCAAGTTGCTCCAAAGATAGCCGAGATGTGAGTCGGCCTCGACTTCGATGGCTTCATCAACACGCGCCAGGTCCGTTTCTTCGCTAAAATCAGGCGTCGCGACCAGCAGCTGATAGGCGTGATAACCCGCGATATGCAAGAAGAAGGGATGGGGACCCACCAGGAAGAGAAGGTGGCCGGCCAAAGGCGGAGTGAAGTTGACTGGCGTTTCTGCCAGACGCCCGCTTAACAGGGAAGATGCTTCTTCGTCTGTGAAGAGGCCCAAAGGCATCGTGACAAAGATATTGAAAAACGGCGAGCTCAGAATTTCTTCCTCGGCCGTGATCGCAAAGAGCGGCCGTTGACTGGCCGTGAGATAGGCAATGCCGTACTTAGTTGTAAGCCCACGCAGGCGCGCAAAGAAATAGGGCGTTAAGTGCGGATTTGCGGCAAGCAGTTCAAACTCATCCAAGATGACCACGACATTGACATTGTTCTGGCTGATTTGCTGCAGCACGCGGTCGAGCGAACGATATGTGCCGGGCACCGCCGGCGGCTTTATGGCGAGCCCGGTTTCTTTGGCAGCGTCAATAAGGCCAGTATATAGTGATTCGTACACCTCCTCAGGCGGCGATCCGCCCAGTTCCTGGCAGTCGAGGAGGATAAAAAGGGTGCGATCCGCGGGCAGTCCGTGCGCTTCACGCACCGCCGGACGGCAGAGATGCAGTAGCAAGGAACTCTTGCCGATGCGCCGTGGCCCGACGAGTGAAACGCTCTGCCCATTTCGCAGAAGGCCTAGTATTTGGTCCACTTCGTTGGCTCGTCCGTGGAAATGTTGTGCGTGACGAATGGCCCCACGGTGATAGAACGGATTTTCGCTACTCATCGTGCCGGTATTGTAGTGCGTAAGCGTCTAAAGGTAAACACAGCTTGTCGATAGTCTAGCCAGCACTTAAAATCGGCGCCATGTCTGAAGAACTACTCGATCGTTTGCGGCGACTTGGCGTGACGCGTGGAACACGCGCACTGAAGCCGGCAGCGCCCCGTGCCAGGAGCAACCGCTATTTAGAAGAAGCATCTCTTGCGCTTGAACAGCAGTTTCCCGGGGGCCACGTGGAGGAAAATGCGTTGGGAGCCTATTTTGTGGTGGATGCTGTTTATCCCCAGGAGCATCGCCACGGGCCCTCTGCGCTATCTTCACTGCTCACATTAAGTCCCGAGCTGGCGGCACCATATTGTGGTGATGAGCGGTTGGCTACGCTGGATTTTCGCGATTTTGTTTTTCTGGATACCGAGACTACCGGGTTACATGGGGCAGGGACAGTTGCGTTTTTGGTTGGAATCGCTTTCTTTGACCGCCAGGCTGAAAGCGAGGCGTTCATCGTCCGGCAGTTTTTCCTGCGCGATCATGGGGATGAGGCAGCGATGCTGCACGCGCTTGACGAACTCCTGGCGACGCGTGCGGGGCTCGTTACTTTTAATGGCCGCACCTTTGATTTGCCCTTATTGTCCAACCGTTACCTGATGAACCAGCTGCCCGGCGATCCACGTTCCCTGCCGCATATTGACCTGCTGCCGCTTTCGCGGCGACTATGGCGGCGCCGAGTCGGTTCGGTGGCTCTGAGCAACTTGGAGACGGCCGTGCTCGGCATTCGGCGCACGGGCGCCGACGTACCAGGCTGGTTAATTCCGACTATCTATACAGATTATCTGCGCAGTCACGACACGCGAGAGCTCGGTCGCGTTTTTTACCACAATGAGGTAGACCTCCTTTCGATGGTGACGCTGGCCGATTACCAGATACGCCTGCTCAACCGATCTCTCCCAAACTGTAACCCGATCGATGTTTACTCTTTGGGCAAATGGCAAGCTGACATTGGCATGGCAACCGCCGCGGAGGCCACATTGAGCGATGTGGTCCGCCAAGACTTGCCACTGTCACTTTATCATGAAGCGTTGGCCCGCCTGGCGCTTCTATTTAAGCGCCAGGGACGGTATGAGGAGGCGGCACCGCTGTGGCAGCAGTGGGCGGCGACAACTTTTGACTCAGTAGATGCCCATGTTGAGCTGGCGAAATATTTCGAATGGCAGGCAGGAGATTTGGAAGCCGCAGTGCGTTGGACGCGGAGCGCCCTTGATCTAGTAGACGGCTGGCCGCAGATGCAGGCGCAGCTGCAGCGCCCGGAACTTCTCCATCGCCTCGACCGCCTGCAGCGCAAACTGGTGGAGTAGGCATTGTCTGGTACGAAGGCGCCCGCCTTGCCGGTGAGAAGCGAGCGGCCAAACAAGGCGAGGCGGTGGGCCTGGCTGTTGCTGGTTCTTCTGAACCTGGTAACAACCGGCTGCGGCATAACGGATGATCGCGCACAACTTTTTGCCACGGTTTCCAGCAGCCGTGTCGCTCCAACATCGCCTACCGAAATTCCTTCAAGCCCAGCACCAGGCGGCGTAACGCCTGCGGCAGCCGGCGAGGCTACGCCTGGCCCTGCCTCGACCGCGGCTGTGATGGGGGAAACGGTGGCCGGTGCGCGGGCAGCGGACGAAAGGGCCGGTCGCTTGCACAGCTACCTGGTGGCGCTAAGCGAACAAAATCAGTTCTGGGGAACCGTGCTCGTGGCCCAAGATAGTGAAATTCTGTTGAATGAGGGCTACGGGCCGGCCGATGTGGCATCCGGGCGGGCCAATGGACCGAACACACAGTATCGTATCGGTTCGCTAACAAAACAGTTTACGGCCGCGGCTATTATGCGCTTGCAAGAGTTGGGGCGACTCGATGTGAACGATCCCCTGAGTCTTTATCTGCCCGAATATCCAAACTCGGGTGCTATTTCCCTGCACCAACTTCTGACGCATACGTCCGGCGTGGCAAATTACACCCGGCGACCTGATTTGGAACAGATTGTGCAGACACCCATCGCGCTTGATGATCTGATTGCCGAGATAGCGGCCGTGCCGCCGGATTTCGCACCTGGAGAAAGGTTTGCCTACAGCGATTCGGGGTATGTTCTGCTGACCAAAGTCATTGAAGTCGCGTCTGGCCAGCCATATGCTGACTTCTTGCAGCAGCAGTTTTTTGACCCACTCGATATGGCGTCAAGCGGATACGATTTCTTGGCTCCAGGTGTAATAGAGCCGGCGACCGGCTATCAATTGACACCGGCAGGACCACGGCCGGCGGTAAAAACAGACGCTTCCTGGCCAAGCGGGGCCGGCGCACTTTACAGCAACGCCGCCGACCTGTACCGCTGGGATCGCGCCCTGGGCGGCAGAGAGATCCTGGACGCCACGTCCGAAGAAGCGATATTCACCCCCTGGGTAGACAGCGGGCAAGGGTTCTCCTATGGCTATGGTTGGGAGATCGGGCAAATGGCTGGGCGCGCGAGCCAGATGCACGCCGGGACGATTTTTGGGTTTGCCAGCTTTATAGCGCGTTTCCCGCAAGAGGAAGCGACGATAATTTTGTTAAGCAACGGCTTGCAGCAATCGCCGCGTGAGATCAGTAGTGAGCTCGCACGTATTCTATTTGAAAGTACTTCTTAGTAGGCCGCGGCCACAAGCCTATTCGTCCGTAACGCAGCCCTCTGAAGCAGATTTCACATTCTTGATATATTTGTAGAGGGTGCCCCGTGTTGCCTTTAGCGGCGGCGCTACCCATTCCGCCTGGCGCCGGGCGAGCTCCTGCGCGCTGAGATCGACATCTATTGAGCGCGTTTCAGCGTTGACGGTAACGCGGTCACCGTTGCGAACCAGGGCGATAGGCCCACCTTCCTGTGCCTCGGGCGTGATATGGCCGACGATGAATCCGTGTGATCCGCCGGAGAAGCGGCCGTCAGTCATGAGCGCGACATCTTTGCCCAGGCCGGCACCCATGATCGCACTTGTGGGGGTAAGCATTTCCGGCATGCCCGGGCCGCCCTTGGGACCCTCAAAGCGGATGATGATAACATCCCCTTTTTTGATCTGTTGTGCCTCTAGCGCGGCCAGCATCTCCTCCTCAGAATCGAAGACGTTGGCTGTGCCCGAGAAGACACTACCCTCTTTGCCGGTGATCTTAGCCACGGCGCCAGTCGGTGCGAGATTGCCGTAAAGAATTTCCAGGTGTCCTGTGGCCTTGATCGGGTCATCGAACGGCCGGACAATCTGCTGCCCTTCTGCCAGGCCGGGCAAGGTGGCCAGGTTCTCGGCAAGCGTTTTGCCAGTGACCGTTAGGCAGTCACCATGCAGCAGGTCATGCTCCAGGAGCAACTTCAACACGGCCGGCGTGCCGCCAATTTTGTGTAGGTCTTCCATGACGTAACGGCCGCTGGGTTTTAAATCCGCCAGGAAGGGCACACGATCGCTTATGATCTGGAAGTCGGCGAGAGTCAGCTCAACGTCAACAGCTCGCGCCATAGCAATCAAGTGTAGTACGCTGTTGGTCGAACCGCCGAGAGCCATTACGAGGACAATGGCGTTTTCGAAGGCTTCGCGGGTCATGATATCACGCGGCTTTATGTCAGCCTTCAGAAGGGCCTTGATTGCGCTGCCAGCGCGATGGCATTCGGCGAGTTTTTCCGCTGCTTCAGCCGGTATTGAAGAACTATAGGGCAGGCTCATACCCAGGGCCTCGATCGCG
>JBJYWX010000236.1:0-3057 GCA_046259695.1 Promineifilaceae bacterium (SeqCode) | reverse complement strand
TCGTGCGCGGCGTGGCCTTCGAGTTTCGCAGCAAAGACCAGCACCCGCGCTGGCGTTCGCTGTGGGACTGGTGCATCTTTATTGGCAGCCTTGTCCCGCCGCTGCTACTGGGCGTGGCTTTTGCCAACATGATGCGCGGCATGCCTATTGACGCAGATATGAACTACGTCGGCGGCTTCTTCAACCTGCTCAACCCTTATGCCCTGGTGGTAGGCCTGATGGCCGTTGCCCTGTGCGTCGTGCACGGCGCGCTGTTCCTGGACATGAAAACGGCTGACGAATTACGCGCCGCCAGCCATAAAGCAGCGTGGCGCGCCTGGCCGGTTACCTTGCTACTGGTCATCGCCGCGGCTGCGGGCACCTATTTGTCAACGGACATTTTGCTGCACCTGGGCGTCAATCCAGGCACGATACCACTGGCGGGTATTGTCACGCTCTTACTTGCGGGTTATTTCATCCGCAAGAATTTGACCAGCTGGGCCTTTATCATGACCGCGCTGACGATCCTTTTCACCGTGGCCACATCTTTCATGATCCTTTTCCCGGATGTGATGGTTTCCAGCATCGATCCGGCTTACAGCCTGACCATTTATAACGCCTCCTCTACGCCTTACACCTTGAAAGTGATGACGATCATCGCCCTGCTCTTTGTGCCCGTGGTCTTGATCTACCAGGGATGGAGCTTCTGGGTGTTCCGGGGACGCATCACCGAGGAGTCGGTGTTAGAATATTGAAAGCTGTCAGCCTTCAGCTCTCTGCAGATAACTGACGGCTGAGGGCTGACTGCTGAGGGCTGACAGCTCAATATGATCGACCGCAATCTTTGGCGGGAGGGGAGAAGCAGTAAATGGCTTTGGCTGACTGTTTTCCTCAGTGCGCTGGGCGGTCTGGTCATTGTTCTGCAGGCGTACCTGCTCAGCCAATCCGTCGACCGCGTGTACCTCGGCGGTGCTTCGCGTTCTGATATTATTTTGCTCCTGGCTTTGCTGCTGGGGGCTATTTTTTTACGGGCGATCCTGGCCTGGGGGCGGGACACGACCGCACACCGCATAGCCGCGGATATCAAGCGGGTTCTGCGTGACCGGCTCTTCGAGCGGCTGCTGGACCAGGGGCCCGTGCTCACGTTGCGCGGGCAAACGGGCGAACAAACGGCCGTGCTGACCGAGGGTATCGAGGCGCTGGAAGCCTATTTCGCCGAATACCTGCCGCAGCTTTTCGTCTCCGCCCTGATCCCGCTGATAATCCTGATCGTCATCCTGCCCGCCGATCCCATCTCCGGACTGGTGCTTCTCCTGACCGCGCCGTTGATGCCGCTGTTCATGGTCCTGATCGGCCGGACGGCCGAGCGCCTGACCAAGCGGCAGTTCAACCAGCTCAGCCGCATGAGCGGCTATTTTCTGGACATCCTGCAGGGCTTGACCACGCTTAAACAGCTTGGGCAAAGCAAAAACCAGGCGCGCAACATCGCTCGTATCAGCAACCAGTTCCGCCAGACGACGATGAGCGTGCTGCGCGTGGCTTTTCTTTCGGCCATGGTGCTGGAACTATTGTCCACCTTGAGCGTGGCCATCATTGCCGTCTCCATCGGCTTGCGTCTGTTAACAGGGGGCATCGATTTCGCCCTGGGGTTCTTCATTCTCATCCTGGCACCGGAGTTCTACCTGCCCCTGCGGCAGTTGGGGCAGCGTTTCCATGCCGGGATGACGGGAACGGCCGCGGCGGTGCGTATCTTTGCCATGCTCTCGATCGATAGTCCTGAGTCCGCAGTTCAGAGTCCAAAGCCGGAAACTCAGACACTCGACCCAGGACCCTGGACTATCACACTGAACAACATATCTGTTACTTATCCTAACCGCAACCGGCCCGCTTTGAAGGACGTCTCGTTGACTATTGAGCCGGGGAAGACGACGGCGCTGGTGGGGCCGAGCGGCGCCGGGAAGAGCACCCTGACCAGCCTGCTGCTGCGCTTTATCGAACCC
The DNA here is from genome assembly GCA_046259695.1 of Promineifilaceae bacterium (SeqCode). GTDB lineage: Bacteria > Chloroflexota > Anaerolineae > Promineifilales > Promineifilaceae > JAACFF01. The sequence continues at coordinate 1,078 of JBJYWX010000236.1, read as the reverse complement.
GGCAAGGGGCGTATCTATGCCGGTGACCAGGACCTGGCGACGCTGGACCCAAAGAACTGGCGAGAGCAAATCGCCTGGGTACCCCAATCGCCGGCGCTTTTCCAAGGCAGCATCGCCGAGAATATCCGCCTGGCACGGCCTGATGCAGAGCAAGAGGAAATAATCGCCGCGGCAAGACTGGCGCGCCTTCATAACTTCATCGACGGTCTGCCCGCCGGCTACGAGACAGAAATCGGCGAGCGCGGCCTGCGTCTCAGCGGGGGACAGGCGCAGCGGCTGGCCCTGGCCCGGGCATTCCTCAAAGACGCCCCGCTGCTCATTCTTGACGAACCCACGGCGCATCTGGACCGTCAAACCGAAGCGGAACTGCAAGAAGCCACGCAGGAATTGATGGCCGGGCGCACCGTGCTGGTGATCGCCCACCGCCCGCACACGTTAGAATCGGCCGATCGCATCGTGCGGTTGGAAATGGGGATATTGAGCAGTTACCAGTTACCAGTTACCAGTAAGCAGTTATCAGTAAGCAGTGAGCAGTTACCAGTTACCAGTGAACAGTTACCAGCTGCCAGTGAACGGTTGTCAATCCGACATCTGAAATCCAACATCCCATATCCCACATCCGACATCCAATATCCGACATCCGACATTCTGCGCCGGTTGTTGGGCTTTCTGAAGCCTTATAAAGCGCGCATTGCCCTTTCCGTTTTTTTGGGGGCGCTGACGATTGGCAGCGGCGTAGCCCTGCTGGCGACCTCCGCTTACCTGATCAGCGCCGCCGCCTTGCAGCCTTCAATCGCCGATCTGAGTGTGGCCATTGTCGGAGTGCGCGCCTTCGGCCTTTCGCGGGGCATCCTGCGCTATCTAGAACGACTCGTTTCACATGACGTCACTTTTCGCGTCCTGGCCCAGATTAGGACCTGGTTGTACCTGGCCCTGGAGCCGCTGGCGCCGGCGGGCCTACAGGCGCGGGGCAGCGGGGAACTGCTGACGCATATCATTGGCGATGTGGAAGCGCTGCTCGATTTTTACGTGCGCGCCGTCTATCCTGTCCTGGTGGCTCTGCTGGCGGGAGTGGGTA
>JBJYWX010000235.1:0-2290 GCA_046259695.1 Promineifilaceae bacterium (SeqCode) | reverse complement strand
ATGCGAACCCGCGCTGTCTAGAAGAGCCTCGTCCCCTGGTCATCTTCCAGGGTTTTGGCGACTCGGCCCAGGAACTGCAGTTCTCTGTCTGGGCGCAGAGCGACAACTTCCTGACCGTCAGGAATGACCTGGCGCTGGAGATTAAGCGCGCTTTCGACGCGGCCGGAATTACGATGCCGTTCCCGCAGCGCACGTTACATTTCGCCGGCGAAAATCCGCTGCTTTCAGGCAGTTTGCAGTCCTGATTCGACGCCCACGGGAGCCCGGCCGCGCGCTTGCTCCGGGTCGCGCATCTTCATCATGGGAATACCGATGCCGTAGGTCAAGAACTCCCCGAGCGGCGTCACCTCGATCAGGCAGGACTCGGCCATGAGCTGCTCGTTATTGGCCATATCGCGGTAAATGGCGCGCACGATCTCGGTCGGCGTTTCCCGCGGGTCGAGGATCACGGCACTGCCGCAAAAAGTAATGGTCGCGGCCGGGATTTTGATCCAGGGCATGAGGGGAATACCCTTGTGCACCGGCACTGTCAGCGAGACATGCGGGTTTTTGCGGATATGTTTCACTTTCCAGGTGTCCGTACCGGACGAGATGTACAGGCGGCGGTCCCGGGTCACATAGACGATGCCTACCGTACGCGCCTCGCCCGCGGGCGTGACCATGCCCAGCACGGCGAAGAGCTCCTTGTCTAATACTTCCCACACTTGATCGGCCGTTAGTTGAACTGTCATCAGCTTGCTCCTTGTCCCTCATTAATAGGCTATGCCCGCAGGCTGCCGGGCCCAGGCTCCTTTTTTATGGTTTACTTCAACAGCAGCGGCGGCAGGTCATGAGCCCAGGCGCGAATGGCGTGCCAGTCGCGATGATCCCCTTCTTTCCAGGCGCCAAATAGAACGCTGAGACGGAAGCCCACGCGTGTCCGGAAATCCGGTATTTTGCTGATGTCGAGCGTACCGGCGAATAGGCCCTCACTCACAGGGTGAACGACGGCGCGCACCGGATCGAGAAAGGCGGACACGCTGCTGCGATATTTCTCGCCATTGGCCATGGCCAGGGTCATGCAGACCAGGAAGACGGCGCACGGCCGGCTGTTAAGCGCGGTGCGGTTGGCGCGCAGGAAATCCATTGCCTGCGGCAGCCACTGCTTGTTCTGGATGGCACTGCCAGCCACGACGGCCGCGTAAGGCGAGAGATCGGTGACGGCCGTCATCGGCTGCACGTCAACCTGGCAGCCCGCTTCGCGCAGCGTCTCGCCAATGAATTCCGCGACGCCAGTAGTGGAACCGGTCTGGGTCGCATAGGTTACCAATATCGTTTCACTCATATTTCCTCCGGTACCGAGCCGCGGTCCGCCGCTAATCCCCGCTCTTCGAGCATCCAGGCCGGCGGCAGCGTTTGGGTAAGCAATGCTTTCCAGCCAAGGAAGCCACAAAAGGCGATCATGCCAACGTGAGTCAGGAACAGCGTGATCGCGCCGCCGTTGAACACGCGGCTCACGGGCACGAAATTGAGTTTGCCCGCCTCATTAGAAACCCGGCCGGCACAGACATCACGCGTCTCGCCGGCAATCGTTACCCGAACCCAGGTGTGGCCCATTTGCCATGACTCTTTGTCCAGGAAGCGAGCCCGCAGGGCAAAGACGGCCTGCGTTTGAAATCCAAGGCGGTCCAGGAGTTGTTTAAGAGCGAGATTGTACTGGGTGCAGTAGCCCATGCCGTAGCAAAAGGCGCGGGCGGGGGAATCCCATAGATTGAGCGCGGAATAGAGGGTGAACTTGCGCGCCGTGAGCTGTTGGGCAAAGGTGACCAGCGCCCAACCGTCCAGGCCGGAAAGCCGGCAGGCACGAACCGCGTCGTCTAGATCGACCACACCATCTACCGCAGTACGCTCGTAGCGCGGAAGCCTCCGGGCGCCGGGAAGCATGGCCAGAGCAGCGCCGCCGGCCATAAGGAGGGACAGCGCCGCCACACCGCGGGCCGTTCGCCAATGAATTGTTCCTAACATAGCCCACTCTTTTCAAGCTTCAAACGTTGGAGCGCTCCACATCTATACCCCCTGGGGCCCACCCAGGCGGTAAACTGCCTCTCTTAATCTATACGTGCAGCGGCCTAAAATGATTCACCTAGAAAACCGCAAGAGGCGTCATGAAACAGCGTATACCCACCTTATAGCATATGCCGCTTCTAAGAAGGGGATCAATGCTGAATGGCAGCAAGTTGCGTGACATTTGTCACTACTGTCTATTGAGGTATGCGCAGCAGCGTGTTGAAGACGTGGGTTATCGATCCAT
>JBJYWX010000234.1:0-3463 GCA_046259695.1 Promineifilaceae bacterium (SeqCode) | reverse complement strand
CAGACGGCCGTGGTGCCTGCCGGGCCTGCTGCCGCAGACCCCGCGCAGCAGGCCGAGAAAGAAACCGCGCCATCCGTGCCGCTGGCGCCGCCCGCGGCTCTATCCGGCCCGGAGGCGTTCGCCCTGCCCTACACGGAATACGTGTTAACCCAGGGACCGCACGGCATGTCTTACGGCCATTACGCCATTGACCTGGCGGCCGGCCACGGCGAGCCGGTGCTGTCGCCCGTAAACGGCATGGTCAGCGCTTACTATCTCGATGGGTTGGGCAATACGACGCTGGTGATTGAAAACGAAGCCTACACGGTGACCCTCATGCACGGCGTTTACACGGTCGACGTCGGACAGGAGGTGCGCATCGGCGACCAGGTGGGCACGGAGAGCAACCAGGGCAACACGCGCGACATGGCCGGGAACTCCTGCCGCAACCGCGACTGCGGCTACCACACGCACCTTAATGTCTACAGCAAGCGCGCCGGGCAGAACGTCAATCCATTGGATCTTTTGTAAGGCAGATGGGCCGCGGCCGTTCCCAGTTCTCTGTTTTTCTGCTGACTGCTAACGGCTGCCATGTCGCCAGGTACACAACCGAACTTCCGGCAGGCGCACGGCCAGAGCCGCGGCATAGCCCGCCGGGACGGGGAGGGCCAACAGCGACCAGGCCCCGGCCTCGGCCGAATCGTCGCCGACCCGCAGCAGCCGTGTTTCGTCTTCAGCGGCCGTCACCTCAAAGCTGTCAAGCGGGTAAGATAGGCCCTGGCCCACGGCCTTGATAAACGCCTCCTTGCGCGACCAGATGCGGAAGAAGGCGGCCCGCTGTTCGACCGAGGGCAGGGCCGCCAAACTCTCCCATTCGACGGGAGAAAAGAAACGTTTGGCGATGGCCAGGGCGTCGTCCAGCTCGCGTTCTTGTTCCAGGTCCACGCCAACGGCCGTGTCCTGGGCAAAGGCGAACAGCGCCAGCCCGCCGGCGTGGGCCAGGTTGAACCGTGTACTAGCCCCGACCACATATGGTTTGCCATAATCGCTATACGAAATTTTGATATCGCTTGGCGGCTGGCTGAGATAACGGCCGAGGAGCTCGCGCAGGATGCCCCGCCCGGCAATGTAGGCGTCGCGATCACGGTTGAAATGGTAACGCGCCGCCCGCTCCCGTTCGTCGTCACGTAAGGTCGCCAGGTACGTGGACAGGGCAGCCGCGCGCACGCTCAAGGAGGCTAGCCAGACATGGACTTCCCCCGCCGCCAGGTGCGGTGCGGATGGGCCGGGGGACCAAGATGGCTGTGTCATGGTCGAGGGCCAAGAAGCAATCTTATCCTACGCGGGGCGCAGCGCGTTGATCTGTGCCCGCAGGTCCTCGGCCGCGGCGCGGGCCCCCTGCGCAAAACGACCGGGCGCCATGTCAGCGTAGATGATGCTGCGGCTGGCGCTGATCACCGGGCCGGCGACCGCATCTGGGCCGTAGCGCACGGCCGCTTCCAGGCTGCCGCCCTGCGCGCCGATGCCGGGTATCAGGAAATTCGCTGCCGGTGCCAGCTCGCGGGCCACGGCCAGCTCGCGCGGGTAGGTCGCGCCGACTACGTAGCCCAGATGCCCGGCCGTTGTCCAGGTCTGGCTCTGGCGCAGCACTTCGGCCGACAGCCCCTGCCCGGCGGCCAGATCGCCCTGGAACTGCGTCGCGCTGGGGTTTGAGGTGCGGGCCAGGAGATAGATCGCCTTGTCCGGCCGGCTGCCAATCATGGGCTGGACCGCGTCCTCGCCGACAAACGGGTTTACGGTCACCGCGTCCACGTCCCACTGGTCGAGCAAGCTGGCCGCCCAGGCGCCTTGGGTATGGCCGATATCCCCGGTCTTGCCGTCGAGAATAACCGGGATGTGATCGGGGATGTAGGCGATGGTGCGCTCGAGGGCGATTACGCCCGCCGCGCCCCACTGTAGATAGAAGCCGAGGTTGGGTTTAAAGGCGCAGACCAGGTCGGCCGTGGCGTCGATGATTGCCTTATTAAAAGGCAGCACGGGCTCATCCCATTTCAGGACGTCCACCCGCAGCCGCGCCGGGTCAGGGTCCAAGCCCACGCACAACCAGGAGTCGTTAGCTTGTTGGATGGCAGCGAGTTTTTCTAGATAGGTCATGGGAAGTTACAGGGTGCGAGTGGCAGGTGGCAGAGCTTGCCGAATGCTGCTGAAAGGACGCGTACGGCGCGGAGGGAACGCGGCTAGACGCCGATGAGCCCACTGTAAACGGGCGACAAGGGAGGGTCGTGGGCTGGGCACGGGAGGGCTTACTCGATCCGTTCCTCGGCGCGCCAGGCGAAACGTTCTACAACGCGGCGTATGGGGCGGCCCCAGCGCGTTTCTTCAGTGACGCGCTCGCTGACGATGGTCACTACGTGGACGCCGCCGTCGGCCCTTTTGGGCCGCACGACCAGTTCGCTGCCGCGGTCCTTCTTCTTGCCCAGGCGGAAAAACGGCCGCTGCCGGTCAGCGAGCATGCGCTGCACATAGGCCAGGCTGGCCTCGGCCAGCCCGGTGGCCATGCCCAGGGCCACGGTCACGGCCAGCGCTTTGACCTGCGGCGTGACCCGCTCGCCGCTGCTGATTTGCAGGGGAGCGGGATTACGAACGATCAGCGCCTGTTCGCGCAGCGCCGCGCCGCAGCGCCCGCAGTATTCATTGGCGGCCGGGTTAGCGCTACCGCAGTGAGGGCAGAGAAACGAATCCATGGTTGGCCGGCATTGTGCCCCAGTTCGATGGATGAGGCAAGGGAGCGGCGGTTATTTTACCAACGGCCGGTACTGCTGCGTGAGCTGGTTGGATTCGCCGAGGAGGGTAAACAAGCCTTCCATCAGGTCTTTGGCTTTTTGCTTGCCGGCAGCCGTTTCCTGGTTGAAGGCGACCAGCAGGCTGTAAAGGGCGGCCGACGGTTCGCGGCGCTGCATGGCCGAAGCGGCCTGGGCATATTGCGCGGCCACTTCGCCGCTAGCGCCGGCGCTGCGCCCACCCTGGCAGATAAACTCGGCCAGCTTCAACAGGCGCCCGGCTTCGGCAGCGTAGGAACCAGCCGGGAAATTGCTCAGCAGCCGCTGCGCGGCGCAGCCATCGCCCTTGTTGAGCGCCGTGCGCGCCTGGTCGACCCGCACCTCGGGATCGGCCGGCGGGGCTTGCTGTTGCGCGCGGCCATTACTGCCGCCCGCGGCGGTCGCAGGCTGGGCTGATCCTTTTACACGCCCTATGAACTGGCGAACCATGCCTTCCGGCTGTGCGCCGACAAACTCATCGATCACGCGCCCACCGCTGAATGCCTTTACCGCTGGTATACCCTGGATGCCGTAGCGCATCGAAAGGCCGGGATTCTGGTCCGAATTCAGTTTGGCGAGCGTAAAACCGCTGTTTGGTTCCTGGGCCAATCTTTCCAATATAGGCCCCAACATACGGCAGGGCCCGCACCACGGCGCCCAAAAAT
>JBJYWX010000233.1:0-13802 GCA_046259695.1 Promineifilaceae bacterium (SeqCode) | reverse complement strand
CGCCAGTCACGCTGGCCAGCTATGCCATCGAGGGCGGCGGCTCCAAAGATTACCTCAAGACGAAAAGCCTGATGGCCGGCGAACCGTCCGCCTGGGGGCGGCTGATGAACAAGCTGGTTACCGTACAGGCCGACTATCTGCTGGCGCAGGCAGATTTCGGCGCCAGCGCCCTGCAAATTTTCGATTCATGGGCCGGGCTGGCTCTGAACCGCGAGGATTACGGCCGTTACGTCCTGCCCTATAATCGCAAGCTGGTGGAAATGCTCAAAGCCCGCACGGACAAACCGGTCATCTATTTCAGCACCGGCACCGGCGCTTACCTGGGCGACATCGCCTCTTTGGGCAGTGACGTAGTCGGCGTTGACTGGCGCCTGCCGCTGGATGAAGCGTGGGCACAAATAGGATATGACCGGCCGGTGCAAGGCAATCTCGACCCGGCGGCCCTGCTTTATCCCTGGAAAGAGCTGCGCGCTCGCGTCGACGCTGTGCTTGCCGCCGCCGCGGGCCGCGCGGGCCATATCTTTAACCTCGGTCACGGCATTTTCCCGCAGACACCGGTGGAGAATGTGGCGCGGGTCGTGCAGTACGTAAAAACAGTGAAAAACGGGCAGGTACCCGTGAACAGCCAACTGGGAACTGGGAACGGGGAACTGCCCACCGGCGCACCTCCTGCTGACGCACTGCCCATCGGCGCACTGCCTACTCGCGCACTGCCCGCTGACCAGCCGCCCACCGGTATCCTGGTCATGGCCTACGGCGGGCCCGAATCGCTGGACGATTTGCCCGGTTACCTGGCCGACATTCGCAGCGGACGGCCTACGACGCCGGCGGTGCTGGAAGAAATCAGCAACAATTACCGCCAGATTGGCGGCAGGTCGCCGCTGCTGGGGATCAGCCGCGCGCAGCTCGCCGAGCTAGAAAAGCGCTTTGAAGGGCAAAACGTGCGCTTCTACCTGGGCATGCGCCACTGGTCGCCCTGGATCGAAGATGTCGTGGCCCAGATGGTCGAGGACGGCATCCGTGACGCCGTGAGCATCGTCCTGGCGCCGCATTACAGCAAGCTCAGCGTGGCCAAGTACCAGAAGAAAGTGCACGATGGCCTGGAGATGGCGCGCGGCGACATTAGTTTTCGCCATATCGAGAGCTACCATGACCAGCCGCAGCTCGTGCAGGCATTCGCCGAGCGCGTGGCCGAGGGGCTCTCACGCTGGCCGGAAGAGGAGCGCAACACCGTGCATGTCCTCTTCAGCGCGCACAGCCTGCCGCAGCGTATTTTGAAGATGGGCGACCCTTACGACAGCCAGCTGCGAGAGACGGCGGCGCTGATCGCCGAAGCCGCCGGCCTGCCCGATGACCGCTGGTCGTGGAGCTACCAGTCTGCCGGGCGCAGCCCCGAGCCCTGGCTCGGACCGCCGCTCGACGAACATCTGCGGGCGCTTGCCGCCTCGGGCGTGTCCGACGTGATCAGCATACCCGTCGGCTTCGTATGCGATCATGTCGAAATCCTCTATGACATTGATATCCAGGCCCAGGCCATTGCGCGCGAGCTTGGCATGCGCCTCGAACGGCCGCCGGCGCTGAATACCGACCCGCTGTTTATTGATGCCCTGGCGGAGGTGCTGAACAGAGAACTGGGAGCTGGCAACTAGAAGCGCCGGTAGTGCCATCATTCCGAACGAAGTGAGGAATCCCTGCGGCCTTTGCCGGAGGGATCACGCGGAAAATCGTCTGGTCTTAGCGATTCTTCAGGCTGGCGCCCTCAGGATGACAAACAGAATGACTTAATGGTGAGTTATGTCAAATAAGCAATTATCCAAGAAGCTCTATGACCAGGCCACGGCATTGATGCCGGGGGGCGTGAACTCACCAGTGCGCGCTTTTGGCGCGGTGGGCGGCACGCCGCTTTTCTTTCGCCGCGGGGAAGGGGCCTACCTGACCGACGTCGATGGCAACCGCTACGTCGATTATGTCCTTTCCTGGGGACCGTTGATCCTGGGCCACGCTGACCCGCAGGTGGTCAAGGCGGTGCAGGAAGCGGCAGCCCTGGGCACGAGCTACGGCGCGCCAAACGCGCACGAGATTGAACTGGCGCGCCTGGTGCAGGAGATGATGCCGGCCATCGAACTGCTACGCTTTGTCAATTCGGGCACGGAAGCGACGATGAGCGTCCTGCGCCTGGCGCGCGCCTACACCGGCCGTGACCGGATCGTTAAATTTGCCGGCAATTACCACGGCCATGCCGATATGCTGCTGGTGGACGCCGGATCGGGCGTGGCCACACTGGGCCTGCCCAACTCGCCCGGCGTGCCGGCGGCGGCCGTCTCCGGTACGCTCAGCGCCCGCTACAATGACCTGGACTCGGTACGCGACTTGTTTGTTCATTTTGCGGATAGCATCGCCGCCGTGATTGTCGAGCCAGTCGCGGGCAACATGGGCATGGTGCCGCCCGTCGATGGCTTTCTGCAGGGGCTGCGTGACTTAACAACCGCATACGGCGCTCTGCTGATTTTCGACGAGGTGATGAGCGGCTTTCGCGTCCATCGCGGCGGCGCGCAAGGGCTTTATGGCATCACGCCCGACCTGACCGCGCTGGGCAAAGTGATCGGCGGCGGCTTGCCTGTCGGCGCTTACGGCGGCCGGCGCGACATCATGGAGATGATTGCCCCGCTGGGACCGGTCTACCAGGCCGGCACCCTCTCCGGCAACCCCCTGGCGATGGCTGCCGGCATCGCCACGCTGCAGGGCATCCGTGATGAGGCGGTGTGGCAGCGATTTGAGAAGATGGGTAAGCGGCTGGACGCCGGAGTAAAGGCCGCGGCGCAGCGGGCCGGTATCCCCATTTTCCAGACCCGCGTGGGCAGCATGCAGGGGCTTTTCTTCACAGAGACGCCGGTGGTCGACTACGAGACGGCCAAATTGAGCGACACGGCACGTTTCGGCCGTTTCTTCCATGCCCTGCTGGACGAAGGGGTCTATATCGCGCCAAGCCAGTTCGAGGCCGGCTTCCTCAGCACCAAGCACGGCGAGGCCGAGATCGATGAAACCATCGCCGCGGTGGAGAAAGCGTTCGCCGCCCTGTAGGCTCTGAGCACGCAGCGATTTGCGGGCGCCTCGCACGCTTCCCCGCTGATTCTTAGCTGCCGGGCTGGTGCTTCCCGCGCGTTGGGCATGCATCCCTGATCCACCACGGCCGTCGCCAGCGGTGGCAGCGCGACGGTGACCGGTTAAGCTGCGGACCGCGGCGGCCCAATTAGGGCGGCAAGACTAGCGATGCACGGCCGGCCGAACTGTCATTCCGACCACAGGGAGGAATCCCTGAGGGGCTCGGCCAAGCGCACGCATTGTCTTTTGTAGGGTCCCAGAAGCTTGCCCTGAGCCCGCCGAAGGAGCCTGCCCTGAGCCTGTCGAAGGGATGCTTCGGGCTGCGCCATCAGAAAGACTGCTTGCGTAGCGGTAGTCAGCTAGGCTCCATCGACAGAAATTTATTGCACCCTTTTCCCACCGCGCGTCTTCCAGCCGGAGCGGAAAACCTTATGGCGCGCGTCCCACTGCCCTCCAGTTTTCACTGCCCTTTTACAGCATGCCGCAACATTCGCTGCTAGAGTGTTTATATAGGAAAGGCTTGTGGGACAGGAGGATCAACACTTTTGTTGGCGACGGAGACTCCCACAAGCGGCGGCATCGTTTATGCCCAGAAAGAGAGATTGGACAGTTCGCACAATCTACTTCTTCGCCGCCCTTACCTTGGGCTTTGTAGTTAGTTTAGGCCTGCTGTTACTCTACTTCACCCTTATATCCCCGCCCGGCAGCGCGGAAAACGTTCACCCCTTACTGGCGCCGGCTCGCGCCTATCTCATGGCACCCTGGGAAGGCGTCGTGTGGCCGGCAGGGCTCACGACGGGTCACTTACTGCTGGCCTCTTTCTTCCTCTTGAATCTTATTCTGTTTCTCTTTGCCCGCGCGCGGACGGTGCGCCGCGTCGGGCTGCAGCCAGGCGCGGGCTGTCCGGCCTGTCTGGAGGATGCCCTGGTACGCGTGCATCGCCATGCTGTTGATCGTTTACTGGCACTGAGCATGGTTCCCCTCGGCCGCTGCCGCTGTCTAAACTGCCATTGGGAAGGCCGGCGCGTGCTTATTGGACCCATCAACACCAAGTACATGGTCGAGCAAAATGAGGCCTTCCTACAGGTCAGGCTCGCCCGGCGCCGCTGGCCGGAGGAAATAGCGGCGGCCCCCAGTGAAGCACAGAAAAACGAGCTGCCCGTCAAGAGCAGGAACCAGGACAAAGCCCCCACCTCCCAAGAGCAGCAGGTTCGGAACAATTATTCTTTGTACCGCGAAGCCGAGAAACGTGAATAGCGCTTTCCGACCAGCGCCTGGGTGCGCCCGCGCATCGTCAAATCGTAACGACGACGTTGCCCCGTTTGTGGCCCTGATCGACGTAGCGGTGCGCTTCGACCATTTCTCCCAGCTTGTAAGTGCGGTCGATGAGCGGCCGCAGCTTGCCCGCTTCGACCAGTTCATTCATCAGCTCCAGCTCATCCAGCGTATTGTTCGGGCCCCCCTGATCAACAGAGACATAGAGACCGCCGTCGCTCAGCGCCTGGCGGCAGTTCTCCTTTAGCCGCGAGCTTTTGGCCTCGCCGACCGCATCCAGCACCAGGTCATAGCGCGCGCCGGCCGGCGGCTGGTCCGTGGTGGTGTAGTCGATCAGGTGGTCGGCGCCCAGGTCGCGTACAAACGCCAGGTTGCGCGTGCTGCAAACGCCGGTCACCTCCGCGCCGGAAGCTTTGGCGAGCTGCACGGCCGTGGTGCCTATCGCGCCGGACGCGCCGTAGACAAGTATTTTCTCCCTGGTCTCGAACGCCCCTTTCTTGAGATAGGCAATGGCCAAGCCATAGCCGTAAGGAATGGCCGCGGCTTCTTCGAAGCTCAGGTTGGCCGGTTTGCGCGTGATTAGGCTCTTCTCCGGCAGGGTCACGTAATCGGCATAGGCGCCAAAACGGATCCGTGTCGCTGAGTAGACTGTACTGCCGTAAACAGCGTCTCCCGGCCTTAAGCGGGTCACCTTGCTGCCCACCGATTCAACTTCGCCGGACACGATCATGCCCAGGATGGGCTGCCTGGGGGCGGTGAAGCCCACGGCCAGCCCCATCATAAAACCGAGGGGACTCCAGCGTGATAGTTTGAAGCCGCGCACGATACAGTCGCTGGCGGTGACGGCCGTGGCAGACATCCTGATCAGCAGTTCGTCTTCGCGCGGGGCCGGTTTGTCTACCTCTCGCAGTTCGAGTACTTCCGGCGGCCCGTAGCGGGTGCAGAGGACGGCTTCCATGGTTCTTCCCTCCTGCGCTCTTAACGTTCCCGGAGACTCCGAGCTTCCGGGAACATGTCCTAGCCCGTAATCTCCACCCGTCCGGTCATGCCCGGCAGCAGGTGCAGGTCTGATTCATCAAGGGCGATGATGACCGTAAACGTGGCCGCGTCGCCTATCGTCCCTTCCGAGCGCGGCGCGACGCGCAGCACACGGCCGTCAAGCGGATCGTTCGGAAATGCCTTGAGCGTCACCACGGCTGCCTGGTCCGGTTCTATCTGCGCCAGGTCGCGCTCGCTCAGATTGCTGGTCAGGAACTGCAGGCGGTTCGTATCCAGCAGGGTCACCACCGGCGTGCCCGCGCCGATAAACGCGCCCGGCGCGGTATCGACGGACAGGATTGTGCCCGCCCAGGGCGCGGTGAGCCGGGTGTCGGCCAGCGCTTCATCCGCCTTGGCCGCATTGATCTGCGCCTGCTCCAGGGCGATCGCCGCCTGCTCCACCTGCAGCCGGGCGGCGTCGATATCTTCGTCCTTTGGTCCCTGTTTGGCCTGGGCCACGGCCTGCTGCGCCGAAGCTATCGAAGCCTCGGCGCTCACGGCGCTGTTGCTGTTTACGCCGGCCAGGGCCAGGTTGTAATTGGCCTGCGCCACGCGAAGCTGGTCTTCGGCTGCGGGCACGGCGCGCTCGGCGGCATTCCGCTCCGCGTCAATGACGTCGCTGTAGGGCGGGCCGGTGCAGTTGGGGAACTGCTGCCCGGTCAGGCAAGACGGATCGTCAATGTACAGCTCCCACTCGCGCCCCGGATCGAAGGCGGTATCGTATGCTTCATGCGCGTCCGCCAACGCCTTCTCCGCCTGCTCGAGCTGTACCTTGGCCGAGGTGACGCTGTAGCCGGCCACGGAATCTTGCGACTGCGCGTTTTGCAGGCTTGCCTCGGCGGCAGCCAGGTTCGCTTCGGCCTGGGCCACGGCCGCTTCGTCCGGCTCCCAGTTGAGCAGCTTGTCCAGCGACAACTGCGCCTGGTCCAGGCTGTTCTGCGCCTGGCGCACGGCCAGCTGGGCATCGACCTGCGCGTCCTGCAGGGCCTCGTCATCCAGGGTGGCGATCAACGCACCCGCTTCCACCCGATCGCCGGATTCGACCAGCAGGTCCAGCAAACGGCCGTTCACGCTGAAGCTGAGGGGCAGCGACGGATTGGCCGCCGCCAGCGCGCCCTCAGCCAGCACCGTCGTGCCGCGCCTGGGCACAGGCGTTGCCGTGGCTTCGGCGTCCGGCTCTGTCTCGCCCGCCGCGGCCGTCGCTTCGGCCGCGGCCGTTGCCGTGGCCATAGCCTGCACCGCGCCCCCGATGCGGCCGCAGCCGGCAAGCAAGGGCAGGGCCGCAGCCAACAGGGCGACCGCCAGCAAAAGGGTCAAAGATTTAGAAGGGAGTAGTCTATTCATGGTCATTCTGTCCAATTCAGATAGAAGGCAGGCGGGCCCGCCCTACATGCGCAAGATTTCCACGGCGCGCTTGGTGACGATGCGCCGTGCGGAAAAGACGGCGCCCAAGATGCTGGCTATGACCACCATGATCACGATAAAGGGGATAACCGTTGTGTCCACAGCGAAATTAACATGCTCCTGGGCCAGCAGGCGCTGCCCGTAATAAGTGACATAGCCCATCAAGGCCCCGGCCAGGATGCCCGCCAGCGCCGCGCCGAGGGTCATGGCGATCGCCTCGACAACCAGCATGCCCGTAAGCTGGCGGCGTTTCATGCCCATCGCTTTCATCATCCCGATCTCCAGGCGCCGGGCATAAACGGTGACATAGATCACGGCGAAGACGCCAAAAACGGCCGTAGTAAAAGCAATGCCCGTCATCACCAGCAGGAATATACGCATCGTGCCCTGCTGGGCGCGGGCCTGTTCCAGGATACGGTCCAGGAAACGAAACCAGAGTTCATAATCCTCGCGATAGGCGTCGACCATCTCCTGTTCCATTTCCGCCTCGTCCGCACCGGGCAGGACCGATGCCTTTACATTGTCCAGCACCGCATCATCCTCTGCGGGCAGCGCCTGGTCCAACGCCGTGCGCAGTTCCTGAAAGCCGTCGAGGGAGATCAAAACCGTGCTGTTGGTCTGCGCCTCCAGGCGGCTGCGGCCGAAACCTTCGATGCCCGGAATGCGCCGCGCGATGCCGGCCACGCGCGCTTCGACTTCGTGGTCCAGGCCTTCGCCGCGCAGCTTGACCGTCTGGCCAAGCGAGACGGCCAGGTGCTGGGCCAGGCCATCACTGATAATTATCGCCTCCGGATCTTCGCGCATGGCGGCCAGCGCCCCGTCCAGGTCGCCGGCGGCGAATTCGATCATGTCCTGGAAAACAATCTGTTCCAGCGGCCCGGCCACGCCCCTGACGCTGACCGGCGCGCTGCGAAAGCCGACGTTGTCGGTTATGCCCGTGTCGTAGGCATAGGTCAATCCCGCGGCCTGGTCCACGCCGTCGATTTGCGGCAGTTCGTCGCGAAGGAAGGATGGTTTGACCCGCGCTCTTTCCAACTGCTCGTCACTCAAGCCCCAATAGGCGACCTCGATGTCCAGCGGAGCGCCCAACATCTGGCGCGCATTATTTTCCAGGTTGGCATAGTCCAGCGCGACCTGCGTGGCCAGGAAACTGGGCAGCACGCCGCTAAAAAGTACCAGGAGCGAAATAAGCGTGCTGCGCGTCGCGCCGCGCGTGACGTTGCGCTTGGCGAAATAGGTGAGCCGCGGCGAGACCAGCCCGATCAGGGCCAGCACCAGCCGTTCCATGGGCACGGTGAAGATGAAGAACATCAAGCCCAGGCCGAGCACCAGCAGCACCAGGGCCAGCAAGAAGATCGTCACCTGGATGGCCGGGCCGCCGAAACTGGAAACGGCCTCGAAGCTGGAGATAAGGACAAAGATCAATGTTAGCGCCAGGCCGCCCAGAAACATGCGTAGATTGGGGCTGCGCTGCCGCAGTTGGGCCAGGTCTTCGAGCTGGATGTTGTCGGCTACACCAGGATTGATAGCGTGCATTACCTTCGTGTTAGCCGCTTCCTGCGCCGGCTTAAGACTGCTGACAATCAGCACCACAAAAGCGGCCGTCGCCGGGGGCAAAATGGCCGAAGGGCTGAGCTGCGGCACCAGGGTCAGCGTCAACCCCTGGCTCGCGAACTGCTGCTGGATCAGCGGCACGACGGCGAAACTGGTGATGAGCTGGCCCAGCACGATACCTATTCCGACGCCAATCAGGCCGATGATAAGCACCTCAACGATGACCATGGTGAAGAGATAACCGCGCTGCGCGCCAAGAATGCGCAGGATGGCCATGTCGCGCCGCTGTTCCTGCACATTGGTCAGCATCAGGGTGTAAATCAGCAGGCCTACGACACCGAGCGAAATCAGACCGTAGGTATTGATCAGCGCCTGGAGGGCCAGAAACGCCTGCGCCGCGCCGCTGAGGTATTGGGCCTTGCTCATGGCGTAGGTGTAGTCATCGCCGAGGGCGCGGAAAACGTTCTGCCCCACCTCGCGCACGCGCAGCGCGGCCACCTCGGCGTTGTTCGTTTCGTAGAGCGCCGGATCGACGGTGACGATGAGCTGCGAGGCGCTGCCCGCCAGGGCCAGCCATTCCTGAATATCATCCAGGCCGGCGATGAAGCCGCTGCGCATATTGGTGGAAAGGCCATCCTCACGGACGATAGCGGCAACGGTGAAGGGACGGCTGGTGCGGCGGCTGCTCGCTCCCGCCGCGTCCGGTTTGCCTGTCTCGCGCGGCACGGGAAAGCTGTAAGAGGCCGTGAACGTATCCCCGACCTGCAGGTCGAGGTTGGCGGCCGTTTCTTCGAGCACGGCCGCCCGCCCGTCCCCCAGCTCGTAGTCACCTTCGACCACGGTCACGATGCCCGCGTCGTCGACGCTCTGGTCGAGGGCGACCAGCGTGGCACCCAGTTCGCGGTCGCCCGCACTGAGCTCAACCGAAGCTTCCAGGCGCGGGTAAACGGCCGTGATCCTTTCATCGGCGGCCCGGATCTGCGCCGTAACTTCTTCTATGTTGAGGAACGGCTCGGCGCTGGTGTCGCGTTTGCCGACAGCCAGATCAAATCGTCCCGCTTCACTGGCCACCATATCAATGTTGGAGCGCCGGATAGTCTCCACGGTGGCGCTCATGGTTACGATCAGCCCGGTGCTGACCATGAGCGAGAGGATCATCAGCAAGGTGCGTACCTTGCGCCGGCCAAAACTGGTGAGGATGTATTTAACTAGCATGGTTCAGGATGCGGGGGCGAAGATGCGAAGGGGCGTTGGGGCGCAGAATCTGTCCACTGAAAACTGTCCACTGTCCACTGCCGGCCACTTGCCGCCTGCCACTTGCTTCATTGTCCATTTAATATCTGGCCGTCGCGCAGCTCGATCACGCGGTTGGCGAAGTCGGCCATGCGCGGGTCATGGGTCACATAGGCGATGGTCATGCCCTCGTCATTAAGCGATTTGACCAGGGCCATGATCGCAAAACCCGTTTCCGTGTCCAGGTCGCCGGTCATTTCATCGGCTATGAGGATCGGCGGGTCATTGGCCAGGGCCCGGGCGATGGCCACGCGCTGCTGCTGCCCGCCGGAAAGTTCGCTGGGATAATGGTGCATGCGATCGCCCAGCCCTACCTTCTCCAACAGCGCCTGCGACCTCGTCTGCCGGTCGCCGCGTCCCATCTTAGCCAGCACCATCGGCGCTTCGACGTTCTCTTGCGCCGTGAAATTAGCCAGCAGGTTGTAGTTCTGAAAGATAAAGCCCATCTTGCGCAGGCGCAGGTCGGCGAGCTGGTTCTCGGAAAGGGCGACCAGATTTTCGCCGTCGACGATGACGTGGCCGCGGCCCGCCTCGTCCAGCCCACCGATAATATTGAGCAGCGTGGTTTTGCCTGAGCCGCTGGGGCCCATCAAGCAGACAAAATCGCCGGGAAAAATGTCCAGCGACACGCCGCGCAGCGCCGGCACCGCTTCCTTGCCCATGAGATAAGACTTGTGAATATTGTCGACTTGAATGATCGGTTCGCTCATAGCCACCAACTTAACGGTTGTTCCAGACGCCGCCCTGCCCACACATTCGGTAAACTCGGTGCAGGCTCTGCAGCTCCCTCTTGCCGGCGGACAGCCACGCTCCAATACCCCTAAACGACGCCGCCGGCGCAAATGTGACAGTACCATAAACCTGTACGCGGGCAAGTTAGTTTGGTTGCGAAACGGCGCGGCGAACCGCGCCCAACTCGTGCTATACTGTTTTTATGCGCCGCAAACGTTTCCGGGGCACGTTCTCTTACATCTTGGCCATCTTCTTGCTGTTGGCATGTGCCGCCGCTGCCATAGGGCAGGAGCCGTCGATCCAGATTGAGGGTGATGTGCCGCTTACGGCCGCCTGGTCCGCCAGTGACGGCTTCTCCCCCCTGCGCTTTCGCATCTACAATCTTAGCCCGGATGTGCAGACGATAAGCTACCGCCTGGACCCGCCAATGAATGAAGACGGTTTGCTGCTTCTCGATCTGCAGGGCGACACGGCCGAGCAGCGGGTAACCCTGCCGCCCGATACAGGCCAGCTGGTGGTCTTCCCGCTGTCCGCCACTGATCCGCCCCCTGGTAAATACAACAGTACGCTGGTGGTCAGCAGTGTGCCTGGGGGCGACATTCTGCTGCATCCGGTACAGCTAACGGTGACGGCGCCGGACAGCGAGCCAGATACCGCAGCGGTTGCGCCGCTGGCGGCGAGCTGGACCGTGACAGTTCAGCGCTGGGCGCTGCTGCGCAGCAATTGTTATGGTGAACTGCGGCCGCCGTTCCTGGATCGCGCCGCCGCGGAACGTTACCGCAGCTACTGCAGCGGTTATCCTTATTTTGATCCCAACTACCTCGCCCTGGATGTCAGCCCAAACGATTTCCTGGCGGCGGCGCCGGCGGCATCAACGGCAAGCCCGCTGGAATTGGGCCGCCTGGTCAATGAGACCAGTGATATCGCCACCGTTTATTGGACTGGCGAGGCGCAAGCGCTGGAAGGTGGTGCGACCGGGATCAGGCTTTACTACGAGGGCCTGGATGAGATCGGCTCCTACAGCGGCAAGATCAGTGTGCCCGGCGGCGATGAGGACACGGCCGTTGACCTGACCGTCAACCAGACCACGGCCTGGATCTGGGCTGTGCTAACCATTCTGGCTGGCACCGGGCTTGCTTTGCTTGTCGACCGCTGGCTCAACCGCGACCGCAAGCTGCGGCAGTTGGAGATCCGCATCATTGATCTGCTGCCGGCCTACGATACCAGGAATGGCGAATACGAGAAGGCGCTCCAGACCGGCGCAGCCTGGGAGAATCTGCCAGCTTACGATCTTGCCCCCACCATCAGCCGGCAGATTCTGAGTTTTATCGGAACAGATGGTCAGAGCGGCCGGTTGGGCGAGGTCAAAGTGCAGAACAGGCTGCGCCTGGATGACAAGAATGAGGCGTACCAGGCGCTGGTGGAGGAAGTGGACGGCCTCTATGAAGCAGTTGCGTCCTGGCCGTCGCTCGCGCCCCTGCTTGTCGCCCTGAAAAAGGAAAGAGATTTGCGCCCGGACGCGTATTGGAAGCAGTTTGAACGCCCCAGTTCGGTTAAGCGGGACCTGCCCAAGTTGGTAGAAACCACGGTCACCTACCTGGCAGGTGAGGATCTGAACTCGACGTCCGAATTTGAGAAGCGGGTAGAACAAGTGGCGGCCATGACGCAGTTTGTAAAGGAGTGGGAGAAACTGCAGCTTTCTTTGGTGGCCTCGAGATCCCTGGCCGAAGTAATCTATAACTACCCTCGCTTTAAAGCGCTCAAGCCTGGCGACGATGACAGAACGCTATTGACGAAAACAAAGCGCCAACTGGAACGTGTGCATGCTCTTCTATGGACTGCGCCCACGCCGGCGGACATGGGTACGGAAAGTATTGCCCAAATCAACGAGATAGAAGGTAATCTCTTGGCGCTCCAGGCAATCTACCAGGAGCCGCTGTTCGAAGCGACTGACTTAACGCTTCCGCCGAACCAGGCCTATGTTCTGACCAGTACCGAGACCACGTGGCCCCGGCCGTGGTGGTCCGGCGGCTGGCAGGCACTGCCCCTGCGCGAGGAAATGACCCTAACCTTGAGCACCGCCTGGGCACGCTTGGCCGGCTTGCTGCAAGCTCCTGTGGCGCGGGCTGCGGCGCCGCCGCGCGAGCTGGCGGCGATTGCTGACGAAGCGCGCAACCGGGCGCGCGCGATTGACCTGCTGTTGTTTGGCGCCGCGCTGCTGCTGGCCGTCATGGCGGGCATGGAGCTCCTCTACATCGGCAAGAATTTTGGCACGTGGTGGGATTTCCTGAAGCTGTTTACGCTGGGCTTCGCTGCCAAACTGGGCTTCGATCTGGTGCAGACTTATCTGAGCAATTATCTGAAGACCGCCACCTGGACCTGATTCATGGCGCAGCCAGCTGCCCTCAACCAGGACAGGCACAAGACCTGCCCCGCCAATCACGCTGGCGTGTTATAATACGCAGCATGTCATTACCGGCTAAGATAATCATCGGCCTGACCGGCTACGCTTTTCAGAAGTTTTTGGACCGCTATGGCGAAGAGATCATCGCCTATGCCGCGCGGCGGGGTGAGGAGGCGGTGCGCGAGTATACGCCGATCGTGGCGCGCTGGACGGCGGACAAAGGCACGCAGTTCTACGGTTTCGCCGCGCCGCGCGCCGCGGATGCTTTCAGCCGCCTCTCGGCCCTGCGTGGCCGTCCCGCCAGCGGCGCGCTTGTTCCCGGAGCCGAGGAATCGGACGGCCGCCGCCTGTCTACGATGGTCTTTGGCCCCTTCGCCGGCAGCCTGGAACAAATCGGCGCCATCGTGCGCGCTACGGCCGTCGCGGGTATTGATGAGCTGCGCAACATCAGCGATGAAGAGATTGGCGCCATTGCCGTCAGCCTGTGGCGCGCGCAGAACATGGACACGCGCCTCGGCCGCCGGCTGCGCCGCCGCCTGTGGCAGCCAACGGACAGTGGACAGTAATCAGTGGACAGTGAGAAGTAGACCGATAACTGACACCTGATATACTGAATACTGACTAGACTACTGACTTCTGCTTCCTCCCGATGACATTCCTTATCGAAGCCAATCACCTGACCAAAACCTACGGCGAGCAGACGGCCGTGGACGATGCCACCTTTCACGTCAGCGCGGGCGAAATCGTCGGGTTCCTCGGCCCGAACGGCGCGGGAAAAACGACGACGCTCAAGATGCTCACCGGCTTGCTGCCGCCCGATGCCGGCCAGGCGCTCATCGCCGGCCACGATATCCAACAAGAACCGATCGTGGCCAAGCAGGTGATCGCCTACATTCCGGACACCCCCAATCTTTATGGCAAACTAACGGCCGTTGAATTCCTGCGTTTTATGGCCCAGCTTTACCACGTGCCGGGCGACATTGCCGAAGAGCGCATTCGC
>JBJYWX010000232.1:6177-26103 GCA_046259695.1 Promineifilaceae bacterium (SeqCode) | reverse complement strand
TATCCTTATTCTGGATGAAGCAACCAGCAGCGTAGACACGACGACTGAACGCATTATTCAGCACGCGATGGACACCCTGATGGCAGGGCGGACAAGCTTCGTCATCGCCCACCGGCTAAGCACCATCGTGAATGCCGATCAGATTGTCGTGCTCGATCACGGCCGTATTATCGAGCAGGGGACGCACGCAGAAATGCTTGCACAAAAGGGCCGGTATTATGACCTTTATACGATGCAGTTCTCGCGAGGCTTGGACTAGTGCCGCAGGTAAAGCACTTTTTCAGCCGGCTGCGACGTTTATCCGGCATATCTTGGCTGCTGCCACTTCTGTTTGCCACCCTTCTCTTTGCGGCAGTGGGCTGCGAACCGCAAAAGGCCGCACGGCCGCCGGCAGTGAGCAGTTCAACGCCAGCGCTGGCTGTTATTGCAGTCGCCACACCGCAGCCGACGGCGACATCCACTCTGCTGCCAACCGCTACTACCGCTGCGACGGAAGAACCACACTCATCACCCACTGTGTTTCCATCAGCGACCCTGACAGTCGGCCCTACTGCCACGCCATCCTTCCCACGCTATACTGGCACGCCCTTACAGAAGGACCAGCTCGGTATCCAAGTTCACATTCACCAGGAGGACCAGCGCCAGATACTGCGCCATTTGCAGGAGCTTGGCGTCGGCTGGGTCAAAGTGCAAGTGTCCTGGAAACTGTACGAGCCCGGGCCGGAGTCTTATACCGCCGACCGCTTCGCGGAACTGGATAGGCTCGTAGAGGGTGCAACGAATAACGGCATCCAGGTGCTCCTAAGTGTTTCCAAAGCGCCTGAATGGAGTCGCCCCACCACTGAACTTGATGGCCCGCCCACCGATTATGATCTTTATCGCCGCTTCATGGCTTATCTCGCCAAACGATATCAAGGTCGTGTTGCCGCCTATGAGCTGTGGAACGAACCTAATCTGCAAAGGGAGTGGAACGGCATGCCCTTGAACGCCGCTGATATGGTCGCTTTGGTCGCTGCCGGCGCGGCGGGCGTGCGAGAGGTCGACCCAATGGCGACTATCATTAGCGGGGCGCCGGCAACGACCGGTATCAATGACGGGTTTACCGCTATTGATGATCGGCAATATCTGCGCTCTATGCTCGATGCCGGCGTCGCCAACAGCGTAAACGCCATCGGCGTGCATCCTTATGGGTGGGCCAATCCGCCTGACAGCAGCTATGCTCACCCCGACCCGGAAGTTCCCAGCCATAATAATCATCCCAGTTTCTTCTTCAGTGATACGCTGGCGGACTACAAGGCGCTTCTTACTGAATACCAGGCAGACCTTCCCCTCTGGGCCACCGAATTCGGCTGGGGTAGTTTTGAGGGCCTCGTCAATGACCGCGGCGAGCCGGCCGAGCCGCCAGCAGGGGCTGAGTTTATGCTGAACGTAACAGAATGGGAACAGGCCGGTTATGTTTTACGTGCTTTCGAGCTGGCAGGCGGCGATCAGGCGATCGGTCCGCTGTTCTTGTGGAACCTTAATTTCGGCCCCCTGCTAGGAGCGGATTACAGCGAGAGCGGCTACAGCATACTGCGTCCAGATAATTCGCGGCGTCCCGCCTATCTCTCACTTGAGGCCGCTAAGAAAACGTGAATTTTGGAATTCCTATCCCTTTCACGTTTGTTTCACGGTTGCCATTGTGCTATTGTCGCCGGCGATGATTAATCCACTACCTTGGCAACATGCCCGACAAACTTGCCTATGAGACGCTGGCTTGTAATCTTCCTGACGACCGGACTGGGCCTACTCTTTTCAGTACTGTTGACTTTGTATCTTGACCGTAGTGACCTTCGTGGAAGTAAGGCGTTTGCCGCTATGCCGGCAATGACCATAATCGACCTGGGCACGTTGGGCGGCCCGAGCAGCTACGCACTTGACGTGAATGAATCGGGCTTTGTCGCCGGTGAAAGCACGATCTCGCCAACGCTTCAGGTAAGCGCCTTTCGCTGGGACGGCAGTAAGATGCTCCGTCTTGGCGCTCCTGGCTATGTCGGCTCGTTTGCGTATGCTATCAATGAGAGCGATGTTATTGCCGGCGCTGTCATTTCAGAAGATGGCGAGCTGCAGACTCAGAAGCCGGGGTTCTGGCTATCTGATTCGCTCACCGTGCTGCCTGGCGCAGCAGACGCGACTGCAAGGGACATCAATGACGCCGGCGTTATTGTCGGCCATACATTGCTCAACGAGCAGAACTCACTCCTCATATGGCAGGGCAATACGCTTTCGCAATCCATTCCGATTGCTGATGGTTTTGCCCAGGTACATGCTGTCAACAATAGCCTGCAAATGGCGGGCCAGATTCACGATGGCGCGGGGAACAGTGCCTTCCTATGGGAACAGGGACAGTTTGAGGATCTGGGAACGCTTGGCGGCCAGGACAGCATTGCTTATGATCTAAACAATGTTGGCCAGGTAGTTGGGGCATCGGCCGTGATCGAGAATCTCGCCACGCACGCTTTTGTCTGGCAGGATGGCCAGATGCGCGATCTAGGCGAGTTGGGCTTAGCGTTCGAGTCCAACAGCCGTGCTCTCGGGGTCAACGACAACGGCCAGATTGTGGGCGAAGCCGAGATAGGTGGTGAGCTGCGCGCCGTATTGTGGTCCGGCGACAAACTGGTCGACTTGAACAATTATCTACCGCCGAACTCACAGTGGGGCGTGCTGCAAACGGCCAGCAGCATCAGCGACAATGGTCTAGTTGTGGGGACAGGGCTGATTGACGGCGAGGCGCACGCCTTTCTTTTGCAGCCTGAGCCTGGCGGCCAGCGCGTCTACCTGCCCGTGATTTCCGTTCCCGAGCCGGAACCGACCCCTACACCCGTTCCGACTCCTGAGCCTAGCCCAACGCCGCCAACTACTGGCTATGACCTGCGGCGCTTCATGACTGGTGACGGGCGCATTTATGAAGTATTACTCAAAATCCCGGATGGCAGCCAGTTCCAGGCGCGCCACCAGACGCAGTTTCAGGGTTTCCACTTCTACCACACAAAAGGTAATAATGTCTCGGCCGAATGGGAAGAACTCTGGAGCGACAACTATTACATGTATCGCGGCACGGACACCAGTCCGGGAAACGGCCTGTATTACACGCTATATGAGAGCCGCGATCAATACCTGGCCGGTAATCCTGGCTCCCGTTGGACCTATCGCTACATGTGGCCCGGTGATCTGTATTTCAGGCAGCCCTATGTCGTATTCTTTAGGAAATCTGACTGTGGGCTGGTTATTGGCGGTCAATATACGGACAGAAGTTGGCTCGAATTCCTGGCCTTCCACCGCAGCTATACGTTCGAATCCGGCATTACCCTCAACAATGTGGTCGAGCTTGCCTGGTTACCAGGCGACGAGAATGGACCAACCCAGGCGGTTGATGAGCGTTATTTCTATGCCGAAGATTATGGGCTGGTAGGGTGGAAGAAACCCAGCCTCGGCTGGCACAGCGACATCGTAGAAGAATTCGTGCCAGGCGAACGTCCTGACAACAAGCGCGAGTTTATTCCCTGCCTCAATCAGGCCCAGTATTTGCCGGAAACCGTGTCTGATAAGCTCCTGGACGGCCCGCTGCCGGATCCGTATGCTAGTATGGTACGGCCGTAGGCCGTACCTGCTACCCTCGTTGGCTCCCTGTCCATACAACTGCATGAAAGAACGCGGGCAACTTGAGAGCTGTTCGCGCCCTACCAGCAGCGCGGCTTGATTTATGATACTATTTGCCCGGCCATAATTTGGCGCGTGAGGCGAGAGAATAGCGATGCACTATCACGAACTGGCGGGCAACCTCCACATGCATACCCCCTTCAGCGACGGGGAGAAATACCATGCCGAAATAGCTGAAGAAGCGATTAAAGCAGGTCTGGATTTCATTGTCGTTACCGATCACAATGTCTGGGTCCAGGGCGTTGAAGGATACTATGAGAACGATCAGGGGCGTGTCTTACTACTTGCCGGTGAAGAGGTCCATAATGTGCGCCGCCGGCCGCAGGCCAGCCATTTCTTAGCATTTGGCGCGGAGCAGGAACTCTCGCGCCTGGCCATTGATCCCCAGGCTCTCATTAACCAGACCATCAACGCCGGCGGTTATGGATTCCTGGCCCACCCGCATGAAAAAGACCTGCCAATCGTTCATGAAATGAATCTCGGCTGGCATGACTGGAACATTGATGGGTACACCGGCCTCGAAATCTGGAACTACATGTCCAGTTTCAAAAACCGCTTGGCGGAGGCCCTGGAGCGACTGCCGCTGCAAACGAAATGGCTCGGCATGCTGGTTGCAGTGCGCATGGCCCTGTCCCCAGAAAAAGTAATCACCGCGCCGGAACCCGAGACGCTGGCGCTGTGGGATGAGCTGCTCGCTCAGGGAAAACGGATCGTGGCCATCGGCAATAGCGACGCGCATGCCACGCCAATGTCCGTAGGTCCACTGCAAAGGGAAATTTTCCCTTATGAGTTTCTTTTTCGCGCGGTGAACACCCATCTCCTCGTGCCCCAACCGCTGAGTGGCGACGTGGCAGTGGATAAGCAGCTCATTCTGCGCGCCCTGGGCAGGGGCAACGCCTTTGTGGGCTATGACATGCCGCATGCCACGCGCAGCTTTCGATTCGAGAGTGACGGCGATGACCAGGCAATCATGGGTGACTGCGTCTCGCTGGGAAGTGGTGTAACCTTGCGGGCGCATGCGCCGCGCGGCGCCTTGATGCGCCTCATCAGGCATGGTGACATAGTCGCGGAGGCGGAAAACGCTACGGTTCTCACCTATCACGCCGGCGAGCCGGGCGCTTATCGACTTGAGTGTCAGATGGCCTATCACGGCCGACTCCGGGGCTGGATCTATAGCAATCCCATCTACGTCATAGATTGATCGTCGCCTAAACGGCAACTGAATAGCCTATCTCCAATAAGCCTCAAACAATTGCCTATGCTAGAATTAGGTGGTTACACAGAGTCACAAGCCGCGTCCCATCCGCCGCTTGATTTTGGAGTCAGAAAGCAACAATGTTAGACAAGAAAATCCCTCCAAAGAGGGCACTCGACCCCAGACCACGCGCCATCATCATAGGCGCCTCATCCGGAATCGG
The DNA here is from genome assembly GCA_046259695.1 of Promineifilaceae bacterium (SeqCode). Classification (GTDB taxonomy): domain Bacteria; phylum Chloroflexota; class Anaerolineae; order Promineifilales; family Promineifilaceae; genus JAACFF01. The sequence goes on along the minus strand of JBJYWX010000232.1, from coordinate 20,986 downwards.
CGCCGCTCTTGCGCGCCGCCTTGCTTTTTCAGGCTATTTGGTAGCGGCAGTCGCGCGTCGTCAGGAGCAGCTCGAAGAATTGTGTCGCACCGCAAGCGCCAACCTGCCTGATCAGGAAGCACCCGTCATCCTCCCCTATGTCCATGACGTGAACGAGTACGACGAGATTCCGCAGCTCTTCCAGACGATTGTTCAAGACCTGGGCGGACTGGACCTCATAGTCTATGCAGCCGCAGCGCAGGTGCCGGTCGAAGGCCAGGAGTACGATTTCGAGAAAGATCGACTTATGCTAGATACCAATTTGCTTGGTGCGGTCGCCTGGCTTGACGAAGCAGCGTCGCGTTTCAGCCGCGCGCGCCGCGGTCATATTGTTGGTATCAGTTCGATTGCGGGAGAACGTGGTCGTGTCGCCGGACCGGCCTATGGTGCTAGTAAAGCCGCGCTCAATACCTATTTGGAGTCCTTGCGGAATCGCCTCTCGCGCCGCGGCGTGACAGTGACGACCGTCATACCCGGATTTGTGGACACCCGTCTTCTCAAGAACGCGTCGAAGACTTTTTGGGTCATTTCTCCCGAGGAAGCGGCTTTACAGATCCACAACGCGGTTCAGCAGCGAAAACAAATCATCTATGTACCCAAAAGGTGGTCATTTGTTGGCCTTATTGTCCGCAATATACCATCCTCTATTTTCAGGCGCCTCAGCTTCTAGCGGGCAAAACGAACTTAGGCTATGACAACAATCATGAGTGACAAAAAAGCATCATCTGGCGAATACACGGCGGCGGCAGCGGCACACAACGGCCGCGTATTCAGCGACATGGAAGAACACCTGGAAGGAGTTACCTCCTGGGGAGGGGCCAGCAGCGGCGTAAGCTATGTCTATCGCCCGACAACCCTCGATCAGTTACAGGAACTCTTGCAGCTTGCCAGGAGCAGCGGCCATACCATCGGTCTGCGAGGCGGTGGCCAGAGCTATGGCGACGCCGCCATGAACAGCGAGAACATCTTGCTGGATCTACGCCGTATGAATCGCGTCTTGTCTTGGAATCCGGCGCAAGGCCGTATTGAGGTTGAACCGGGCGTTACGATCTCGCAGCTCTGGCAGTACATTATTGAGGATGGCTGGTGGCCGCCGGTAGTAACCGGCACCAGCAACACAACAGTAGGCGGGTGCGCGGGCATGAACGTCCATGGCAAAAACGCCTACCGCGTCGGCACCATAGGTGATCACATCCTGGAATTTGATCTTCTACTGCCGTCGGGTGAAACTCTGACCTGCAGTCGCGATGATAACGCCGATGTCTTCTTTGCCGCCATTGGTGGATTCGGCATGCTCGGCATCTTCACGCGTCTTAAGATGCAGATGAAGCGCATTTACTCCGGTTATTTGGATGTCTTCACTGAGGCTCAAAATGATCTCGGCGGCATGTTTGACTACTTCGAAGAATACGCCGGATCGTCAGATTACATCGTTGGCTGGATGGACGCGTTTGCCAAGGGATCGGCGCTTGGCCGCGGCGATGTACACCGCGCCAATAATCTGCCTGCCGGTGCCGATCCATCGCCCAGCCAATCGCTGCGCCTCGAAAATCAGCACATCTCGCCCAATATGTTTGGAGTGCTGCCACGCTCCGTGGTGCCGCTCTTCATGCGTCCCTTTATGAACAATGCGGGCACGTCTTTCGTTAACTTCGCCAAATATGTGGCCGGTCATGTTGGCGGCTCGCGCCAGTACCAGCAAACGCACTGCGCCTTTCACTTCCTGCTTGATTATGTACCGGAGTGGAAGAGCGCCTATGGGCCCGGTGGCTTGGTTCAATATCAGCCCTTCATTCCTCGCCAGACTGCGCGTGATGCGTTTGCTGACATTCTTCGTACTTGCCAGCGGCACGGCATGCCAAACTACCTGACCGTTTTCAAGCGGCATCGTCCTGACAATTTTCTGATGACCCACGGTCTTGATGGCTATTCAATGGCCATGGATTTCCGTATAACACCGGATCGACAGTCAGCCGTCAGGAAATTAGCTTACGATCTAGATGAAATTGTGTTGGCGGCGGGAGGTAGATTCTACCTGGCCAAAGACAGCACTTTACGGCCGTCCGTGGCACGGTCCTATCTTGGTCAAGAAGTCATTGACGAATTCAAGCGTCTCAAACAGCGATGTGATCCTGGCGCTATGTTGGAAACAGATCTTTGGCGGCGCGTTTTCGCGGATCTCTAGCAGGCGGCGCGCGGGCTAAATGTCCGCCTGGTCTTCCTGTTTCGCATCGCCACCGGTTTCGCGCTGGCGGCGTTCAAGAGCGGCCTTGATACCTTGCGCAACTACTTCGGCACTTTCATACCGGCTGAAGTAATTATGCTCACCGGTCAGGGTGGTTAGCCGCATATAGAGCGCCTGCCCACCATCCGCTTCGTAAGCAACCGTTATCTTGCGCCCAACGAGGTCGCTCACCATCTTCCAGTAGGCGCGGGAATACGCCTCAACAGGGCGTATCTCACCCTCTTTGTCTTCCTGACGACCTGCTTCCAGTGCCAGCAGGCGTACGATATACTTGTCGGCTTCGGGAACCAGATCGAGTACTTCTGCGCTAAAGACAGCACGCAGGTAATCCCCTTCCGGCAGGCGCCATGCAAACTGCAAGGGAAAATGCTCTCCAATTGCGTAATGGGCTGTAGGCATAATAAACGTTCAAGAAAAAAGCCGCTGCTCCGGGGAGCAGCGGCTTATTGCTACCACAAGGACGGTTCTAACGAATCGCGCGTTCGGTATTCTTGTCAAATAGATGAGACGCGCTCATGTCCATTACCAAATCAATCTCATTGCCCATGTGGACGTCCTTGCGCGGATCCACAGTGGCTACAAACGTGTTCGTTCCCGAATCCACAATCAGGTGGAGTTCCGCGCCGAGCAGCTCGACCACCTCGACCCGTCCATGTACTGGTGATGGGAAAACATTCGGAGGCGCATACTCGGGCGCATGAATATGCTCCGGACGTACGCCAAGCACGATCTCTTTGCCCAGGTATTCATCACAGCATTTCTTGCGGCTCTCCGGCAGCTGAGCGCGGAAGTCACCTGTATCAACATACAGGTTCCCTTCCTCTGCAACAAGCGTTCCATCAAAGAAATTCATCGCAGGGCTGCCGATGAATCCGGCCACAAAAATATTGTCCGGCAGGTTATATAGATTACGTGGTGAATCGACCTGCTGCAGAATACCATCGGCGAGTACGGCAATACGATCGCCCATGGTCATTGCCTCTACCTGATCATGCGTCACGTAAATAAACGTCGTGCCCAAACGCTGGTGCAGCTTGCTGATTTCGGCCCGCGCCGTTACGCGCAGCTTGGCGTCCAGGTTGGAAAGAGGCTCATCCATCAGGAACACGGCCGGTTCACGCACGATTGCGCGACCGACAGCAACACGCTGCCTCTGGCCACCGGACAACGCCTTCGGCTTACGATCAAGCAAATTGGTCAACCCTAAGATCTCCGCCGCTTCCTTTACGCGCCGGTCGATTTCATCCTTAGGGGTCTTACGCAGCTTGAGTCCGAACGCCATATTATCATAAACGGTCATGTGCGGATAAAGCGCGTAGGATTGGAAGACCATGGCGATATCGCGATCCTTGGGCGGCACATCATTAACCACGCGATCGCCAATCAGGATCTCACCCTCGCTGATTTCTTCCAGCCCGGCGAGCATACGCAGGCTCGTGGACTTACCACAGCCGGACGGGCCTACAAAGACAACAAATTCTTTGTCTTCAATGTCCAGGTTGAGGTCCCTGATGACTTCGACATCACCAAAACGCTTGTACACGTGTCTATAGGTTACACTTGCCATCTGTTTCTCCTTCGAAAGCTAATAGGCGCGTTTGCCATGGGAAATCAGCACATAAATCTGTTATCCTGACCGGTCTACACTCGAAAGCTTGTGGACTAAAAAAACTATATCGGACGCCTCAATCAGCGTCAATACAAGCGGGACCGAATGTCTAAAAGAGTGGTGTTACGGCGTGAGCGGGCTGGAACTCTCGCCTCGTTTGCGTTTGTGTGGTGGCACGTAGTAGCCGTCGAGTTCAGCCATTTCCAGGATACTCGGGGGTAGATCCTGGGGAAAATAGTTCTCAAAGTCCCTGATCCAGTTGGCGACGCTCTGGTGATTGACATCCAGGAGGCGGCCCACTTCCCGCAAGCTGACCCCTTCCAGATGAAGCGTCAATGCCTGTAGGCGCACCTCTTCATCGTAGCCATGATCCTTGGGCAGGGGCGTATAGCGGCATCCACATTGCTTGCAGCGCATCCGCTGGCTGCCGGCTGGAGTATGCCCATCTTTGATTTGGCGAACTGCAGCGTAGCAACTTGGACAAGGCATAATCAACTAACCAGGAAGGTAAGTAGCACAGCGATAAGCAGCAAACCGGCAACGAGCACGAGGGGCAGCCAGTTGGCGCGCAGTGCCTGGTCAAGGCCGCTGAGCCCATTATCTTCCGCCAGGGATCGTGGTCGCCTGATTGTACCGTGAAGCGCTCCTTCGAAAACGCGAACAGAACTCGGCCGATCGTTGGGGTGCATTTCCATGGCCCACATCAGGGCTTCAGACACTTGGCTGGACAGCGCCGGGTTCAGGGCGTCCGCACGGCGCAGATTGCTCGGGTTTAGAAAACGGACCTTCGCATCCGGCGGCGGTGTCCCCGTGAGCAGATGGTACAAGGTCGCGCCCAAGGCGTAGATGTCTGTCCGTGCATCCGTGTGGCTACCTTCCCCTCCATACTGCTCCAGCGGCGTGTATAGCGCAGTGCCCTTGCCTTGCAGAACCGTGATCGTGCGCGCTTCGTCAGGCGCAAGCAACTTGACTAGCCCAAAATCGACCAACTTTATCCTATTGTCAGGTGTGAGCTTGATGTTTGATGGTTTAATGTCGCGATGGAGAACCGGCGGATCCTTATGGTGCAAATAGTCGAGCGCATCTATGATCTGTTCTGCCCAGGAGAGCACGCTTTCTTCGCTCAGATTTTGCCCTTCTTCCTGACTGCGCTGCAACAGCTGTCGCAGATCATCCCCTGGCACAAAATCCATAACAAGGTATTCATTGCCATCTTCACTGAAAAAGTCCGAGACCTTCGGGAGATTAGGATGATCGAGCTGGGCCAGGATACTAGCTTCCTTTAAGAACTGCTCCCGTGCCTGGTCGCGGCTCTCTGGTGTCGCCTGCGCATCGGGGCGCACTTCCTTGATGGCGCACAGCCTGCCCGGCAGCCTCAAATCTTCGGCCCGATAGACATTGCCCATGCCGCCCTTACCAACAATGTTGGTTAGTCGGTAACGTTCGCGTAGAATAGTACCATTGGTATACGCTGCAATCATCGCGAGGGGATTATAACAGATTGGTTTCTGGCTGGGTCATTTCTTCAAATGATCGGCTGGCGCCTCTAGGTTAACTTGCAACGTGCCGACGCAGAAAGGAGCAAAAATGGAAGAACAGCCTGTCCTAGTAATGCGTGAAGGCGAATTGTCCGGCCAGCAATGGACAATGGTAAACGACGAGTTTCTCATGGGACGGGGTGCTGATTGCGATCTCGTCCTGCCAGAAAGGCAGGTTTCGCGACATCACGCCAAGATCAAGCGCGGCCCGGGCTATTTCATACTCGAAGACCTGGGCAGCAAGAACGGCACTCACTTAAATGGCGAAGCAGTGAGCGGTGAAGCGCGGCTGCAGGACGGTGATGAAATTCAGATTGCCCTCGCGGTCAAATTGGTTTTCATTGGCACCGGAGCGACAATGCCACTTACTTTCGAGCCACCCAAACCGGCACAGGAGCTGGAGCTTGATGAGGCTGAGCGTGCCGTTTTGATCCGCGGAGAGCGGCTCGACCCACCCCTGTCGCTGGCACAGTTCCGGTTGCTGAAACTACTTTATGATGCGGACGGCGCCGTTTGCAGCCGCGATGCGATCGTTGACGTGGTCTGGCCCGGCACAGAGGGCATCGGCGTATCGGAGCAGGCCATAGACGCCCTGGTGCGAAGGCTGCGCGACCGCCTCGCCGAAATTGATGACACCAATTTCGTGGTAACTGTTCGCGGCCATGGTTTCCGGCTCGACAATCCTACCGCCTGATCAAAAAAAGGCTGGCGGATCACCGCCAGCCTGGTCCATTTCCGTTCGGGCTACACCAGTTCGGCGTTTAGAAGTCGCCGGACGTTTAGCAGCCGTTCATTAAGCTCTGCTTGTCCGCTCGATTCCGTCTGCTCCCGCAGCGCGTCAATAACCGTGATCAGTTCGGGTGATATAAGCCCCTTGTTCTTCTCAATAAGCGCCTCGACATCTTCATCCGACTCAGCGCTCACCAGCCTATTCAGGAATCGTATCTCTGGCGGCGTCTGGCTTTCGAGTTCCTCGACAATCAGGTCCCTTAAGCTCGTCAATTGGGATAGACGCTCTTCGTCTTCGGACTGCTGCGCGCGCGAAATCTCGGCCGCCAAAACATACATGAAGGCATCATCAAGCTGCTCAGCATGTGTGCGAAGCGCCGCCTTCCTATCCTCGGCTTCGAGAATTTCGGCCAGCGCTGCCTCGGCTTCACCAAGTATCTGGCGTGTCTGATCTTGAATTTCTTCCTGTAGCTGCAGCAATTCAGTTCGAATCTCACTCAATCGCGCAACCGCCGCTTCGTCGCCGGCCGCCTCCAGGCGATCAATTTCTTCCGTAAGACCCGTAAAGAACTCATAAGTCAATGCCTGGATACCAACTTGGCCCAAAACGCTAACGAGGGCCGGATCATCCTGGTATTTAAGTACATGTTCAAGAAGCAGACCGGGCGTGAGACCACCAGCGGCTTTGGCATCCTGATTCAATTTGTGCAGCGCAACTTGCTGCTTTTCTAGCCTGCGGCCCGTTTCCGTCTCAGTCATAAGCCTTGCCTGCAGGTTAACCAGGGGAAGAAGTTGTTTGTCGTCATTTAGCTGTGAAGCTGCCTCAACGTATTGGCGCAGCATGGCGAAAAACACCTCGTCAATCTCATCTGCCCTTTCTTCTATCAAGACATCCGCCACATCTTTGTCGGCCGTTATAAGCGTGTTCAGCAGTTCTGCCTGCTTCTGCTGGCGCTCAATCATCTCTTTAGTAATGCCTTCCGTCTCCAGCACCTTTTCCAGCAGAGATTGCATAGTAAACATAGTCATAGGCTGGAACATATAGGCGCGCCGCTGTTCGGCCGGTGTATTGTCGACAACCTGGCGCGTAAGCTGCCCGATATACTGCTCGCGCTGCATCTGGTCCATATTTAGTTCCTGAGGAACATAGACCATAAAGAGCTCATCTGCCGGGTCATGGTAAACCAGGGCGCTGGCAAGCTGGCCGGCTGCACCGCAGTTGGGACAGACGGCCACATTAAGCTGCCCGCCAAGCAAAGCAGCCTTCAACTCCGGATGTCGGCCGACATCAATCACCTGATGCACTTCTGCCGTATAGGGCGTGCCACAGTTCGGGCAGCTAATTTGTGTACGCATAATAGTCTCCTAGATAATCTACTGCACGGCCGGAGAACTCCTCCAGGCCGTTTCAGTTGGTTTTGTTAGAAAGCAGGGCCAGGAACGCATCATTATTAACCTGAACCCAACTTTAATGTTACTGAATAGGTAGTGAAAATGTAAACGTGGTTCCTGGCCTGCCTGGCTCAGTTTCACTATTGTTCTGATACCAGATTCGGCCGTTGTGTGCCTCGACAATCGCCTTTGACAGGAAAAGTCCGAGACCGGTTCCCTCTGTCTTGCGGCTTAGTGCATTGTCTAGCCGGGCGAATTTCTGGAAGATACGCCCTTTCTCATGTACCGGGACGCCAATCCCGCTATCGCGGACGGCGACGGTAACATAACCGGGATGCACTTCACCCTTGATCAAAATGTCACCACCTTCGGGCGAATACTTGATGGCATTGCTTACCAGGTTGTTAAGAACCTGAGTCAGGCGTCGTTCATCCCCAATGATGGTCGGGAAATCGGTATCAAAATAAACAGAAATCTTGTGCTTTTTCGTCTGATTACCTAGCTTGCGAGCCACGTCGGCGGCTATCTTAGGGAGAAAAACATCGTCACTGACTTCCAGTCGAAAAGTCCCGGCCTGCAGCCGCGATACTTCTAACAAGCTGTCAATCAATTCCGTAAGGTTATCTGACTCCTCCTCAATAACGCTAAGGGACTCATCCACTATTTCAGGCGACCAGTTCGCGTCATCACGGCGCAGTGTACCGGCATAGCCCTTAATAATGGATACAGGCGTCTTCAATTCGTGACTGATCACGGAAATGAACGTCTTCTGTAATTCCTCCTCCTCGCGAAAGCGCGTCAAATCTCTCACGTTAGCTATGATGTCCGTCATACGCCCATCGTCGTCCAACATCGGCGCATAAGTAACGCCCAGGGAAACCGAATCTCTGCCCTGTACGCATCCGGACTTATAGCATTTCGCGTCGCCTTCAACGTAGAGGTGCGACGCGCCTGGCAGCGGCCAGCCATTTTCGATTGCGTCATTCAGATCAGACTCTGTCTTCAACGACTGCCATTGAATCACATCATCGTGATAATGACCGATCGCCTCTTTCGCCGGCCATCCGGTCATGTTGCTGAGCGCCTGGTTGAACACGGTTATCCGCAATGAAGGATCAAGGATCATCACGCCATCGGCACTATACTCGAGAATAGCATCCAGGCGCTGTTTATCTTTGTTAATCTGCTCATAAAGCCTGGCATTGGTAACCGCGATAGCCGCTTGCTCCGCAAAGCCTCGCAGCAATGCTGCCGCATCCGGTACAAAGTAATAGCTGCCCGCCTGGAAGATATAGATCATGCCCACGATCGAGTCGCCGGCAACCATTGGCAGGCGCAGCATCTGCGTGAATCCAAGATCCGCATCCTCTGATACCTGGCGCAGCTTGTGCATCACCTCAGGCAACAAATCGTTCTCGCCTACTTCCTTTTGCGCAACCTCTCGCAGTAAAGGGGCGAAATGCTCGATGAGATGAACCGGAATACCGTAAACCGCGGCAATACGCAGCTTGCCGCCATGATTCGGATCAGCGAGGGCGATGATTCCCGCTTTGCCGGATACAAGTTCCACGGCTGACTGCAAGATCAGGCGCAGCAAGTCACTCAGGTCCAGCTCGGCCGTCATAGCCCGGCTAATTGCCAGTAAATATTCTCTTTGAAGGACGCGAACGTCCACCAAGGCCCGTGCCATCCGTCACCTATTTTCGCCGTTGTCATCGGCGGGGTTCTGGTCAATTGTGAGGCAAACGCGGTCGTTTACCGTATTGGGGCAGTATAGCGCAAAAGCCTATAAGATGCGTAAGATCGCAGCAAGAAACTGCCGCTCACGCTATCAGCGGCAGTTCTGCAGGCCATTGTCTTGTGGAATTCTAATACGAGACGCTCTTGGGATCGACGCCGGCTGCTTTGAGTGATTTGTTAAATGCCGATTTCGCCTTTGAGTTTGCAATGCGTGCTTCGCGAACCTGATCCGGCGTCATGTCATCCGTAATTTCAATCAGCTCCGGCGGTGTTAAACCGAGTGCAGCGAGATCGGGCGCACCGTCTGCCTCTGCGGCCGCTTTTTGAATGGGCTGTTCCGCCGCAGCCGGCGCGGGGGCCGCGGGCGCAGGGGCCGCAGCCCCAACCATCCGGATCTGCCCATTTTCATCGATTTCCACATCACTAGGATCGATGCCCGCTGCCTTCAGGGCCTTATTGAATGCAGACTTAGCTTTGGAATTGCTGATTCTTGCTTTGCGCAAATCCTCCGGCGACATGTCATCGGTAATTGGAATTAACTGTGGCGGCTCAACGCTAAGGGCGGGCATGCTGGCGGCTGCCTGGACGGCGGGTGCTCCAGCGGCTGGGGCAGGCGCCGCCGCAGCCGCACCCTGTGGCATAACCACGTTACCCTTCTCATCAATTTCAACCGTTTTGGGATCGATGCCGGCCGCCTTCAGGGCCTTGTTGAACGCAGACTTAGCCTTCGAGTTGGCAATGCGTGCCTTGCGTTTCTCATCATCCGGCATATCGTCCGTGATCTCGATAAGCTTCGGCGCCTCAACTCCTATTGCTGCGGGTGTCGGTACAGCGCCAGCCGCTGCAGGCACCGCTGCGGCTGTCATGCCGACCGCGCCTGCTGCCTTGGCTGCCTTCATAGCCGCCGACTTCGCTTTCGAATTAGCGATCCGCGCCTTGCGTTTCTCATCATCCGGCATATCGTCCGTAATTTCAATATAGGGATAATCCTTCCCGGGCACCAATTCTATGCTGCCTCCGCCGGCCGGCGCCGCAGCTACCGGTACTGGCGCGGTCGGCACACCGCCGGCGGGTATGCCCGTTTGCGCGCCGTCCCATCCGTGGAATTCGGCGATCTTTGAAGCAGTCCATGGATCGTGAGCCAGACCCGTCGTGGCGGACAAGCCTCCTGGCTCCGGACGCCATCCAATACGCGAATTGGCGCCGCGCGGCAGCGCCGCGGCCAGTTTTGCCGCCTCCACTCTGGCTTCCTGAATCTGAACCTCTGGCGAAGCCTGCGCGTCAATCTGGAAACCCATCGTCGTCGCCGAATTATAGCGCTTCCCCAGCTGTTCGATTTCAGCGTTATTTTCTGTAACGGCTTGGTCAAGTCGGGAGAAAGCAAATGCCAACAGACCGCCAACCGCTAGCACGAGAATAACAACTAGAGAGCCAATAAAGATTGTCATACCCTGTCTACCTCAACGATGATTCTTCCTCAGTGCACGGCTTCGTGCGGAATACTGAGGTACTCCTGACCGGGGCACGATTATACAATCTGAAATGGCATTCTCAAAAACCTGCGGCACCGCTAGCGCTTGTGCCGAAATGCCTTGGCGTGAGGTCGGCTGGCCAAGGCAAAACTACCTGGAAAAGAAAAACCCCGCGGCACGAACCGTCGGGGTACTTCAACTACCGTTGCCGAAGGTGGGATTCGAACCCACACGAGCGTAATGCCCACTACGCCCTGAACGTAGCGCGTCTGCCAGTTTCGCCACTTCGGCTTGAATTCAAAATTTTACCATTTCAAGGACGCTTGTCAACATCAAGCCAACCAGCAACCTGCACGTTTCGTCTTGGTGAAATTCGCCGTGAGCATGGCTCGCGGCCCAAGAATAGTGTCGGATCCAGCTATACCTATGGAATAATTTAACAAAACGATAACTTGTTATTGACTGGTCCTTAACCTTTGCCTGCTAGACTCTGGAGTGACTGTTGGCAGTGATTAGAAGCCATTTTGAGACTAAGCCCTTCTCCCCATATGTGCGCCGGCCGGTTCTTGCTAAACCTGCTGGCGCACATGGTACCTGCTACAGTAATAATCTAGTAGGGAGGCCCATAATGACGCAAATCCTGGTTGTCGATCCCCTCAGCAAATCGGCACTATTGAGTCTCCAGACATTCGGAGCTGGTCTTACATATGCACCCGAGCTGCGATCGGAGCTGCTCGCGGAGGCGGCGCGTGAAACGGAGATACTTGTGGTTCGCGACACAGCGGTAGACGTTGCGGCCATGGACGCTGCCCCGTCGCTCGCATTAATTGTGCAGGCAGGTGCAAGGCTAAACACCATAGATATAAATGCTGCCACACAACGGGGCATATACGTGGCCAATTGTCCCGGTAAGGACGCTTCGGCCGTCGCGGAGCTCGTCATAGGGCTTTTGATCGCCGCAGACCGCAATATTGTCACGGCCACAAACGACTTACGCGCCGGCGATTGGAAGAGCAAGACATACCCCAACGGCATGGGATTGGCCGGCCGGACCATAGGCATAGTGGGTTTTGGTGCAGCCGGTCAGGCAGTCGCCGCGGCCGCGCGTGGCCTCGGTATGGATGTAGTTGCCTGGTCGCGCACTTTAACGCCGAAGAAGGCCATGATACACAATGTGGGCTTCTGTGCCACGCCTAATGAACTCGCCCATCGCGCCGACGTTGTATCCGTCCATCTCGCCGCTAATGCGGCCACTTACCACTTCATCGACCGCCGCTTCTTGCAGCAAATGCATGATGGAGCCTATCTTATCAACACATCGCGTGGAGAACTGGTTGACAGCAGCGCGCTAAAGGAGGCCATCCGGCGCAAGGGTCTTCGCGTTGCCCTGGACGTCTTTGAGAACGAACCCACGGAGGAAAATGGCGTATTCGCCGATACTGAACTCGCCAGTATGATCATCGCCACCCCACACCTTGGGGCATCAACGCGGCAGGCCATAGAAGAGATTTCACGTGAGGTGATTCGCGTCATAGGGGCCTTTATCGCCAGTGGAATCCCCTCTAACGTGGTCAATGCGCCCGCAGATAGAAGCAGCCTCTTCACTTCAGATGGCTTTGAATACGCCTATTGAGGCTGGGCACGCAGCGGGCTGCGCCCCCCTGTTAGGCTATGGCGCTCGCCTCGCGCGCCAGCCTCGCCGCGGTTTCCAGTTCTTCCAGTTCTCTCCCCTTCGCGTTTACCCAACGAATGGCATATAGGCTCATTTGTTGATCCAACGCTTGCCAAAGGTCGCCGTTGGCGACCGCCTGTCCGTCACGTTTGCGCCAGTTCCGCTGGCGCCAGCCGTGAATCCAACGCGTTGCGCCCTGATAAAGATAGTCCGAGGTAGTATAGACTTGAACCGCACTGCCGGGCTGCACCAGCAGCAGCCCTGAGATCACGGCCTGCAGTTCCATGCGGTTGTTGGTAGTAGAGGATTCCGCGCCGGAGTCCTGCAGGGCTTCGCCCTCAGCTGATAGCACGGCACCCCAGCCACCCGGGCCGGGATTGCCCCGGCAGGAAGAACGCACATACAAGCGCTTGACGTCAGAAGGAAGCACTTCCTCAGGCGTGATCTGCAGGCGCGCTTCTCGCGCCAGCCTATCAACTCTTTCATTAAGCGGATCACCGGCATGCCCCTTGACCCAATGCCAGGTAATACTATGTCGTTGGACAAGCGGCCACAGTTCCTGCCACAAGTCCGCATTGGCTACCGGTTTCCCCGATTTGGTTTTCCACCCGCGAGCCGCCCAAGAGTCAATCCATTCCGTGATGCCCTTGCGCAAATACTCCGAATCGGTATGGAACTGGACCTCACTCGGCCGTTTGAGTGCTTCGAGCGCCCTAATGGCGGCCGTCAATTCCATGCGATTGTTTGTGCTTGCCGCCTCATTGCCAGTCAAGACTTTTTCGCGACCCTTGTAGGTCAATACGGCTGCCCATCCTCCGATACCCGGATTAGGATCCGCTCCACCGTCGCTGTAAATCTCTACCCGTTCTGCCATATCACCAAGATAGCGCTGCCAATCCCATACGCAGCAGGGCGCCGGTAGTTGGCGCCCTGCGTTGATGGCTCTGCCTGATTCAGCGCAAGAGCGCCAAAAGCTAGCTGGCCGGTTCCGCGGCTCGCTTGCCGGCAGCCTCGATCATTTCCTCAACGCTCGTGAATTTGACCCGCGGGCGACCGCTGGCTTCACCACGCCCTACTTCGATCTCGTCCAGCTTCTCCCAATCCGCAAACGAAAAATAGTCCGGCTGCCGTTCATGAATAAGGGCTGCAGCTGCCTCCGCTTGTGGTTTGCTCGGCTCCAGCAAGCTGCCTGCCTGGAGGTCTTCTATCATCTTGTCAACCGTCTCCAAGGCGTCCGGCTTATTCGTTCCAATCACGCCGCTCGGGCCGCGCTTGATCCAGCCGGCCGTATATTCGCCGGTAATCGGTTTATGCGTTTGAGGATCTATAACGCGCCCTGCTTCATTCATGATAACGCCCCAGCTGTCATTAAATGGTACGCCTGGTAACGGCAGTCCACGGTAGCCGATGGAACGAAAGACAAGTCCAACTTCCATCTCCTCAAACTCATCCGTCGCGCGCGGCCGCAGCGTTCCCGCGTCCGTGGCATATAGCTCATTCCGCACTAGTTTCATACCTTCGACATGCTCATTCTCATCGGCATACATTTCTACCGGTGAGACAAGGAAACGCAGCGTCAACTGCTTTGGCTTGCCGGTAGGTTCATTCTGGGCATAGCTCTGCAGGATTTCCACTTTCCGCGCTGTTCCTCGATCCGCGCTGTTCGCCAACTGCTGTTGGCTAAGTTCATCCAGCTCTGCCTCCTCCGGCAGCACGAAGACATCAGCCTCCTCCAATTCACCCAACTCCTTCACTTCAGGCGTCGTAAAAGCCGCCTGTACCGGACCACGTCGGCCAAGAACCGTAACCTCTTTCACATTACTGTTAGTCAAGGCTTCAAGAGCATAATCGGCAATATCCGTCCTCGCTAATTCGTCTCGACTTAGACACAGGATGCGAGCTACATCGATTGCTACATTTCCGACACCTATCACAGCCACCTTCTCCTGCGACAGATCAAACTCATGGTCACGATAAGCAGGGTGCCCGTTATACCAGGCGACAAACTCCGTCGCCGGATGGTGCCCTTCAAGGTCAGCACCAGGAATGTTCAGATAACGGTCGCTTTGCGCGCCCGTGCAAAAAACTATCTGATGGTAATGCTGGCGCAAATCTTCAATCGAAATGTGTTTACCAAAGTGCACATTACCAAAAAACCGGAAGCCCGGGTTCTGAGCAATCCTAGTATACAAATTGGTCACCGACTTAATCTTCTGGTGATCCGGCGCCACCCCAGCGCGTACAAGACCAAACGGTGTTGGCAGCGAGTCGAACATATCCACTTCAATAGCAAAATCTTTATGCTTATTATTTACTTTCACAGTTGTTTCGTGAGTGTACTGGCATATTTCCTGGTAGTCGTCCAAAAACTGA
>JBJYWX010000232.1:0-6167 GCA_046259695.1 Promineifilaceae bacterium (SeqCode) | reverse complement strand
TTTATGCTTAAACAGATGTTCGGCCGTGTAAAAACCGGTCGGCCCGGCGCCGATGATTGCTACGCGTAAGGGATTCTCCTTGGTTCCAACCTCTGACATCAAATTTGCTCCTTGCCCAAAAAGGCTAGTTCAATGGCTAAGCGTCGCGTTGCTTTAAAACTTATTATGCCACGAGGCCCACGCCTATTCGGCCAGTATCTGTGTCTCAAGCGTGTCTATCTGCCCCTTGTATGCGTCGCGCTGCACTTTTAATACGTCGCCGATTGACACCATGCCGATCACGCGCCGGCCGTCCACAATGGGCAAATGCCTAAAATGACGCTCCGTCATCGTGTGCGCGACGCTCATAAGGTCGTCTTGTGGCACCCCCACCACGACGTCACGGGTCATAACCTCGCCGACCGGCACAGATGCCACATCCGCTTGCCTGGCAGCACGGCGAACAATATCTCGCTCCGACAAAATGCCGACGAGATGCTCCAATTCATCGGTCACCACCAGCGCGCCGATATCGTATTCCGCCAGCATACTTAGCGCATCCTGAATAGACGCTTCTGGCCTTATCGAGATAATTGCCGCCGGTTTCGCGGCCAGAATTCGGCTCACATTCATTTGAGGTATCTCCTTAACTGCGCCCGAATGCGTCGCAGGCAGGGCAGCCGCCATCCGGACGGACAATTGCGTAACCTGCCTGGGGATCGCCATTAGGGTCATAGTTGGTGAAATCAACATTAAAGACAATTACCAGTCTCACTTTGCCGCTCGACTGCGCAAGACGAACTGCTTCCGCTAACCACTGCGCCTGTTCCTGAATCGTATTGTCCGCGGCCCAACCAAACTGCTGCGAAATGCCGGGGAAACCTTCGGGTGACACATACCCTAATTCAGTAAAGCAGACCTTAGTAGCACCGCCGAAGGCATTGTAATACAAATCCATGGTTGGCTTGAAATACCAGCTGTAATGGTCTCCGGCCGGATGCCCGGAAGAAGCAGCAGGCGACGTGGCGCCGGCATTGTGATGCACGCCAATGCAGTCCATGTAACGCGCTGCACCCGCGGCAGCCATCCCTTGGACGTACCGGCTGTCTGACCAGGCATTGACGCCGTTATCGAATCCCGTCGGCGCCAATGCGCCGCCGATCACCATCACGTGCGGATTAGTCGACTTAATTGCATTGTAGGCCGGAGCCAACATGTTACTTACGTAGGAATTGGGGTCGATTTCACCCGCGGGCCATTCGAAATCAATATTCATTTCATTCCAGACTTCGATGGCATCTGGACCCAGCGCAGCAACACCCCGCAAAAACTCAACATAAGAATCGAAATCAATACCCCCGGGCGGCGGGTAAGTTTGCGCGCCGGGTATAGAAAGCAGCACCTTGAAGCCGCTGTTATGAGCATCCGCAATGCGACCGGCTACAGCTTCCGCCGAATCCCCTGGTGACCATTTATGCTGAAACTTCACCCAATTCATGCCAATTTGTTGCATCAACTCCCTATGGGCAAAGCTCTGCGTCTGGCCGCCTATCTCGAAGTTGCCCCCATAGCTGGGCGCTGCCACGGGAGCAGCTGGTGCCGCTTGTTCAGCGATCACCGGCTGTGTCTCTGCCGCTTCGGCGGCGGGCTCCACCGGCGCAATCGGCTGCTCCGCCGCTGCGTCCGCTGTCCCACCCGGCACTTTCAATGTTTGTCCAACATTGATGATATAAGGCTCTTCCAAATCATTCAAGGCTGCCAGCACCAAGTAATTGGTGCCAAATTTCCCCGCAATCTTGGAAATGCTGTCCCCCACCTGTACTCGGTAGAGGCCTTCGCCTGCGCTCGCTGATGTGGCAGGGGCCTCAGCCTGTACAGGTACGGATTCAGCTGTTTCCATAACTGGCCCTTGCTCCGCCGGAGCCGGCGCCTCAGCCTGGGCCTCTCCGCTCGTGGCTTCGCCATCGCCCGGTATGATCAATGTCTGCCCCACATTGATGATATAGGGTTCTTCAAGATCGTTGGCGGCCGCCAACACGAGATAATTGGTCCCAAAGCGCTGGGCTATCTTGGACAGGCTGTCCCCCGGCTGCACTGTATAGGTCGAATCTGCCAGGGCGGTTGACACCCAAACCAATAACAGAGCAACCACTAAGAACAAGACAAACCAACGTGAATTCTTCATCTAGACCTCTCTGGCTAACAACTTGTTTGGGACCGATTATAGAGCTTCGCCCCAATCCTTCAAGCGTTGCCAGAACTCATGACCCTGCCGGCAGACTTATTGCGCGAATCGGCGAATAGGTCAAACAAGAACGATAGAATGCGCTGCCACTCTCAGAGTATTGCGAACAGCATACAACATTATGCTGGTTCGTGATATAAACGCCCAAGAGGTACCAGCGATGACTACTCCCTATGCAGCCGGTGATGTTACCGGGACCATTATCTATGACACCATTTTGGATACTATCGGCGACACGCCCCTCGTGCGCTTGAACTCAGTAACCGCCGGCCTCGAATGCACCGTGCTGGCCAAAATCGAATCTTTCAATCCCGGTGGTTCAGTCAAGGATCGCATCGGCCGTACGATAATTGAGGATGCCGAACAGCGCGGCCTGTTGAAGCCCGGCGGGACGATAGTAGAGGCGACTTCGGGTAACACCGGCGTAGGTCTCGCCATCGCGGCGGCGATCAAGGGATATCGCTGCATATTCGTCATGCCGGACAAAATGTCACAGGAAAAGATCATGTTGCTGCGTGCTTATGGCGCGCGCGTTGTGGTTACGCCCACGGCCGTTGAGCCCGACGATCCGCGCAGCTACTACTCCGTAGCCAGGCGCATCGTCGAAGAGACACCCAGTGCTTTTCTTGCTAACCAGTACCATAATCCGGTCAACCCCGCGACGCACTATGAATTTACTGGCCCCGAACTATGGCGACAGACCGCCGGCCGCATCACCCATTTTGTCGCCGGCGTCGGCACGGGTGGTACGATTAGTGGCACTGGACACTATCTTAAAGAAAAGAATCCGGCCATTCAGATTGTGGGCGTCGACCCGGTCGGTTCGGTTCTTTACGAACTGCATCGCAGCGGGAAAATGACCCATGCTGATAGCTACAAAGTGGAAGGGATCGGCGAAGATTTTCTGCCAGGCACTACCGACTTGAGCGTCATTGATACCATGGTTCAGGTCACCGATCGCCAGAGCTTTCTAATGAGCCGTCGGCTGGTGCGAGAAGAAGGCATTTTTGTTGGCGGATCGTGCGGCTCGGCCGTCGCCGGAGCAATTAAGTATGCTGAGACACATCGGCTTGGCCGCGAAGATATGATGGTCGTTGTCCTGCCCGACTCCGGCTACCGTTACCTGAGCAAAGTCTATAACGATGATTGGATGCGCGAAAACGGTTTCCTGGAGCGCTCCTGGGTAGACGTACGCGCCATCGACGTGCAGCTTGCCAAGGGGGAAAGCCAGATCTACACTGCCCATCTCAACGATCCCATCAATGAAGTCATTGCCCGCCTCAAGCAGCATAACATCTCGCAGCTGCCGGTGGTCGACGAAAACGGCAGCTTAATCGGAATCGTCTCTGAGGTGGATCTGCTAAACCACATATTGCTGACTAATCACGATCATCATGCCGAAGACGAAACCATCGAAGCACTGATTGATAAGACTGTCCCGCAGCTCAATCCTGCTACCAACCTGGAAACGGTCATGGCTTACTTCACTAACCACACGGCCGTGACCATTGTTTCTGCCGGCGAGATACTGGGCATTTTAACCAAGATAGACATACTGGATTTCCTAACTCGGCAGGTTTACGCTCAATGATTGCCCAGACCATTTCCACCTTACGCCGCAACATCCAGGAAGTAATCATAGGCAATGACGCCACTATCGATCTTGCCCTTATCGCCATGCTCTGCGAGGGGCATTTGCTGCTTGAAGACGTACCCGGTACAGGAAAGACAACCCTGGCTAAAACGATCGCCGCCTCGCTCGGCTGCACCTTCAGCAGGGTGCAGTTCACACCCGACCTTCTGCCCTCCGACTTGACCGGCATTTACTACTTCAATCAAAAAAGTCAGGAATTTGAGTTTCGCCCCGGTCCTCTTATGGCTCAGATCCTGCTTGCCGACGAAATAAACCGGGCTACGCCGCGCACGCAGTCCGCCTTGTTGGAAGCGATGCAGGAGCGCCAGGTTACGGTAGACGTGGCCACGCACCAACTGCCACGTCCCTTTATGGTTATTGCTACACAAAATCCAATAGAATTGGAAGGAACTTTTCCACTGCCTGAAGCGCAGCTCGACCGTTTCCTCCTAAGGCTGGGTATCGGCTATCCGGATGCCGACGGCGAAAACGCCATCTTGCTGCGCTTCGAAAAGGAAGACCCCCTTGACAAATTGCAGCAGGTTGTAGAGCCGTCCGAAATAATAGCATTGCAAAAGGAGGTGCGGTCTATCAATGTGGAAGAAAGCGTGCGCCGCTATATCGTCGATGTGTGCCGCGCGACTCGCGCTCACGAAGACATCGCCCTTGGGGCCAGCCCGCGCGCGACCATGGCCCTTTACCGGACTTGCCAGGCGCACGCTGCCATTCAGGATAGGTCCTTTGTGATTCCTGATGACGTCAAAACAATGGCGCCATACGTGCTTACCCATCGGCTGGTTGTCAATCCACAGACACGCCTGCGCGGCCGAACCGGCGAAACAATTCTACGCGAAGTCGTGGAGTCCGTTGCCGTGCCGGTCGACGCCTAGATAGTATGAGCAACACCGTCCGCCTTGTTACCCGCCGGGATACGCGCGAGAAACGCCGCGAGGCGCGCCGTAGAATTCTGCAAGCTACGGCATTGGGCACGCCGGTAGACTCTGCGGACATTGCCGCCATGCGCGGTCTGACTATCCGCGAGCGCGAAGATAGTATATTGAGCGATGCCTGGATCCTCATTGCGTTGATAATCCTGTTCATCGGCCTGGTCAACGATCGCAATCCAGCTCTACTCGCCCTCGGACTGCTCATGCTGCTCGTCTTGGGCGTCGGCAAGTTATGGAAGAATTTCGCCCTCACCGGCATTCGCTATCGGCGCACGTTTGACCGGACGCATGTTTTCCCTGGTGAACCGGTCACGATGACAATGACCGTCTCCAACAACAAACGTCTCCCGCTTACCTGGCTCCGGATTCAGGATACCCTACCCTATCCGCCGGACCTGGCCAATGTGCTGATTCGCTCCGGCAGTGATGCCAGCGATACCTATCTGCTTACAAACAGTTACTCCATGCCGCCGTTTGGTGAAGTTATCCGCTCAGTTAGGTTACGCTTTCCCGCACGAGGCTTTTATCGCGTCGGACCCGTATTGGAACAGTCCGGCGACCTCTTTACCCTCTATCGCATCGAACGCGAGTATGCTTATTACGACCATATTATTGTTTATCCCGTGGTCCAACCGCTGCAGGCGTTGGGGCTTCCCGCAAAGGAGCCGTTTGGCGACCTGAGCATCCGGCGCAGTCTTTTCACCGATCCCATCAAGACCCGCGGTATTCGTGACTACCAGACGCATGACCGTTTTCGCGATGTTCATTGGAAAGCAAGTGCGCGCCGCGGTGAACTTCAGACTAAGGTATACGATCCCTCCACGGGGATGACCCTCGCCATCTTTCTTAACGTGGCAACTATGCCCAAACATTGGATGGGCTTTTTTCCTGAACTAATGGAAAGTGCTGTATCTGTTGCTGCGTCGCTCGCTAACTATGGCGCTGAGCAGGGCTGGGGAATCGGCTTCTATGCCAACGGTGCTTTCCCTGGTTCCGATCAATCCATCCGCGTCCCGCCGGGGCGCTCGGTTGATCAACTTAGCCATGTGCTGGAGGCCCTTGCGGTGGTCACGGAATTCGCAACCAGTTCTATTGATATAATGCTGCTGCGTGAAAGTCCTCGCTTACCCTGGGCCGCAACTATGGTCCTAGTGACAGCGGTTATCACCGAAGAGATTATGGTCGCCCTGCTGCGCCTGCAGGAAGCGGGACGCCGCGTCGTGCTAATTTCCTTGGCATCTGACGCCCCACCGGCCGAACTGGATCTCATTCACACGTACCACATCCCGCCCGATCGATTTCGACCATCGCCTCCAGCTGGCAGCTCGAATGGAAATGGCTCCGAACCGGTTGCACCCATCAC
>JBJYWX010000231.1:0-4583 GCA_046259695.1 Promineifilaceae bacterium (SeqCode) | reverse complement strand
GAAAAAATGTCTCTATTTCTTCTATTCTTTTTTGACCAGGTCATCTGACCCCAGATGATGCGTACATATTTGTACAGCGGCCAATAGGAAACAAAGTTTCCTATAACAGAAAAAATACCTCTATTTTTTCTATTCTTTTTTGTACACGTCATTTGACCTCAGATGATGCGTACATATTTTTACAGCGGCAAATAGGAAAGAAGGTTTCCTATAACATTAGTATGTAAAAGATGCACTATGGCGACCACGCTTCAACTTGATCAAAATCAGGTCCGCGCATTGTGGGAGGCATTGCAAGATGCTTACCCGCAGATCAACGAGTTTGACCGCATGCTCTTCTTCACCACGGGCAAACAGGTGATGCAAATTGCTGCGATGGCCGCTGCGTTTCCCGATGCGGTGTTTGACATCATTATGTTGGCCAACCGCGAGGGTTGGGTGGCCACCCTGATTGAGGGAGCATACAAGAACAAACCTCAGAACCCGCCGCTGCGCGATTTTGTTATCGCCACGATTCCCGATGCCCTGGTCACCGCCGCCGGTGCCGGTGAGAATGGCGGCGATCCGCTGGCGGCGTGCTTTCTCGGCAGCGATCGCAGTCTGGCCTTCATCGGCCGTGACGAGCTGCGAAATGGGCTGCGCCAGCTCACGGCCGAAGGCCGTACGCCGCGCATTCTATCTATCTACAGCGAACTCAGCCGCTGCGGGAAGACTTACTCGGCCGAGTTAATCCGTTACGCTGCCCTTCATCGCCACGATAGAATGGCCTATCTCGACCTGCAGCAAGAAATCTCATTGGGCAGCGGTCTGCAAGACCTCGTCGCGCAGCTTGGCCGAAAGATACAGGCTGATATCAGCACCATCCCCCCACAGGAAGCGCAGACCGCCCGCTGGACGCGTAATCTGGTAATCTGGCTGATCGACCAGGTCAAACGCAGCGAAGATTTCTGGTGGTTGGTGCTGGACGGGGTCAACCAGGTGGAAGGTCTGCCGGATGAAATCAACGGCTTCTTAGACCGCCTGGCAAAAGAGATTGAATTCTCGGACTTTGATCCCCCCTGCCGGCTGGTACTGATCAGCTATGACGGGCACCGGCGTCTTCCCGTCGACGTGCGCCACCGCGTCGTGCAGGAAGTGATCCGCGATGAAATAGGCCCCGAAGAGATGGAAACGTTTTTCCAGGAGCAAATCAAGCGCCTGATCGGTGAGAATGAAGAAGGGAGCGCAGCTGCGGCCGCAGCCGATCTCGTGGAAGCGGTCACGTCTAAACTGCAGGAGCTGCCGCAGGAGGAACGTCCATTCGCCATTTCCAGCGTTGTCCGCGACGCGTTGCGCCGGTTGGAAGCATCGCTGGTTGAAGCACAAGAGGACGGGGAGCCCGTGGAACCATGAGCCGCAAGACGATCAATTTCGATCTGCTGAAGGAGAACCTGGCCCAGATCACGGTTGATGACAGCGCTGTGCGCGTGCCCGGAGAGATCGGCCGCAATAATCTGGAAGAAGACCTGCACCTGGCAGCGGCCGTGCTGGTTACGTTCGATCCTGAGCAGCTGCGCCCCTTTGAGCCCGTCGATGCCACGGAGGCACGCGGGCCGGCCGTGCGGCGCCTTTTAGCCAACGCCACGCTGCGCTATGACGACCAGGGCCGGCCCTCTTGGTCGCTCAAACATGGCGCGCGCCGGCGGGCGCTGCAGCGTCTGGGTAGCCGCGAGCGGATTTTGGCCGCCCTGGAACTTGCCCAGGAACGACCGCAGGACGGCCTGCAGGCCACGTTGGAAGCCGCTGTGCACGGCACGGCTAAACCCCTGGATCGCCAATCTCTGACCGAACTGCGGAATACGCTGCAGGTGATCGATTGGCTGCGTGATACTGAACTGGCCGGCGACCTGCCCGCGGTGACGGATGTGCGCGAGCGTATCGACTGGGAAGAGTTGATGCAGCCCTTCCGCTACCTGGTAAAAGACGGTTTTTACGGCCGTTATGTCACATTAGGCGAGCTGCAGGAACACGTCGACGCCGAGATCGATCCGGCCCCCCTGCTCATTTACGGGCCGGGCGGCGTAGGCAAGTCCACGCTGCTCTCGGAATTTATCCTGCGGCAAACCGATCGCCATGGTCTGGAGGAACGCCTGCCTTTTAGCTATATCGATTTTGACCAGGCCAGGATCGACCCCTACGAGCCGCTAACCATCCTCATGACCGCGGCAGACCAGCTCTCCGTCCAATTCGCGGCGCAAGCGAACCAGTTTTCCGAGTTTGTCGAAGAATGGTCCTATCGCCTCTCGGCCGAGGTCATCCGCGGCGACCAGAACATATATGAGTCGCTGAAGATCGTGCCCACAGCTATAAAGGGCGACATCCGGCGCGGGCAATCACAGCAGACGGAGCGCTACATAGATGACTTTGCCGTCATTTACGAACAGATGCCTACCGGATCGCGGCCCTGGCTGCTGGTCCTGGACACGTTTGAAGAGGTTCAACTGAGCAGCTACGACCTGGTAGCCGCGATCGATGGCTTTTTAGAAGCCCTGCGCCGTCGTCTGCCCGGCGTGCGCGTCCTTATTGCCGGCCGCAGCAGCGCAGAAGAGGCATCTTTTACCAGCGAGGAGCTGGAAGGATTCGACGAAGCGGCATCACTGGCTTTCTTGCAGAGACAGAACGTCACCAACCCTGACGTAGCGCGCCAGATTTTTCAGGCAGTCACCGGCAATCCCCTGAGCCTGAAACTGGCTGCGCGTGTGGTGCGGGACGAAAACCTGGCCGACAATGCGGACTCGGCCGCACTGCGCGATGTCCTGCGAAAAGTGTCGGAAGGCAACATCCAGGGCCAGCTTTACCGCCGTGTTTTGGATCATATCACCGATCCTAATGTCTGCAAGCTGGCCCACCCCGGCCTGACCCTGCGGCTGATCACGCCCGATCTTATTCTAAAGGTACTGGCCGGGCCGTGCGGTGTTGAGGTGCGCGATGAGGCGGACGCGCAGCGTCTCTTTGATCTGCTCAGCCAGGAAGTGACACTGGTTGCGCCTGCAGGCCCGGGCATGCTGCGCCACCGGCCGGATATCAGGGCGGTGATGATCGCCGCCCTGCACGACGACAAACCGTTGGTCGTGCACGACATACATGAGGCGGCGATTGCCTATTACAGTCAGCAAGACAGCGCCGAGGCGCGCGCCGAAGAAATCTACCACCGTCTTTTCGTCGAGCCGGACTTCAGCGTCATCGAAAGCAGGTGGGAGCCGCGCTACCACGAAACCCTGGAGCGGCTGCTGCGGCCGGCCATCTATGAGCTGACGCCGCGGGCGCGCGCCTGGCTGGCCGCCCGCCTGCGCCTTACGGGCATAGAGGATGTCGACTGGGACGAAACGGATTTGCCGGAATGGGAAAACCACACCGAAAAGCGCGTTCACGATTTGATTCGCTCCAATGATTGGCAGGGCGCGCTGACCCTGCTCGGGGGCAGGCCTGAACGCATGCCCGGCAGCCCGCTCTATCTGCTGGAAACGACGATTCTGCGCCAGCAGGAGCGCTGGAAAGAGGCGCGGCGCAGCGCCTATGAGGGCATCCGGTCGATGCGGACCATCGATAATTTCGGCGGGCTGTTCGACCTGCTGCGGCAGGCCATTGCCATCGACATTCAACTGGGCAACTACGAGCAGGCGGGAAATGAGCTGGCGCGGGCGCGCGATCTGTTGGCGGAGGCCGACCAGGTATTCGCGGAAGCAGCCGTGAATCTAGAACTCGATCTGTTTGACTTAAAGATCATCCATGAACAGCCGGGCAAGACGGCTGAAAAGATAGCGCTGCTTCGCCAACAGGTGCGTGAGCGCTTCTTGAAGCTGGATGATCAGGACCTGCTAAGGCAGCCGGCGCTTATTCGCGACACCCTGGCCGAAATGGGCAGCCAGGACGGCGACGTGCTGAGCAAAGGACTGCGCCTGATGACTTTCGGCGAGCTGAGCGAGACCAGGCGCGAAGCGCTCGCGCGCAGCATCAATACCTGGGATCTGGCGCTTTCGCAGTCGTTGAACGAGCCGCCCGGCTTCCTCTTGCGGCAAGTCGAGCCGTCACTTTCCTTCGACGAAGGCTGGCAAACCTACTTCAGGACGACCAGATCGTCGCGCATCACGCGCGACGTCGAACAGCTGCTGAAACGTTACGGCCACGTGGCGATTGGCGCCAGCGATATTAGCTTCGAGGCTGATGAGGATATGGCGAAAGGGATTGAACCGGGCGCTAAAGAGTACCAGGCTACCGGTTTTGACGTCATCGGCGGTGACGTAGTCGGCAGCATCATCATCTAGTAGCGGTCGACAGCGACTCTTAATCGTCGCCTATCCAGCAAAACCTCCGTACCCGGCAAAAACTTCATCTCGACCGAACACATCTTAATGATGGGTAGAACTCAGTGTTCAGTTTTCAGTAACCGGTGAACTGAATACTGAATTCTGTTTACTGCTTACCGTTTACTGAAAACTGGTCACTGAAGCGCAGCAGGCGCATGCCGTTGAGGGTGACGAGGAGGGAGGCGCCCATGTCGGCGAGGACGGCCATCCACATGGTGCCGCGGCCGTCCAGCACCA
>JBJYWX010000230.1:0-4945 GCA_046259695.1 Promineifilaceae bacterium (SeqCode) | reverse complement strand
CACCATCCTGATCCACATCCAGTTCATCAAAGGTCATGGTTTCCTCGGCGGCTATTACCATACCACAGGCCAGCACAAAACTCAGAGAAAGCAACAGGTTTTTCATGAACATCCCTCCAAAGGATTTCTTGGTCGTTAACAACGAATGCCTGTAGTCACATTTTAAGGCTAAAATTAGCCAAATAGTCGACTGAATTAGCAGGCACAAAATATGGATACGGACTGCTGTCAGCAGATCAATCATCCACCAACATGCTAGTCCACGAACAGACGAAAAGTAAATATCCCGTTTTACCGAAGTGACGTTGGTTTCAATATCAAAGCCTAAATTAACGATAAAAAACCGTAGAAAATCCATAATAAACAGAATAAAATTCTCGATCATGTCGCTTGTAAAAATTTGCAAATAAGAAGAAAAAAAAAGAATAAGATCTTTCTTTTTGCCCGTTCGACATTGAGAACAATCATGTTGATTCGGGAGTAATGTAGACCGAAGTAATCACCGATGGCTTGCATCGAGTGCCCGCCACTCGCGTAGGCGGCGGCGATAGCACTATCCCGATCAGCGGTGACAAGGTACAGGGCATCCGCAAATGCGAGTCGAAGTGGTCTCGCCGTACAACAAAATCTAGTAAAACTTAGGTAAAAAGAAAGACCTGTCTCTTCATCACACCTTTCATTATTTCCCCCATTTTTCACCTTTTTAGGGAATGTCATTCGCATGTATCTGCTATACTTTTGCCGAAGTCCGAGATTCTCACTTTTCAGGACCATGCCGGGTATTTTTCATTGAGGCAGTTGATACAGGCGGTACGCTGATATCATCTCTTTGAGAGAAGTGAATTATGAACATGACGTCGAGGCACCAGTGGAATTAACGGAGAGCCTGGATGCCGGTGACGGACGTCTGGTCTCTCTTGAGATCCTAGACCAAAACGGCAACCGCACAAAGCTGAACTTCGCAGATCAGGGAACCACCGTTTCATTCGATGCTTCAACCGAATAGGGAAGCGAGGCAACTCATTAAAACCACCGGGAGAAAGACATCCTATCTACCTCTCGTTTCTCGACGGCGTATTCCACAGCTGCCGAAGCAGGACCTTCACAAAGCCAGAGCGCAGGTGAAAATGAAATGGTCGATGCAGAGTTCGAGGACGTTAGTGATAATGCAAAGTCACAA
Organism: Promineifilaceae bacterium (SeqCode); assembly: GCA_046259695.1. GTDB lineage: Bacteria > Chloroflexota > Anaerolineae > Promineifilales > Promineifilaceae > JAACFF01. The sequence goes on along the minus strand of JBJYWX010000230.1, from coordinate 3,765 downwards.
TGAGAAACTGAAACATGGCCGCTAGTACGATGATTGTCTGTCCCCACTGCGAGGCCCTGAACCGGGTTCCGACGACAAGGCTCGCAGAACGACCCAAGTGTGGCCAGTGTAAACAATCTTTATTTGACGGCTATCCGGTCTCTCTGACCGATCGCAACTTTAATCGCTACTTAAACAGCGATGAACTGCCCCTGGTGGTGGACTTTTGGGCTTCCTGGTGCGGTCCCTGTAAGATGATGGCACCGGGCTATGAACAGGCTGCGGCGCAGATCGAGCCTCGTGCCCGGCTTGCTAAGGTAGACACCGAACAGAATCCGCTACTCGCCAAACGCTACGGTATTCGCAGCATTCCTACATTGATGATATTCAAGGCTGGCCGACAAGTAGCAAGTCAACCGGGGGCGATGAATCTGGCGCAGCTGATGCATTGGATTGAGTCGCATTTGTGAGAGTGGCCGGTACATCCCGGGCCAAAGACGTGCAACCCCAATAGAGTCTGCAATCATGCGAATGGACAAACTAACTACCAAGTTCCAACTTGCCCTGGCAGACGCGCAGAGCATTGCCGTTGGGCGCGATCACCAGTATATCGAGCCGGTTCATCTGATGAAGGCGCTTCTGGATCAAGACGGAGGGACAGCCCGTCCCCTGCTCGCCAGGGCCGATGTCAATATCAACCAGCTGCGGCTGCAACTGATGGAAGCCCTGGACAGGCTGCCTCAGGTGCAAGGCACCGCCGGTGAGGTGCACATCTCCAACGAGCTGGGAAAGTTGTTGAACGTCACCGACAAACTGGCTCAAAACCGCAACGATCAGTATATCTCCAGCGAGCTGTTTTTGCTCGCCGCCGTTAAGGAGAAGGGTAAGCTGGGTGAACTGCTACGCGCCGCCGGCGCCAGTAAAGGGGCTCTGGAGCAGGCGATTGAGCAAATACGAGGCGGCGAGCGGATCGCTGACCCGGATGCAGAGGAGCAGCGTCAGGCCCTGGAAAAATACACCATTGATCTTACCGAGCGAGCCGAGCAGGGCAAGCTGGATCCGGTCATTGGTCGTGACGACGAGATCCGCCGTACTATCCAGGTCCTGCAGCGCCGGACCAAAAACAATCCGGTACTGATTGGTGAAGCGGGTGTCGGCAAGACTGCGATCGCCGAGGGGCTGGCACAACGCATCGTCAACGAGGAGGTACCCGAGGGGCTCAAGGGCAAGCGACTACTGGCACTCGACATGGGCGCCCTGATCGCCGGAGCCAAGTTCCGGGGCGAGTTCGAGGAACGCTTGAAAGGAGTACTCAAAGATCTCGCCAAGCAAGAGGGACAGATTGTCCTTTTCATTGATGAGCTGCATACCATGGTTGGCGCCGGTAAGGCCGAAGGCGCCATGGACGCTGGCAATATGCTCAAGCCCGCCCTGGCGCGCGGGGAATTGCATTGCGTCGGAGCCACCACATTGGACGAATACCGCCAGTATGTGGAGAAAGACGCCGCGCTGGAGCGCCGTTTTCAGAAGGTGTTGATAGACGAACCTACGGTGGAGGACACCATCGCCATTCTGCGCGGCCTGAAGGAGCGTTACGAGGTTCACCACGGCGTGATGATTACCGATCCTGCGATTGTCGCAGCAGCAACGTTGTCTCATCGGTATATCACCGATCGCCAGTTACCCGATAAAGCTATCGATCTCATTGACGAAGCGGCGAGCCACATTCGCATGGAAATCGATTCAATGCCCGAGGAATTGGACCGCCTCGATCGACGCATCATCCAGCTTAAAATCGAACGCGAGGCACTAAAGAAGGAATCCGACGAAGCCTCCAAGCTGCGCCTTGCTGATTTAGAGGCCGAGTTGGCTGCTCTGGAGCGTGAATATTACGAACTCGAAGCGGTATGGAAGGCTGAGAAGGCAGCGCTTCAGGGTACCACTCAGATTAAAGAAGAGCTCGAACGTACCAAGCTGGAACTTGAAACCGCCCGCCGCGCCGGGGACCTCGCCCGTATGTCCGAACTCCAGTATGGCCGCATGCCGGAGCTGGAAAAGCGGCTGGCGGAGGCCGAACGTTCCGAGCAACAAGAGGCCACCCTGGTACGCGATAAGGTTACCGAAGAAGAGATCGCTGAAGTCGTCTCTAAATGGACCGGTATTCCGGTTTCAAAAATGCTCGAGGGCGAGCGTGAGAAGCTGTTGCATCTGGAGGAAGAACTGGGTAAACGCGTTATCGGTCAGAAAGAGGCTATCCACGCAGTCAGTGACGCCATTCGCCGCTCCCGTGCAGGTCTTGCCGATCCGAACCGGCCCAATGGTTCTTTCCTGTTCCTGGGACCCACCGGCGTCGGCAAAACCGAGCTGTGCAAGGCGCTTGCGGCGTTCTTGTTTGATACCGAGGAAGCCATGATTCGTCTCGATATGTCCGAGTTTATGGAAAAGCATTCGGTAGCTCGCCTGATCGGAGCGCCGCCCGGCTATGTCGGCTATGACGAGGGTGGCTATCTGACGGAGGCCTTGCGACGCCGGCCTTATGCGGTGATACTTCTCGATGAAATGGAAAAAGCCCATCCCGATGTGTTCAATATTCTGCTCCAGGTGCTCGATGATGGCCGGCTCACCGACGGCCAGGGGCGTACCGTGGATTTCCGCAATGCCGTGATTGTGATGACCTCGAACCTGGGCTCGGACGTTATCCAGCAGATGGCCGGCGAAGAACGCTATGAAGAGATGAAACAGGCGGTCATGGAGATTGTCGGTAGCCATTTCCGCCCGGAATTTATCAACCGCGTCGATGACACTATCGTCTTCCATCCCTTGCAGCGTAGCCAGATCCGGCGCATCGCCCGTTTGCAGGTGGACATCCTGGCGCGTCGCCTGGAGACACAGCGGATAAATCTCGAGCTCACCCCGGAGGCGCTGGATCTCCTCGGCAATGTGGGCTTTAACCCCGTGTACGGAGCCCGCCCTCTGAAACGTGTCATTCAGCAACGACTCGAGAATCCCCTTGCCCAGGAGATTCTGGCGGGGCGCTTCGGGCCAGGGGACACCATCCACGCCGAAGCGAAGCGGGGCGAGCTGATTTTCACGGCGACGCGGTAGAGTCTGATGGAATACAAAGATTACTATGAGATCTTGGGGGTCGCGCGTGACGCCACACAGGACGAAATTAAGCGCGCCTATCGTAAGCTTGCCAGAAAATATCACCCGGATGTCAGTAAAGAAGCCGACGCTGAGGAACGCTTCAAGGAAGTGGGCGAAGCCTACGAGGTACTCAAGGATCCCGAAAAACGCGTGGCTTACGATCAACTCGGCGCCCAATGGAAGACAGGACAGGAGTTTCATCCGCCGCCAGACTGGGACGCCGGCTTCGAATTTCGTGGCGGCGGTTATACGGATGCCGACACAGCAGACCACAGCGCGTTTTTCGAGGAGCTGTTCGGTCGCGGTTATACGCGCCCGAGTGGTACAGCGGGTCGGCGGACTTTCCGCATGCGCGGGGAAGATCACCATGCCAAGGTGATAATTGATCTCGAAGACAGCTTTACCGGCGCGACCCGCTCCATCTCACTGCGTATGCCCGAGCTAACCGACGACGGTCATGTTACCGTCCGCGAACGTACCCTGAATGTGCGCATACCCAAGGGCATCCGTCCGGGCCAACAAATCCGCCTGGCCGGCCAGGGAGGTCCCGGACTTGGTGGCGCCGAATCGGGCGATCTCTACCTGGAGGTAGAGTTTAAAGAACACTCCTTCTACCGAGTAACTGGATCGGACATTTAC